>JAHBUU010000017.1 GCA_019637895.1 Pseudobdellovibrionaceae bacterium | reverse complement strand
CAAAAGTTTTCGCTGACACCTTATCTTTCGGCCGTCGAGAAAGAGCTTGCGGCCTACGGGTTTCAAACCACAATCGGTGTTGTCGACAAAAAAACAAAGACCGAAATCGAGTCGGCTTTCATCAAAGCCAACACGCGAATTCATCTTCTAAAAATTGAAGCTTTGAAAAAGTATGGACCCACCAATCACAAGGACTCCAAACTGCAGATCAAATTCGAGGTCGATACGGATCCCGCAATCTCATTTCAATCGGAAACACAGTACCTGCTATCCCCCATCAGTTTTCCCATCATCAGTTTGAAAAAGCCCGACCTCTTTGCCGGAAAGCTTCATGCCCTTCTCTACCGAAGCTGGAAAAATCGGGTGAAAGGCCGGGATTTCTACGACTACGTCTGGTATTTAAAAAACTCCGTCCCCGTTCGCCTTGAATACCTCAGAGACAAAGCGATCCAAAGCGGACATGCCAAGCCGACGGATCTAAAAGACTTGAAGCAGCTCAAAGAAGCCCTGTCCCGGCGATTCAAGACCGTCGACTTTGAGAACGCAAAACGAGACGTCGCCCCTTTTGTCAAAAATCAGTCTGAGCTCGATGCCTGGAGCCTCGACTTCTTTCTGAAAATCACAGAAATGCTCAGTGTTGTTTAGGGCTCCCCTCTTGATTCACGATCCCTTCAACGGATCAAGACAGCCTCTTCACACACAAATTCAATTTTTAGGTTAGATTGATTTCAAGGCAAAGACGGAATTCGGGTCTGGTACTTGAATCCAGTAGTTCTTTGCCGGAACGGCATCGGGTCAAACCGATGCCGTTCGCATTTTAAAGCGCCTTTTTCTGGATCTAACATTTCAGTTTAGCTAGGCATTCCCAAATACGATAATATTCAGATCAATGATTATGAAGTGACCCCTTAAAATTAATCTAGTCCACCCCCAAAGCGTACTATTTGTTTTGTTGGGGGTGTGACCGTGTCCCAGAAATCAAATTGAATGACCATAAACGTCTTCTTCCAATAAGAAACGTCACTCAGTTCTTCGCGCAGCTGATGATGAAAAACCTGCGGCCACTGCTTGGATCGACACCCACATCTGTCCAACTGCCACTATAATCTGAAGGACATCCGCCAACCCCCGATACATAGCTCGCCCAACCAAGGCATACGGCTGTGAGAGTCGCACCTTGGCAAGTTGTATTAGATGAGACCCCAGATGGATCATAACTCGGAGTAGCGCCATCGCAGATGACGGAGCGACGGCCGCAGAGCGTTCCTTGCGGAGCAGCCGCACCCGCCATTTGCGCCCAGGCTGTCCCATTGCAAAATTCCATGGTTTTGGATGTGGAATTATATCGCTGCTGTCCTTCATTCGTCGAATTGCAGACAGAAGAAGTATTGCCGAATTTCACCTCACCTGCGACATCTAATTTCGCCGCTGGACTGGTGGTTCCTATACCCACATTTCCTGAAGCGCGAGCACGTTACCACTACTTTCAGTCCACAGTGCGCTGGTGATCGAGGTCGGCAACCTTGAGGCACTCAGTGTTCCCGTTGTGATTTTCCCAGCATCGAGATTGTCGATATCCTGACAAGAGAAGGTGTCAGTCAACGACGACCACTGAATAGTTTTGCTAGGACCGCAGCCTGCTAAGCTGAATGCCGATGACCCGAGCGAATTTTTAATATCACTAAAAAGAATATCCTGTCCCGACCAAGCACTGCCATTTGATTTCAGGAACTTTCCACTGACACCTGAGGCCGATGGTAGAGCACTTACTGTGTTCGTCGAAATCGCAGTGATGCGTCCTTTTGTATCGACTGTGATTGCCGGAATCTCCGTCGAAGAACCGTAAGTTCCGTTCGTTAGGCCCGAGATTGTTTCCAGTTTTACGCCAGTGACTTGTCCATCCGCGATTTTCGCTGTGGTCACGGCTCCGGTGGCAAGTTCTGCAGATCCTACTCCACTACTTGCAATGGAGATCGTTCCACTGCTTGTGATCGGTCCACCTGTTAAGCCAGTGCCCACAGCGACTTCAGTCACTGTTCCACTGCCACCAGCTACAGGCCAGGCAGAACGACAATCGGCACCGATGCACAGCTGCGTTCCCACAATATTGCCACTGACATCCAAAGTCTGAGTCGGATGAGTCGTTCCAATTCCCACATTTCCATTGTCCAAGATTGTGAGCCTATTCGATCCCCCGGTCCGGAAATGCAAAGGCTCCATGTCCGTTGTTCCCAGGACAGCTGGCGAACCAAAAGCGTTTCCACCTTGGGCAAAGTAAGTACCACTTTGATTTGGCAAAAATGATGCCGGGATTCTCGCACTTCCATCGAGTTCAACCAAGTTCCCCGCAGCTGTTCCGACGTTCTTCGTGGCTGCTGTTCCGAGCCCAAGGTTACTCCGCGCCGTTGTGGTGTTTGTCAGCTCACTGAGGTTGTTTGCTGGATCTAGACCGGTACTGGGAGCATCCTGCCATGAAACATTCGTTCCATCCGTCTGCAAGATCCTTCCCGCATTCCCTGTTTGCACAGGAAGAAGGTTATTTCGTGCTGCTTGCTCGGTCGTGGCACCCGTTCCACCTTTGCTTACTGGTAGAGTCGTGAGGGCACCTGCCACCATCGCATTCGTCAGTGCCACGCACTCGAACGCATCTGTCCCGGAATTCCAGTTCATGAATGAACCCGCCGCACATGCCCCCGGCCAAGGGGACCCATCCGTGCTATTTACAAGATCCGCATAGTTGAGTTTCATCGACGACCAGCCGGTCCCCGCTTCATATCTGAGGACTTGCCCCGTCGCAGAGCCCGCTGCGATCTTCGAAAAGGCCACAGCGCCCGCCGCAATTTTCCCCGCCGTCACCGCATTGTTTGCGATGGTTGGATTCGGATAATTTCCCGTGAGGTCACCCGTTGCAAGTCCATCGGGTGGAAGACTTGTGGGTCTATCGATGATGTCTGACCACTCGGGATTTCCTGCAGCAGGTGCACTGCCGGGCTCCCACTGTGATAAAGCATTGTTCCACTTCAAAAGCTGCCCATCCGTCGGAAGACTGTTTGAAACATTTCGGCCCTGCAAGCGTTCAACACGTGTGAGAGACTGCGCACCAGTCACATCACCTGAAAGAGTTCCCGTAAATCCTGAAGCCGTTCCAACAATGCTCGCCACACCACCCGAGACCGTGGTGCTTCCAACGAGATCGAGAAGCTTTTGATAATTTGCCACAGTCCAAGGATCCATGACTTGAGGCACTCCACTTACCGAGTGAACACGGAACAAATTCGAAGTTTGATGTCCTCCGAGAGAAACTGCCTCCATCGCCATCGGAACAAATTGAATTTTCTGAGCTGGCAAAGGTTCCCACCCAGAAAAGCTGCCATCGTTGAACGAGACAGCCAACTGTCGTGATGCCATCGCGCCCAGAACAGCTGTCGCAGACTGAATGCATTTTCCACTGGGAAAAGCGATCGTTCGCTGGTTCTGAAAAACCTCTGACAAGGGGAACGGCTCTGTATTTACCACGGTGGCGGAGCCATCACCAATGCTGACACTAAAGAGACCATTCGAATCGGAAAGGTCCTTCGTCTGGATTTCCTCGAACATCAAGCAGTCGGAATCCGATGGAGTGCGAACTTGAATACGAAACTGAACAGAAGACGATCTCACGGGCTCACCATTCGGTTTGAACAAGCGTCCATGATAGGTCACACCCGAATTCGCATAAACATTGGTGGAAATGAAAAAGCCCGAGAAGACAAAGCCAAGAGCGATTGCGGAAGTGCCGAATCTCCATGCCTTTCTCATCTCGATGAACCTCATCTCAATATACGTTCAGTTAAGGTGAATCCACCTAAGACCATCGGTATAAGTGATGTTTCCCTTGAGCAAACGTCTCAAATGAACACACACAGAGAAGCGCTGATGAGAATCAGGAATGAATATGGACTGTCTCCAACCTAGCGAGAGCAGGGAGTCTTCGACTCAAGATAGGACCAAGGTCGACATGAAAAGGCCCGGCGGAAAAGCCGACGTTCCTAATGCGCGGTCTGGATATATTCGATGAGCTCACTCACTTCGCAGGGAGCCGTGCCGACCTTGCCGACGACAACGCCTGCCGCGAAATTCGCGAGCATGCAAGACTGCACGAGATTCAGTCCCGAAGCCAAGCCCAACGACAAAGCCGCGACGACCGTATCCCCAGCCCCACTCACATCGAAAACCTTGCGTGCGTAGGTGGGAACCTCGGTGACGTCTTCACCCGAGAAGATTGTCATTCCGTCTTTCCCCCGGGTCAGAACCACTTCGTGAGCACCGGATTTTTTCTGCAAGGCCCTTCCGACATCGTAAACTTTGTTCGGATTGTCCTTGAGGTCATCAAACCGCAGTCCGCTCAAAGCCACAGACTCGTCATAGTTCGGCTTAATCAGATCGACGCCATGATAAAACTCGGCCCCCTTCGAACGGTGCGGATCGACCAAGAGGCGCTTCCCGGCCTCACGGCACAATTCCACCACGGCCTTTGTCAGACTTTCAGAGACGACCCCTTTGGCATAATCCTGCAGGATCACGACATCGGCCAACGGCAAAAGCTCGCGGGTTTTTTCAAGAACGCGGGCTTCGGTTTCGGGCGCCAGATAACGGGTCAATTCATAATCCACGCGAACCAAATGGTGATGCTGGGCCATGACCCGAGTCTTCCGAGTCGTCGGTCGCTGACCGTCGACGATCATCCCATCCCAAGAGACTTTGCCTTGCTTGAAAAGATCTTTCAGCATGTCGGCGCCCGTGTCGTTCCCGACCACGCCGACGGTCAGGGCTTCTCCGCCAAGAGTCACGATATTGCGGGAAATATTGGCCGCAAGCCCCAGACGCTTGTCTTCGCTTTCGACCTCGAGGATCGGAACCGGGGCCTCGGGACTGATCCGGCGGACCTGCCCCATGACATATTCGTCCAGACCGACGTCACCAACGATCAGAATCCGCTTCCCCTTGATCTTGGGGAGGGCGTCGATGAGCGTTTTTTTCTCTGTGGTCCCGGCTTCAGCTTTGATCACCTGTGGTTTTTTCATGCAAGGCCATCCTCCTCTCGACAGCCCTCACAGGTCAAGCCGGAGCATGGTATAAGACCCCCATGCGCCCCTTTCAAAAACAGACGGATTCTCAACAAGGTCTCATCCTGCGAAAGAACGATCTTTCCAGGGACGAACGCCAACAAATCGTCTCCTGGCTCGAGACTCTTCATCCCATCTGGGAGGAACGTTACTCGAAAAACAATCCGCCACCGACCGGACAGAAACAGCGAACTCTTTTGCGCCCGGTTTACTGGCTGGGAAATTGGCAGTTCGCCTGCTTGAATTATTATCACCCACCCAAAGGAACCGAAAACCGCTGCATTCATGCCGAGCCTTATCCAGCGCCATTGGCCGCCGTGGTCCAACGGGCCGAACAGATCGTGCGCTCCGAGTTCGGCAAAGAGGACGTTCCCCGCGGATGGCATTTGAACACCTGCCTGATCAATTTTTACGGTGACCGCATCGAAGGTGACAAACGCATCGACTGCGCCCGAGTCGGCGAACACAAAGATTTCGAACTGGGTCCCGTCGTCTCTCTCTCGCTCGGTGAACGGGCCTTGTTTCAATTCGTCAAAAGCGACGGACATCAAAAACAAAGCAAGGTTATCATTCAGCAGTGGCTGGAAGACGGCGACTTACAAATCTTTGGTGGTTATCGCTTCAAAAAGCAGTTGTTTCACCGGGTACAACGGGTCGAAACCAAAGGCGGCCACTCGTTCAAATTGCCGGTCGAAGGTTTTGAAACCCGCCGGATCAACTTCACGTTCCGGTACGTGCCCGACGAACACATCCTCCCGTGGTCCCGTCTCCCCGACACCGCGAAAGAAGACACCCGGCCTTACATGCTTCGTCTTGCCGAAAAGTCGAAGTTCTTCCAAGAGGCCCTCGAGCCAAAGCCTCGCTGAACTATCACCTCAAAGATCCCTGTCGTGATCGGGCTTCTTCGGCCCCTGGGAAGGACCGTGCCCCTTCCAGTCTTTGCCACTCAAGGGAGCAAGCCCATGAGCACGCCGAGCCTCATCACAGCGTGGGTTATGCACCCCACTCTCGAAAGAAGCTTCGAACTGACGACACGGAGTTGGGCGATTATCATAGATGCGACAGTTCACCCTCTCGCCGACTCGCCCTTCGAGCGCGCAACATTTCTGATGATGTTTTTGCTCCGTGCCCTTCATTGCTCGCTTCTGCGAGTCGAGCTCAACGAAAAGTCCTTTGGGAACAGGATGAGGCGAATCGGAAAGCTCGGCCTCGCGCCAGTAAAAGGCGACTCGAAAGTAAGCGCAGCAAGCGCCGCAGGTCAGACAAGGATGAACGAACTCATTCGATGAGCCGACTCAAGCCTCCAGTCCCTTCAGCATGAAACCGACCGATTCCCGAGTCAACAAAACGCCCCGAGATGTTTATAGGCCCTCTCACAAATAACGACATCTTGAGTGCGCCAAATTAAGACTTTTTCATTGCCTCTCATGACCGCCCTCCGCTCGACCGAAACTCATCAAGGGGAGGAGTGGAGCGCATGCAAAAGGCGATCACCACAGGGATTGTCATTCTTGTTCTGTCTCTGCTATTTCAGAACTGCGGACGCCTCTCTGTCATCGATACGTCCTCCGAAGAAGGTCCCACCGCGAAAGATCTCGCTATCAAAGAAGAATGGAGCAAAATTCGCCAGAGTTTTACGACTTACATTCGCACCTCTTTGCTCAAACGCAAAGCCGTATCACCTATCAAACGGCCAACGATTTTTCAGGAACCCCCGTCGAAACCGCTCAATGGGAACTTGGCGGTTTCAACGGCCATCCCGACCATAACTACAGCGATGATCACGACCCCGTTTTTCCTGGATACACGGTTGCGGGTGGCCCGGTGGCCCGCCCTCCGAAACCCGCTCTCAACTTCGGCTGGGATGTCAGTCATGCCCGACGCCTGGTTGGATTCTTTTGGACGATCGAAAAAGTGCGGATGCCCCTCGGTCTGAGTTTTCCGATCGAGCGGATCATGAAGGGCCTGACGAACCAAGTGGCCTATGTCACCTTCAATCGAAATTTCTCTTCGCCGAATTTCACGAATTACTTGGACGGCACAAATGGCTGGTATCGCGTGAACTACTCGAACCGAGTCAACTTTGGGTACCCGCCCAGCAGTTGGGGTCTCGGCGGAGCCAGTATTCTAGGCGGCGGATACGCTTTCTGGATCAAATACAACCCGGAGTTCGAAAGAGTGATCCGAAGCGCCGCTCAAAAGTACACCTTCCCAACAGGGGCCTCCTCTTGGGGCAAGATCGAGGCTCTCCTGTCCTATCCGCTGTCTTACTTCGAGTGAAGCAGCTCTTGCCACTGTCGTTATTTCCTCGGCGGTCTTTCCCAAAAATGTCCCGTTCAGGCGCTTGTCTCATTTGGAAACGATGGGTCCATCTCAAATCGAATTGAAGTGGAATGCCCTTTGCTCATTGGCCTGGGTGTCTTCAAAACCCAGGAGTTCACATGAAAATCCTTAAGATGATCCTCATGACCTTGTTGGTTGTCGTTTCCGCTTCCGCCGGGGCACAGCCCGCCACCGTCGCTCAGCAGTTGAAGAAAATCGATGCCTGCCTCGATCAAGCGTTCAAACAGGGTCAGGAAAAACACGGTAAAAAGGAATTCGAACGCATCCTCAATCTCGTCGATGAAAAAACCAATATGTTCGAAGACGAAGAACACTGTTTCAACGAGAAGGCTGGCGAAGACCTAAAATGTCAGGCCCGGGTGCTGAGCGCCGCGATCAAAGTTTTACTCCCCGCCCTGCAACTGCAATCTCTCCAGACTCAAGGACAGGCTTGCGAAGGTTTTTAAGATCCTTTTGAAGGCCTCTTCACGAGGCCTTCACTCCCTCGAGACGCGATGGTGGGATCCTGGCCTCAGACAGCCAAGGAGTCCACACCATGCGAGACAAATTTTTCTACTTCATCAACATTCTACTGCTCACCCTGCTCCCCGCCTTTTCCTCTTCGGCCAAAACTCCGCTCCCGGAGCTTCTGGGAAGTTGGTACTTTGAAGGCCCGCAATCGATCGAATGGGGATCTCCCGCCAAAGAGATGGTGATCAACTTCAATGAGCTGGGCCGAAGCGAACTGCTCGTCTGGACGCGAGAAGGAGAAGGCGCTTGTCGCCGAACCGCCATTTTCTGGTATGACGAAAACACAAAAACCCTTCACCAAACGGCCATTCAACTTGACCCACACAGCCCGACCGATTGTCTTTCGATTCCTGAAATGAATGTGGGGACGGAAACCCGCCACCAGGTCAAACTCGAAGGAAACAGGATGGTCCTTAGAAACGAGGTCGCCACAAACCCCGAAGTCAGCGAATGGACCTTCGCCTTTCCTTAAAAGCTGATTTCATCGATCATCATTATTTTCGCAGAGAGTTCGATCCTGCGGACCAGCGGCTCCAGGACAGGCGCAAAAGAACGCGGCCATCCTGTTCGACGAAATGAGTTTTCAAGTTTCTCGAGAGCCAGGCGACTCCCATGGTCCGCTCGGCCTCTGACAACTCGGGATTAAGAAAGCGGAAATCCAAATCCGACCTGGGAATCTCGACGGGAACTTCGGTGGTCAGGCCGCCAGGCGCCTGCACCCAGACTTTCACCATCGGGAAAGGGCGGTCCTCGGCCCAAGAGACATCGACGTTGGTTTTCATTTTCCCGAGGTCTTCGGGTTTCACCAATTGCCCCACTTCAAGATCCTTCGTCTTGACCTCAAAGCTTTTCGTCGTGCTCGCCAGCACACTGGAGTTTAAAAGCGCACTGGTGAAGTCCCAGTGATAGGCCACCGGCAACGTGCAGTGGTAACCGCGATCAAGGACCACGACGGACACATCCTCGGTGCTTTTTTTCGTATAGAGCTCTTTCACCAAGGCCTGCGCGTTCAGATCCACGGGAACGATCTCGTCCTGGCGAGTGGCCATCACGAGAACCGGTGATTTCACATCCTTGAACCAAGCCCAAGGTTCACTCGCTTCCCAAAAAGACTTCGTCTCGGAAGGCAGCTTGATATCCGCAGTGAGACCCGGAGCCGTCGGGAAAGACCGAGCCGCATAATCCAAAGCGGTTCTCCAATAAAAAGGCTGCAGCCGCCACCAAGTTCCCCATCCCTCTTTGCGCAACTCGGGAACACGCACGCGCAAGGCCGGTGTGCGATGGGAAAACCAGGCATCCACAAAGGTCCCCTCAAGGCCGGGTCGGATCGCATCGTAGACCGTGTCACGCAGTCGAACCACCGGGCACAAACCCAGATGACTGTTGATCAGCGGAAGCCCTCCCTGGTGAGAGTCCAAGGCCGCCACATGGAAAAGACCGTGTCCACCCAAGGACATTCCGACGAAGTGGACCGTTTCCACTAACTGGGACAAAGGCTCTTTCGGATCCCGGAGAAGTCTGGCGATCTGCAGATTCTGCGGACCTTCGAGCGCTCCCCCCAAAGAGAAGGCGGGATTGTTCGCCAGATACCTTTTGCTCGTGGTGCTTTCCACAACGAGCATATTGAACGGACCTTGTTCAAAGAGCTGCCGGAACACGAAGCTCTCTGCAAAGAACTCTTCGATGTTCCCGAAAATCCCCAACCGCAAAACGACAAAGGGTCTTGTCTGGAGGTCCCCTTTAAGGGCGAGGAGGCCATGCAGTTTCACGTCCCCAGGAAGGTGTAAATCCACCCGCCTCATGAAAGGGTGAGGCAAATCGTCGAAACGCAATCGCAACATCTGAAAGGCATTTTGATAACGACCGGTCACTCCGGTTTCAAGCTCGTCCCGACACCGATTCACATAAGTCTTGATGGTTTCCGATTGATGGGTCGACGACTTCTGGGACATCAGGTCCTTTTCAAAGTCCTCCAACTGACAACTCGTTGAAAATGCTCTCGGGCGAAAGTCCGGCTTCTGACTCAAAACATCAAAAACCATCCCCACAAGACCTTCTTTAGGTCGCGGCGCGGGAGACGCTTTGGCGTCCAAAACCTGAAAGCGCGGACTTGAAAAACTCCGCAGGAAGTCTTGTTGAGGGGACTGCGCCACAACAGGGAGAGGAAGCAGACCCAAAATGAGTCCACCGGCAATCAGGCTCCAAAAAGACCGTTTTCCAAACTTCATCGGACCTTGGTTCTAGGTGCGGAAGGGTCGCTGAGTCATTCCCTTTTCCAAAGTGACATGGAGTTTCAACTCCATTAAGTTGGAGGCCGTGATTTCAACTCTTTAAGGAGTCACCATTACAATGGAAACCCACGACAACGATATGTTCACACACGGAGAGTCCCATCTCGATGGACCTCTCTACCGCAACGCTCTTCAAAACCTCGAGGAAGCCGGTAAAGTGATCAACTGCGACCCGAACGTTCTGGCCCGCCTGAAACGTCCTCGTCGCACGATCGCGATTTCGATTCCCGTTCGCATGGACGACTACAGCGTCAAAGTCTTTCAGGGCTTCCGCGTTCAGTACTCTCCGACTCTCGGCCCTTACAAGGGCGGGATCCGCTATCACGAGAAAGTGGATCTTCCCGAAGTCGCGGGTCTCGCGGCCTTGATGACTTTCAAAAACTCCGTCCTGGGCCTTCCGCTCGGCGGCGCCAAAGGGGGCGTTTCCGTCGATCCGACGAAGCTCTCCCGCACGGAAAAACAAAACCTCACTCGCCGCTTCGCTTCGGAGCTGGGTCCTTTCGTCGGTCCGACGAAAGACATCCCTGCTCCTGACGTCGGCACTGATTCTCAAACCATGGCTTGGTTCATGGATACCTACTCGCAAGAGCAGGGCGGCTTCGCTCAACCAGGCGTCGTCACCGGCAAGCCGATCGAAATCGGCGGAACCTTGGGCCGAACGCACGCCACCGGTCTGGGTGTGGTTTTCACGGCGGAAAAAGCTTTCGAAAAGAAAGGCATCCGCTTCTCTGGTTCCCGCATCGTCATCCAAGGTTTCGGAAACGTCGGCTCTCACGCGGCGAAATTCTCTCACGAGCGTGGCGCGAAAGTGATCGCGGTCAGTGACGTGAGCGGCGCGATTTTCAACGGCGACGGCTTGGATATCCCTGAACTTCTCGAGTATGTGAAAACAAACAAAGTCGTGAAGGGCTTCCCCGGATCTCAGGCACTGACAAACGCCGAACTCCTGGAGCTCGATTGCGATGGTCTGTTCCCTTGTGCCCTGGAAAACC
Source organism: Pseudobdellovibrionaceae bacterium (assembly GCA_019637895.1). Lineage (GTDB taxonomy): Bacteria > Bdellovibrionota > Bdellovibrionia > Bdellovibrionales > Bdellovibrionaceae > JAHBUV01. The sequence goes on along the minus strand of JAHBUU010000017.1, from coordinate 19,863 downwards.
AGATCGACGCGCACAACGCCGAGAACATCAAAGCCAAAATCGTTGTCGAAGGAGCGAACGGTCCGACCAGCAATATCGCGACCAAGATCCTCCACAAACGTGGGATCTTCATCGCTCCGGACATCATCGCCAACGGCGGCGGTGTGATCGTGTCCTACTTTGAGTGGGTCCAGGACATCATGTCTTTCTTCTGGGATGAAGAGGAAGTGAACCTGAAACTCGCCACCATCATCACAAAAGCTTTCGATAACTCCTACCGCTTCCATACCGAGAAAAACATCGATATGCGGACGGCAGGGATGGCAATGGCCGTTCAACGGTTGGAAAAAGCAATGCTCTTGCGAGGACTCTATCCTCGTTGATCCCGAAGTTCCGTCGGGCACCCGACGGAACCGAACCCCGAAAGGAAGTCTATGCCAAGCGCCTCCACCCCGTCCGCGAAACACCCGGCGAGTTGGAACAAACCTTGGCTCTGGCTTCCTGCCTCTTGGGCTCACTTCTTAAGCCCTTACGCTCTCAAAATCGTCGGACATCTCTCGGAAAAAACTCCTCCAGCCTGGAAGAGTTTCGTCTGGCGTGGTCTCGTTTTCCGCAATCGCCTCGGAATCGCGGGTGGCGTCGACAAAGATGCCGACAACCTGAAAGCCTGGTGGGCTCTCGGCTGCGGCTTCGTCGAGGTCGGAACGGTGACGCCTTTTCCTCAAGAGGCCAATCCCGGAAAAATCATGGACCGGGATCTGTCCAGTCGATCGCTTTGGAACAAGATGGGCTTTCCCAGCGCAGGTGCCGATGAAGTGGTTCCCAATCTGCGTGCGGCAAAACCTTATCTGACCCCGGTCTTCGTCAACATCGGTAAAAACCGCCAGACTCCCAATGACGAGGCCGTGAACGATTACCTGTCCTTGATTCAAAGCTTCGCCGGTCTTGCGGATGCCTTTGTCGTGAATATCTCGAGCCCCAACACGAAGGGCCTCCGGGATTTGCAAAATGCGGATTCTCTGCGTGCTCTTTTGATTCCTCTCAAACAGGAAGCTCAACGCCTGCAAACACCCCTGCTCATCAAGCTCTCGCCCGACATGGGGGCAGAAAACTTCCAAGAAGCGGTTCGAGTGGCCGATCTTTGTGGCATTGACGGCTTTGTTCTGACGAACACGACCCTTTCTCGGGTCGATGGGGTTCCCTACCCGGCAGAAGGCGGAATGTCCGGCGCCCCGCTGCAACAGTTATCATTGCAAGCCCTCCGGCTCGCCCAGGAAGCTCTTGGGGCCCGACGCGCCGAAAAATTGATCATCAGCGTCGGAGGCGTCATGACAGCCGCCGATGTTTTTGAGAGACTGAAACTTGGGGCCGATCTCGTTCAAACCTATTCGGCCCTGATTTTTGAAGGACCGGGGTTTTTTCGCCAAGTGGCCAAGGATCCCCTGGCGAAGGAGCTATGACCACATCCGCTGCGCCCGTGAAAACCCGCCGCACCCGTAAGAACCACTGGATTCCCGTGGTCGCCGGTTTTCTGCGCAAAGATGGCCGCATCCTCATCGGTCAACGCCCCGAAAACAATACCCTCGCCGGCCAGTGGGAATTCCCCGGTGGTAAGGTCGAGCTGGGTGAATCCCCCGAAGAAGCCCTGGCCCGTGAACTCCGTGAAGAGCTCGGCATCGAAGCCACCGTCGGAGAACTCAAACTCGCCTGCACTCACACTTACGGCGATGTCGGAATCATGATCCTTTTTTTCGAGATTTTATTCTGGAAAGGCGAACCGAAAGCCAAACACCATATGATGCTTGAGTGGATTTATCCCGAAGAGCTCCGAGATCGCCAGATCCCCGAAGCAAACCGGAAAATCCTCGACCGCATCGAGAAAGCCATCGGAGTCCAATGGCCAAAATCCTCCTCGTCTCGCAAAGGCTGACGCCCACGGCGATTCGCCTGGCGACTTCGCTGCACGAGCAGCAACATCAAGTCACCATGATCACCTCATCCGAGGAGGATGCCGTTTTGCCTGCGGCCGTGGTCATGATGAGACCTTTCAAAAACTGGACAGTGCGCGAGTGTCTGCGACTGACTCCGTTGATTTACATGATGGGGCCGCAGATTGTGCATCTGGTTCTCGAAGAGGACCGTATGAGCCCGGCGGAAGTTTTTCTATCGCTGCTGGCGAAAACACTTCCTGGCTGCATCCTGACCACCTCGCTCTTGCACATCCGTCAGGGTCTGCGAAAAAGAAATCCCGTTCGCTATCTGCTGCAAGAAAGTGACGTCGTGACCTGCGCCTCCGTCGATTCACTCGGCGCCTTGCGAGGACTAAACGTTCGCTCGCGCCGTCAAGGCCGCGGGCTCTTGCCGCCCGTTTTGGATTTCCAAGAGGACAAAGAAGGCAATGCCAAAACCGCGCAAGGAGCGGAACTCCAGAAAGGTCTTCGCAAAAAACCTTATGTCGTTCTGCCCTTCCTCGAGGGCGAGTTTCGACCAACGCATCCCTTTTTTCGTCGACTGCGTCTGCTCGCGGCTCATCGCCATGTGGTTTTGCTGGGCAGTTTTGCCGCCTGGCCCCTGCGTGAACGAAAGCGATTTCAGGCCTGGATGGACACCCAAGGAGTCGGTGGGAACTGGACCCTGTCCGGTGAGCTTTCAACAGGTGATCAACAACGCCTGCTGGCCGATACCGAGGCTTTGATCTTGGCCGGGCTGTCCCTGAGTCCGCTGGAAACCACCGAGTATTTCCTGCGGGCGATCCGCGCCGGCGCGAATCTGGTGATCGATGACCGTCAATCCATGATCCACTCGGACCTGTGGCGCCACGGGGAAAGCTGCTGGATCCTGAAGTTCGACAATGTCCCAAGTGCCTTGGAAAAGCTGCTTTCCGAAGGACCGTTGAGAAAACTTCAAACTCTGCCCGAAAGCCTCAGCCTGCATCGCGATCTGGTCGATGGCCCTTTGAACGAATTGAATCGCCTGTACAACAAAGCTTTGTCCCATAAGCACAACCTTTGATAGCCTGAGTTCCACCTATGGCGAAACTCAGGGTTCCGGACTCACTTCATATTTGCCTCGTCGGACAGAGATTCCAGATTCTCTCGCGGGCGACCGATTCCGGTTTCCTGTGGCCGATCGCCAAGGGACTCGCCCAACAAGGACACAAGGTCACGGTCATCTCGAATCGCAGTCCGTTGGGACGCGAAGAAGTCGAGCGTGACGGGGTCAAAGCCTACTACCTGCAAGAAGGCTCATCACCCTACTCGGGAATGAGTTTCACGAATGCGGCTTATCAAAAGTTTCTCGAGCTTCACCGCCAGGAACCTTTTCACATCGTGCACAGTCTGGACGACTCGGGCCGCCGGATCGGACGACATCGCAAAGAACTGAAAATCGCGATGGCCTACGACGTCGAGGCCACGCAGATGTCCCAACTTTTTTCGATCCTGGGCATGAGCCAAGAGACGGCGGGCTCTCTGCTGACCACCTACGCCGCCCTCGTTTATAAGTTTCTGACGACTTATTTCGGCCGCGACCGGAAACTGCTGAGAACCGCCGATGGGATGTTCGTCACCAATCCCCAGCAGCGGTTTTTGCTGGAACGCTATTATTTATACCCCGATCTGCACACCTACACGGTTCCCTACGGAGCCGAGTTCGGCGAGTTTTCGTCACGGGAAACCCCGAGCGAGTTGCGGAAAAAGTGGAACCTTCCCGACCATGCCCAAATCGCAGTGACCTTATCGGATATGAATGAAGTCCGCGAGCTGATCCCACTCCTGAGAGCCTTTGAAAAGGTGGCGATCAAAAAGCCGAACGCCTACCTGGTCCTTTTGGGGACGGGACCGAACTTCAAAAAGATCGAGTTCGAGGTTTTGAACCTCGCTCTGGGTGGGCGGGTCCTCATGCCCGGAGCCGTGAAAAGTTCGGAACTGATCGACTCGATCTTCATGGGCGATGTCTTTATCAACCTGAGTTCCCGATCCACCGGCTTCGAACCAAGCGTTCTGGAAGCCATGGCGAATAAAAAAGTCCTCATTGGTTCCGAGGTCAGCCCCCTGTCGAATCTCATCGAAGACGGTGTCGATGGCTTCCTGATCCGCCCCGCGGACTCTGAAAGCCTCGCCAATTTGCTATTAGAGATTTTTGCGGGCTCCTTGCCTGCCCAAGAAATCGGCGAAAGAGCTCGGCGAAAAGTTCTGGATTACTTCGATCCCCAGAAGATGGTTCGCTCGACGACTGACGCATACCAGAAAATCCTGGTCCGCCGAGGCCTCTTCAAGAGTATCTTGCGTTGAATCATCACGCAAAATTCCTTCCCCGACTCCATCTCAACTGTATACTACAGTCATATCAAGAGCTTATCTGGCACACAAAGGAACGCGCTGATGACCAAAGCCGATCTGATCAATCTTATTTCTGAAAAGGCGGGGATCACCCGTGTCAAAGCAGAAACCGTCGTGAACACCATCTTTGATTCCATGGTGGAAGCGGTGATGAAAGATGATCGCATTGAAATTCGTGGCTTCGGCTCTTTTGTGAACCGCCAGTACGGCGCCTACAAAGGTCGCAATCCTCGCACGGGCGAGGTCATCAATGTCGACGAGAAGAAACTGCCTTTCTTCAAAGTCGGCAAAGAACTCAAAGAAGACATCAATAAGTCTTAGTTTTTCCCTCTCATCGTTTCTCTGAATCGTTTGCCTCTGCCACAGTCTTCACTGGGCGCCGCTCGTCTTTTTGCATGATTGATCGAAACTTTGGGTGATGGGGATTGACGTTTTTTTGAATCGTCGATGTCATGAGTATGATTCGAATTTTTTCTGGAGGGGCTATGAAGGCGTTGTTGGTCGGAACGGTTTTGTTTTTTGGAGCTTTTGCGATGGCACAGACCGGAGTCGTCGAACGGTCGAAGAACGGGAAATCCGTGGTGAACTTCCGAGGACAAAACGTGGCTCCGGGAACCCGGGTGGCCGTCGATACCGGAATGTCCAGCCGCCCAGCCACGGCAGGGGGACTGCAAAAGCGGGATCATTCTCTGAACTGGTCGGTCATTTATTCCAACATGAAAGACGACACGAACGGTTTTTCTCTGGACCGAAACAACATGGGAGTCGCCGCTTCCTATCTCTGGAATCGTGGTTTCTGGGAAATCGGCGGAGGGCTTTCTTTCAGCCAAACCAAAACGGGGAATGCAGAAGCCTCCACCAATGGCTTTCACGGCGCTGGCCGCTGGAACTTCGTCGCCAACAAACCAGGCAATGACATGATTCCTTATGTCGGCGGTCTTTATGGATTGCTGAGCGGGGATGTTTCCGGAAACCAGATGGCCATCAACGGAGGCGTCAGCTGGCTCCCCTTCTCGGAAATCTTCGCGATCGATGCCTCTCTCAGCTATGTCATGGAAGAGCGCAAGGGCGCAGCGGGACCAACGACGAAAACCAAGGGTTTTTCCATCGGAACCGGCTGGAGAATCCTGTTCTAGTTTTTTTCCGGAAAGGCCCGAAGGTCCGCGATTTGTCGGATTCCGAAAAGGGCCATGACCAAACGATCCACACCCAGGGCGATACCCGCACTCGGTGGAAGGCCTGATTCCAAAGCTCTCTGAAACCCTTCATCCAGCGGGATGTCGGACTTTCCGAGGGCTTTTTTCTTTCTGAGATCCTCATCGAAACGAAGTCTTTGAATTTCGGGATCGTTGAGCTCGTGAAAGGCATTCGCCAATTCCAGCCCCTGCCAGTAAACCTCGAAACGTTCAGCCCAACCGCTTTCCCCGATCCTGGCCAAGGCGGCCTGAAACGGCGGCCAGTCCCGGACGATCACCAAGGTCTCGGGATCGAAACTGGCTTCGATCTTTTCCGAAAAAAGTTGAAAAAACAGATCATCAATCCCATCGCCATCCGTGACTCGCAAACCGGCTTCGGTCGCGATTTGGGCGTAATCGGCTCTGGTCATCTCTGGCTTCAGCTCGACGTTCAGGTTTTTCAGGAACAATTCTTTCATCGTCGTTCGTTCGATCCGCCGAGGGGCTCTCGCCCTCTCTTCGCCGACCTCGCTTCGGACGAATTCGATCAAAGCGATGACATCGTTCTCGATGGGCTCGAGCCCCTGCCAAGCGCGGTACCATTCCAGCATCGTGAACTCGGGCTGATGAACTTCGGTGATCTCGCCATTGCGGAAACAGGTTTTCATTTCGAAAACCTTTTCCCACCCCAGGGCGAGAGCCTTTTTCAGATGCAGCTCGGGGCTGGTCGGCAGGAAGCGTTTTTGCGAGCGTGATCCGTTTTTCAGAACCGTTTCGAAAACCTCGAGACTGGGTTCGGTCCCCGGGCAAACCACCAAGGTCGGCGTTTGCACTTCGAGGAAACCTTCCGTGTCGAAAAATTCGAGCACAGCTTTTTTCGCACGACTCCAGAGACGAAGATTTCGCGAATCGATGGGGGTATAAACTCCCTGAGTTTTCCACGGACTTATCAACAGAACATCGCCTGAGGCCGACAAAGCGATCAGATCTCCAGGCACCAGAAAGCTTGTGATTTCCGATTCCGCATAAGGAACTTGGATTCGCTCCTCTTGGCGCCAGAGGAGCAGCTCTCCGCCTTCGGCGAACCCTAAAAAGCGCCCTCGCTCCACCACGTCCGGTGGAGCCACGGGATAAGGAACCCATTTCTGCTGAAGATACTGCTCTCGTGTCACGAGCCGGGACCCTAAAGGGGCCTTGGGCTTTTGGGTAGCAAGGCCGCGTCAGTGGGAATGGGTGGCCCCGGCCTTGCTCCCTTGGAAAGCCCTATGGCAAAAACAAATTTATTCGTTCTCGTCGGCGTTTTTCTGTTCAACGTTTGGTCAGCAAGCGCGGAAGTGGGCGCCGGGGCCTGCGGACGGGTCTTTAGCCCCCGCTTCACCTCGAATGTGGTCAAAAGCACCGAGGGAATCATCAAGATCGAGGAATCCCAAAGCGAGTTCGGCGTCGCCCGCGAACTTCGTTATACCGAGATCAAAACCAAAGACGGCAAAGAGTTCGGGGAAATGGACCTGTTCAACGACCCCTCGGACCTGATCATCGGGATCGACGTGAACGGGAATACCCAAGGCCATATGTACTTCGTCATCAATAACGAACGAGTCGATGGACGGATGTTCTTTGCCGGTTATACCAAAGACGCCAACTGGCTGATCAGCCGCGGGATGGTCGTTCGCTACACCGGCCTCTCGGCTGGCGACAAGCTGGCCCTGGCCAATTTGCTCAAGGCTGAACCCACCGTGAAGGGAGCTTCCTGCGTCGCCGTCGCTTGTAAATTCTTGTTCGAAATGGGGCCACTGGAAGGAATCTCAAAAACCCATGTCTTCCCGTCGAAATTCCTCGAGGTTCTTGCTCAGAACGGAATTCGCGGCACAGACGGCAAACGACTCACTCCAGAGATCGTCGTCATCAACTCGGAAGCGCGGCAGTTCTGGAACAATCTCCCGTCCTGGGTCACGGTTCCGAAATTTATCTTCAAGGTTCTGTTTGATCCCTACACCTGGCAGGGAATGGGTCGTAAACGCAACTAGCAAAAGGAAAAATGGCCGATCAAAAAGTGCAAGTGCCGCTGTCACGAAGGGCAGAAAGCTTGGCCATGACCGTGCCGAGATCGCGACCACCGGCCACCGGTTGACCGTCGAGGAGGATCCGATGGGATTCCCAGGCGCCACCGACCACGCCCTCACCCGCCAGATTGCACTCTTGCTGGGCGGGTTTGCACTGACCCGCTTTTTTGAGTTCTTCCATCAAGCCGATGGCATCTTCGAGGTGGTTCACTCCGGCGATCACGCGGTCACCGCGTTGGATGATGATGGCTTTGGCTTGTTGATCGACGATGCCGCCTTCGGCGAGACGACAAGGTTCATCTTGAATGAGGGATCGGGATTTCGACGGCTTCGCGGAAACGGAAAAGGTCACTCCCAGGCTGAGTAAAATAAAAAGAATTCCCTTCACGATCCACCCCTCTCAAAAAACCTGAAACCAGAGATTCGGTGTCTGAAAGACACCTGCCCCTTCGGTTTTGCAAAGTCAGTGCCCGAACTTTTTGGCTCCAGATCGAAAAGAGTTTTCGCTCTAGAAACCTCACCCCCCGGTGAGAGTCCAAACACGGCACGCCTGATGAAAAAAAACATGGATGAGAAATCCTGTGCTAGATATAGCCTCTATGACGACAGCCTCTTTTTCACCAGAAAAACTTTTGAAGAAATCCCGAAATGGCGCCGAGTATGTGGGTCTGCGTTATGTGCGCGAAAAAACGACCACTCGAGCGATCCGCAACGATCAAGTCGAACAGAATCACTCTCTTCTGGATGAAGGGGTCATGATCGAGGTCCTCGCCAATGGCCACTTTGGATACGCTGCGACAGCGGATCTCAGCGAGGACGGCCTGGAACGGGCTCTGGACGTGGCTCTCCGGGAAACCCAAAAGGCCTCGGCACGAAAAGCCTTTTCGTTTTCCGCCGCTCAACGGCCCGTTGCCGTTGGAAAATTCTCGAGCCCGCGAAAAACCGCCCTCGATCAGGCCAGCCTCGCTGAAATCGTTGCCAGCCTGACCGGTGCCACCAAAACCATGAAGCTCTCGGATCAGATCGTGAACCGTCTGGCCATGGCGATGATGGTGGAAACCACCATCGAACATTTCTCCAGCACGGGCTCTTCGGCCTCGCAAGATTTCGACATCGTGAATTTGCATTTCGCCGCAACCGCTGCAAACGGTGGCGAGATGCAGACTCGAACTTTGAATGGCGGCTTTGCTCGCTCGTTGCAAATCGGCGCCGAGGTTTTCAATCGCGACCTCTTCGCTCGCGAAGGCGAAAAGATCGCCCAGGAAGCGCTCGAGCTTTTGAAATCGGAAAATTGTCCCGAGGAAACCCTGGATCTGATCCTGATGCCCGATCAGATGATGCTCCAGATTCATGAATCCATCGGTCATCCTTTGGAATTGGATCGCATTCTGGGTGATGAGCGCAACTACGCGGGCTGGAGCTTTGTGAAGCCCGAAGACTTCGGACAATTGCAATACGGGTCGAAACTGATGAACGTCAGCTTCGATCCGACCCGAGAGCACGAAATCGCCAGCTATATCTTCGATGACGGCGGCACCCCGGCGAAAAAAGAAAGCCTGATCAAAGACGGCCTGCTCGTCCGGGGGCTTGGCTCTTTGGAGTCCCAGGCCCGCTTAAACGTTCCCGGTGTTGCGAATTTCAGATCCGCCTCGTGGAACCGGGCGCCGATCGATCGCATGGCCAACATCAATCTCGAACCCGGCACCCAGTCGCTGGAAGAGCTGATCGCCTCTGTCGAAGATGGCGTGCTGATGCACTCGAACCGCTCTTGGTCCATCGACGACTATCGCAACAAATTCCAATTCGGTTGCGAGCTCGGTCAGCGGATCAAAAACGGCAAGGTCGTCGGACTCGTCAAGAACCCGAACTATCGGGGCACGACGGTGAGCTTCTGGAACAAACTGGCCGGTGTCGGTCGGCAGGAAACCGTTCAAACGTTCGGAACTCCCTACTGCGGAAAAGGTGAACCGAATCAGGTGATCCGGGTGGGACACGCCTCGCCGCCTTGTCTTTTCCGTGGTGTCGAAGTGTTCGGAGGTCAGTCATGAAGAATCAGAATTTCGCTCCGGCGATGAAAGAGCACTTTCAGAAACTCACGGACGAGGGCTTGGCCGACCTGAAAGGCAACGAAGCCGCCGTCTTCAATCTCGAAGCTGAAAACAGCTTCTTCCTGCGCTTGAACGCCAATAAGGTCCGCCAAAATACGCACATCGAACAGATCATCCTGGCGCTGCGACTGCAAAAAGATGGCAAAACCATGTCGATCGCGCGCACGCTGAGCGGCAACCTCGAGCAGGACAAACGAGCCGTGCAAGCGATGCTCGCCGAAGGCCGCAAGGATTCGGAATCCCTACCCGTCGATCCTTTGCAGATGCCTCTGGAAAACAACGGAACCAGCAGTTCGGAATTCAAAGGCCGGATGCTCAGTCCCGAAGACGCCATTCAGTCGATCACGGATTCCGCCGAGGGGACGGACCTTGCGGGCCTGTACTGCTCGGGTCCCGTGATTTCAGCCAACCGCAACTCGGCAGGGCAAAACCATTGGTTCTCGACCGAGAGCTTTTTCATGGACTACTCGCTTTATAATGGCGAGAAAGCCGCGAAAGCCGTCTATGCCGGATCGGACTGGAATTCCGACGAGTGGAAAACCAATTTGAACCGAGCCAAAAACCAACTGTCCCTGCTGAGCCGTCCGACTCAAAACATCAAGCTCGGTCAGTATCGCACTTACCTGGCTCCGGGAGCGGTTTCAGAGATTCTTTCGACGATGTCCTGGGGCGGGCTCAGCGCCTCGGCCTGGAAACAGGGCCAGAGCCCTTTCCGCAAATTGGCCGAAGGGGAACGCAAGCTTTCACCCAAGTTCTCTTTGCGTGAAAACTTCGGACTGGGACTGACGCCGGCCTTTAACGGACTCGGCGAAGTCTCCGAAAAGATCGTGTCCCTGATCGAGAACGGCGAGTTCCGGCAGTTCCTGACCAGTTCGCGCACCGCCAAAGAGTTCAGCCTCAAGTCCAATGCGGCCTCCGAATCCGAGGGCATGCGCTCTCCAGAAATCCTGCCCGGATCCCTGGAAGAGAAGGACATTCTGAAGGCTTTGGGAACGGGCCTCTATCTGTCGAACCTGCATTACCTGAACTGGTCCGACCCGAACGCCGCCCGCATCACCGGGATGACCCGCTACGCCTGCTTCTGGGTCGAAAACGGAGAGATCGCGGGACCGATCAAGGATCTGCGTTTCGATGAAAGTCTGTATGACGCTTTCGGGGACAAGCTGATGGATCTCACACTCGGTTCCGAAGTGGACCCAGCCGTCATGACCTACGGGGCAAGAAGCCTTGGCGGAAAAAAGGCTCCGGGCATGATCATCAACGATTGGACATTCACTTTGTAAACAAATCCTGATACACCGTGGGGGACGGACCAATTCCGTTCCCTTTTTCAGAGGAGAAAACGATGGCCACCTCCGCACTCCAAAAGTTCCTGAATCAGCTCTCGAAAAATAAAAATGTTCAAAACGTCGTGAACGAATTCACGAAAATCGGCGACGAAATCAAAAAACGCAGCACCGAACTGAATCAACGCTGGACCGAAGAAAAAGACAAAACTCTCCACCAGGCGCAGGACAAATATCACCAGATCCTGAAAGCCGTGAACAGCACCCAATCCCAACTCGACAAGGAAGTGACGAAAGCGATCGAAAAAATCCGCGCCTCCGCCACCGAAGTCGAAAAAAATCTCGACTACTACCGTAAAAAGGCCGTCGAACAAAAAGACCGCGTCGAAAAGATCCTGAAATCAAAAAAGAAAGCAGCCGCCAAAACAACTAAGAAGACGGCCAAAAAAGTCGCAAAGAAAACCGTCAAAAAGACCTCCAAAAAATCCTAAGCTCCAAAAAAGGCCTCTCCCCAGAGGCCTTTTTCTTTCCCAAAGACCCAGCTAAAAAACGCCAAAAAAATCCTCATTTTCTCCCCGATCCCCACCCACAAACATCAGCAAGTTCCTTTCTCCTGGCTTGGTGGCTTTGCGGCCTCCCTAGGCTTTTGGGGTTGGGGTCAGGCCTTTTTAGGGCCTCCGCGACCACGACGGGAATCCTCGCGGTAGAGCCCATGGATGGGCGTGCCCCTAAAAAGGCCTGACCCCAACCCCAAAAGCCTAGGGAGGCCGCAAAGCCACCAAGCCAGGAGAAAGCGCCCCGGAGCACCGCACACCAAAAGGAAGGTGATGCCTTTCAAGGGAGCGAAATGTTACGTTTCCCTCGTCAAATTCCCAAATGACAAGGTCGTCTCTCAAAGGAGAGGTTCATGCTTTTTAACCATTTCCGCACATCCCATGAATTTGAAACCCGCCACATCGGTCCCCGTGACGGCGACATCCAAACCATGCTGAAGACCCTGGGGTTTTCCAGCCTGGACGAGATGGCTTCGAAAATCGTCCCTAAGAACATTCGCACTTCAAAGCCCTTCGACGTGGTCGGAAATGGCGTCTCGGAATACGAACTGCTCAAACAACTTCGCGGGATGGTTCAAAAGAACGAAATTCGCCAGTCCCTGATCGGGATGGGTTTTGCGGACACCATCACGCCGACCGTGATCCAACGAAACATTTTGGAAAATCCGGTCTGGTACACGGCCTACACCCCTTACCAAGCCGAAATCGCCCAAGGCCGCCTCGAAGCCCTTTTGAATTTCCAGACCATGATCATGGAGCTGACCGGGATGGAAATTGCGAACGCCTCGCTCTTGGACGAAGGCACCGCCGCTGCCGAAGCCATGTTCATGGCCCATGGCGTGTCGAAAGTGAAATCGAACAAGCTCGTCGTTTCACCCAAGATGCATCCCCATGTGATCGAAGTTCTTCAAACTCGTGCAGAGCCTCTGGGTTTTGAGATCATTCTGCAAGAGCCAAAAAACTTTGCTTTCGCGGAAGACGTCTTTGCGGTCTTTGTTCAGTACCCGAATACCGACGGAGCCATCGAAGACTATCGTGACGTGGCCGAAAAGGCTCACGCCAAAGGCGCTCTCGTTGTGGCTTCGGCAGACCTGTTGTCGATGACTCTCCTCACTCCTCCCGGAGAATGGGGCGCCGACATCGTGGTCGGAAACTCCCAACGCTTCGGTGTTCCGCTCGGTTACGGTGGCCCGCACGCGGCCTTCCTGGCGACCAAAGATGCTTACAAGCGTCTGATGCCGGGACGAATTGTCGGCGTGTCCGTCGATGCCCAAGGAAAACCGGCGCTTCGTTTGGCGTTGCAAACCCGCGAGCAGCATATCCGCCGTGAAAAAGCGACGTCGAACATCTGCACCGCGCAGGTTCTGCTCGCCAATATGGCCAGCATGTACGCGGTCTATCACGGACCGGAAGGGCTCAAGAAAATCGCTCAACGTGTCCATCTTCTTGCACTGGTCACGGCGGAAGGACTTCGCCAGATCGGTCAGAAGGTCGCCAGCGAACCCTTCTTCGACACTATCCATGTGACCACGAACAATGTGAAAGACGTCGTCGCTCAGGCCGATCGCCTGGGAATGAACTTCCGCGTGAAAGACGGCAACACGATCACCATTACTTTCGACGAAACCTGCACTCGGGACACGGCCTGCAAAGTGGTGGCGGCCTTCAACGGTGGAAAAGATTTCGACCTCGACGCCAGCGAAGAACAATGCGCGATCAAAGCGGCCTGGCCCGCGAACTTCGTTCGCAAGTCGAAATACCTCACGCATCCGGTCTTCAACACTCATCACTCGGAAACCGAGTTGCTTCGTTACATCCACAAGCTGCAGAACAAGGACATCACGCTCACGCACTCGATGATCCCACTGGGCTCTTGCACGATGAAGCTGAACGCCACGACCGAATTGGTTCCGGTCAGTTGGCCCGAGATTGGAAAACTTCATCCGTTCGTGCCGGTCGCTCAGGCCAAGGGTCTGATCGAAATGATCCACGACTTCGAGAAAAAACTTTGCGACATCACGGGATTTGCCGCCATCAGCTTGCAACCGAATGCGGGTTCACAAGGTGAATACGCCGGGCTCCTGGTGATCCGCAAATACCACCAAAGCCGCAATGAATCCCATCGCAAGATCTGCCTGATCCCAAGCTCTGCCCACGGAACGAATCCTGCATCCGCGGTCATGGCCGGAATGGAAGTGGTCGTCGTGAACTGCGACGATCAAGGGAACGTCGACGTCGCCGATCTGAAACTCAAGGCCGAACAGCACAAAAACGAGCTCGCGGCCTTGATGATCACCTACCCGTCCACCCACGGTATTTTCGAAGAAGCGATCGTCGAGATCTGCGACATCGTCCACAAGAATGGCGGACAGGTTTACATGGACGGCGCGAACATGAATGCGCTGGTCGGCTTGTGCCGCCCCGGCGAATTCGGTCCCGACGTTTCCCACATGAACCTGCACAAGACCTTCGCAATTCCTCACGGCGGTGGCGGACCGGGTGTCGGTCCGATCGGTGTGGCGGCGCACTTGGCTCCGTTCCTGCCGACCCATTCGTTGGTGCCGGAAGCTGGCCCCAAAACCGGCGTCTCATCGACAACCAGTGCTCCGTGGGGATCGGCTTCGATTCTGCCGATCTCTTGGTCCTATGTGACCATGATGGGAACCGAAGGCCTGAAAAAAGCGACTCTCGTGAGCATCCTGAATGCAAACTACATCGCAAAGAAACTCGCGCCTCACTACCCGATCGTCTACAAAGGCAAAGAAGGCCTGGTCGGTCACGAGTGCATCATCGACCTTCGTGGAATTAAAAAAACCTCGGGCATCGACGTCACCGACGTTGCGAAGCGTTTGATCGATTACGGTTTCCACGCACCGACCATGAGCTGGCCGGTCGTCGGCACCTTGATGATCGAGCCGACCGAGTCCGAGCCACTTGCGGAATTGGACCGTTTTGTCGAGGCGATGATTTCCATCCGTGCGGAAATTCAAGCGATCGAGGACAAAAAAATCGATGCTGAAAACAACCCGCTGAAACACAGTCCCCACACAGCGCCCGTGCTTCTGGCGAACGAATGGAATCACCCTTACACCCGCGAGCAGGCGGCTTATCCGCTCGCTTGGGTGAAAGAAAATAAAATCTTCCCGGCCGTCGGTCGCGTGGACAATGCTTACGGCGATCGCAATCTGGTTTGCGCTTGCCCGGCGGTGGATTCTTACCGGTAAACCATGAAAGTCTGTCTGATCCGTCTCGATAAAATCGGGGACCTCGTTTGCAGCTTGCCTGTGGACGAGGCTCCATGGCTCGACGGACATCAGATCCGCTGGGTCGTTCAGCAGGGCATGGGCTTCATCGCCTCCAATGCCGTTCCCGGCAGACGTTTTTTACAGCTCGATAAAAACTCGAAATGGGAAAGCTTTCGGCATCTGCTTCGTTATCTGAAGGAAGAGAACTTTCAGGTGGCCGTCAGCTTTCAAGCTCCATGGTGGGTTTCACTCGCCCTTTGGTGGCGAGGAGTTCCGCTGCGAGCCGGGGTTTTGAGCCAGTGGCACAGCTTTCTGTTTTTCAACCGAGCACTTCGTCAACGTCGCAGTCTCGCGGAAAAACACGAAGCCGACTACAACCTGGAACTGCTCGCCCATGCGATTGGGAAAGAGGTCCGCAAGATCCCCTCTGCTCCATCGGCGGAAGTAGTTCTCTGCGATTCCAAAACGGCCGGTCTGTCCGTCGAAGAGTTGATTGCTTCGCGACTCCCCCTGATGACTCAGGCCCCCCGGCTGCGCATGCGGGCACCAGAGCATCCCTCTTTGTGGGAACGACTTCCCTTTCAGAAAAAACAATTCGTTGTTGTCCATCCAGGAATGACGGGCTCGGCGCTGAATTGGCCACAAAAGAATTATGTTTCCCTTATTCGAGAGCTGGCGAAATTCACGCCTGTCGTGATCACCGGAACCCCGGCCGATCAGGAGTTCCTGCGCGACATCGAACTCGTCCGCAACGAAACGAACATTCATTGGCTCGTCGGCGAAGTGACGGCGACGGAACTGCTCGGCGTTCTGGCGGAATCCCGATTGGTCATCGCTCCCAGTACGGGTGTCGCTCACTTGGGCGCGGCCTTGGGCACACCGGTCATCAGTCTGTTTTCGCCTCTTGTGGTTCAACGCCCGACACGCTGGGCGCCACGAGGAACCGACGTCACTTGTTTCATGCCTTCACGCGAAGGTGAAGACTGCATGGCCGACATCGCCGTCGAGACCATCCTCGAAGAAGCCAAAAGGGCTTTGCGATGAAGAGAGTTTTCCGCCTGTCCGAAACTGCCATGACCGAGAGCGAACGCTTTCTGGCAGCCAAAGGCATCGATCCTCGTGAGCCTTCGGGTCGGAGACGACTGGCAAACTCCATCAAAAGGCTCTCTGATTTTTTTATCGAAAATCCGTCCGGTGCCACTCCTTGGGATGAAGACTGGGTTCAAGAGGCTTATTTTTCTTACTACCTGCCACTGAATGAAATCCGCACCCGAAGCGTCGTCGAAGAGGGCCTCAAAGTTGGGTTCTTCAAAGGCCTCTCCGAGGTCATCGACTTTGGCGCCGGCCCCGGAACCGCGGATTTTTCCCTGCAAGACAAGGTCACGGCTCTTCAGAGTTTCCGTTTGGTTGAACGCTCCTCGGTTCCTGCTCGCTTGCTGTCGCACAAGCCTTGGAAATATCAAACGACTCTTTCGTCCGCAGATATCAAAAACCCGCAGGAAACTTTGTTCGTGGCCAGCTACTCGTTGACCGAGGCCGCAATCCCCGCACCGGCCTTTCAAGCCGAAGCTTTGATGATCTTGGAGCCCTCAACTCAACAGGATGGTCGCGCTCTTTTGGGGCTCAGGCAGCAACTGATCGACAAGGGTTTTCACCTTTGGGCACCGTGCCTGCATCAACAAGCTTGTCCGCTATCGACCCATTCGGCTCGAGACTGGTGCCATGACCGCGTTCATGTGGATCGTCCCGACTGGTGGATTAAACTCGAAGAGTTGCTGCCATTTCGAAACCAAACCATCACGTTCAGCTATCTGCTGGCTCGCAAAACGCCTCCCCCAACTTTTCCCAAAAATCAGGCCAGACTTGTTGGGGATTCCTTGCCCGAAAAAGGCAAAACTCGCCAGATGCTCTGCCGGGGCCCAGAAAGAGAGTTTGCAGCGTGGATGCTTCGAAAGGGCGAGCCGCCGGAATGGCCACGCGGGATCGTTATCGAAATCCCGGACAGCGCCCAAAAGGTCTCGAACGAAATCAGATTTTAAAGCGGCACTGAACGGCTGTGACATCCCCAGCGGCTGCTTTGCGCTCGTAAGTGATCACCTTTTTCTTCAGAACCAGAGTCTCGCGATAAGCCCGATTGTCCGTGGCGTCCTCACACTCTGAAAAAGACACGTCTCTTTGCCAGCCACCGGGGATTTCAGTGACCTTCCGTTCGGCCCGGCAGTCTTCGGAACCCTCCGGCGCAAGCATGGCGACACCGGATTTTTCGTAAGTGAAATGAATCAAAGAACCCAGCTGAACCGTGGTACGCCCCGCCTCGGACGAGACGTTGAGCACGCCCCCCGCACACTGTTCGCTCTCACCCTTGGTGACCTTGGCGTTTTTTCCGCTCAAGGCGATCCAGCCAGCATCAGGGCCATCGGCAAAAACGAATCCGACGAAGAAAAACACCATCAGCTTCATCATGTGAACTCCGGCTGTGGAGAGGATTGAGTCTTCCCGTTCAACGGAGGACGAGGGCGCGGACGGACCAGCTTTTTAACTTCCGGACGCTGTTTGGGGCGCTTGCTCGAAGACATTCCGCCGTCAGCCTCTGCCTTTCCCGAACAACCGGGATGCAAACGGACTTTTTTCAGAATCCCACGGCTGAAGTCGCCACCATAAGGAGACCGCAATTTTTTGTAGTAAGAGTACGGGTAGAGTCCCCCCGGTTTTCCGTATGTGCCTTTGAACTGCCCCAGCATGATATCAAGGGCGCAAAGCGCGTTCTTGCCATGGGGATCGGCAGCGCCCTTCTCAACACCGACGGATTTGACATCACAATGGGGTCCTCGCCAGTCACGATCCCCTCTGGATTTATTCAACTGAAAGACCCCGACGGCCTCGCTGTTATCCGGATTTTTCATCACGACACCGCACTTCGACTCTTCCCAGGCGATCGAGGCATGAGCCCAAACCCAGAAATTGGCTCGCTGATCAGCGTTCATTCCCGAGAACCCCGGACAAGCGGCTTTGATCGTTTTATTTTTCGCGACCTCATCGGAAATCAAATGCTTCAGTTTCGGATCGCTTTTGACGGCTTTGGAAATCGTCAGACCGGTCGGACCATAATTGCCCTGACCGTCGATGAACATCCCACACCGAGCGCCTTCATCCGCAAAACTGGCATGCAGCTTAGGACCGTCTGAACCGCCAGACGCCGCATACATGAGTCCGTCCTCTTCTCCACAAAGATCACCGCGGTTCAAGCGTTCGATCCGCAGCAGGATATCCATCACCGATGTTTTTTCGTCTTCAGCAAAACCCTCTGAGACAAAACCAGAGATTCCAATGATCACGGCCGCCGCCCATACGCGGAGGCTTTTCCTTTTCGACTTTATCCACATCCTTTCATTTTGGCCGGAATTCCAATTTCGAGACTATCTCTAAGGGACGTCCATCTCGAAATCAGGGCCATCATCCAGAGTGTGTCCATTTGAGAAAATCCATCGGCTTTACAACATCCGTCTAAAGCCTTGACGCTCAGAGCCTCCAGGATTGCCAAAAAGCGGCACTTCTTTTGCTCTATGGAAAGAGTATGAAACTCAATATGATGCTTTCCAAATCGATGCTTCTGACCGCCCTGACTGTCTTCTCTTTGGTCGCTGTTTCAACATACTCTGTTGAATCGGAAGCCGCTAAAAAGAAGCCTAAAAAGAGCCAACAGGCCGCCAATAAGAAGACCAAGAAAGCCCCGGCGAAAAAGGCTCCGGCCAAGAAAACCGCCGCGAAAAAGCCGGCAACGAAAAAAGCCGCTTCTTGCGGTGAAAACGTCGCCGTCACCACGATGTACTATGTGCCCCACATCAAAGACTTTTGTCCTGGAACCAAGGTTTGCGCCGCTTTCAAAGATGCCGTCGCAAACCCTAAATATGGAGCAGGAACGGGCACTCTCCACAATGGCCAAGTTTATCGCTATACCGGAAAAACCGAGACGCTGAGTCCCGGCTGTTACACCGCCGAAGGGGCCTGGGGTGATTGCCTGGTTCCGTTCATCTCGGTTGCGGCCGATCCCCGTTACTATCGTGCGGGCGACTATATCCGCATGCCCGGCCTGAAGGGAAAAGAGATCACCATGCCCGACGGTCGCGTGGTCGAACATCCTGGGTTCCTGATCGTTCAGGACACCGGCGGCGCCATCAAAGGTGAAAACCGTTTCGACTTCTTCACCGGGGCTTTTGGCCAGTACAACAAGAGCAATGCGTTCGGCTCCCATGGTTTCAAGGACCCGTCCATCGTCGATAAACGCTCTTGCACCGATTCCAAAAAATTTGCGAAAGTCGACAAGAACACTTCAGAATATAGAGATGCGGAAGAGGATCTCGCTCGCTTCATGAACGACATCCGCGGTCCGAGTCGCGCCCTGGCCGCCAACGACGCCAGCCAATCGGTGGGAGGCACCAAGTGAGATTTCTTGTCGGACTGCTCTTCGTGACCTTCGCCTTCGGTTTCGCCTCTGCGGATGACTCGATCGATTTTTCGAAGCCTCCGTTTTGGATGCCCTCTTACGACGAGATGAGAAATCTGAAGCCGGAACAGCTCGACTTTTACGCCCGCGGTTTTGAAAAGATCGCGCAGGAATTTCCCGCGCTCAAAGGCCTCAAAAAAACCCAAGTCCTTGAAGCCACTGAATGGGTCGAGGGCTGGACGGCCATGCAGACAAAGCTCTATCGAGCCTGCCAATGGGAAAAGCATTATCAGGCTTCCTGCGAGAAAGCCGCCGATCTCCGTGTGAACATGCTCATGCTGAGAGGAAACAAAAAGGCCGAAAACAGAGCCGCCGAGGAAGGCCGCTCGCCGGATGAGACCCCGGACTCTGATCTTTAAGGGGCTTCTTTCTTTTTTAGCGGTCGGCAACCCAAATCGGCCGCTCACGCCCCGATTCACGAACCGACAAAGGCTCTGACAACCGCCATCTTTTCCCGAGACCTTCGGAAAACTTCTCAACGAAAACTCGTTCGTCTTTGTGTGGGCTCAGGACCAAACGGTCCGCCGTCAAATAGCCGTTGCCGTCGAGCGCTTCAAGAATTTCGAGGATTCGATCGCCTCCGACCCCGGCGATCACCACCGTTCCCTC
>JAHBUU010000169.1 GCA_019637895.1 Pseudobdellovibrionaceae bacterium | reverse complement strand
GAGAAGAGCGATGGCCAAAGCAAAAAAAGCCGCCAAAAAAGCCAAAAAGACGACCAAAAAAGCCGCTAAGAAAACAACCGCGAAAAAAGCTGCCAAGAAACCAGCTAAAAAAGCGGCTGCTAAAAAAGCGACGAAAAAACCGGCTGTGAAAAAAACCGCCAAGAAAGCCACTAAGAAAGCGGCTCCTAAGGCGAAAAAAGCAGCTCCGAAAAAAGCTGCTAAGAAAGCAGCGCCAAAAGCAAAAAAAGCCGCTCCTAAAAAAGTGGCTTCTTTGATTCCTCCGACTCCAGCTCCTTTGGACGATCTCACCACCGACTTCGACGAAGAAGGTGATGTCGATGCACTGGGCGGACTCGATGACGATGAAACCGTAGAAGCCAGCTCGAACGATGACTGGGAAGAAGAGGAAGAGACCGAAGCAACTTCGGGTATTTTCGAAGATTCCGATGACGACGATCTGGATGACGACGACAAAGACGATGATGATGCAGACGACGGCGAAGAAGGTTACTTCTAAGCCTTGTTTCTAAGTCGATAGAAAATAAAAAAGCCGGAGTCACCTCCGGCTTTTTTATTTTTGTAACGAGAGGGGCCCGTCCGCCCCTCTCGGACCTTCCGCAAATTACTTGGCGTTGGGTTTGGTGTGAACGGCGAAACGCTCGAACTCACCGTACTCGTGGAGTTTATTGTACAAAGTTTTGATCGTGATCCCGAGCGCGTTCGCAGCCTGGGTCTTGTTTCCACCGAAATGGATCAGAGCCTTCAGGATGTAACGCTTCTCAAGTTCATGGATCGTGATGTTCTGATCGTAATCGATCAGATCGTCTTTCTTCTCAGGGTTACGGATGTGCTCAGGAAGATCGTTCATCATGATCTGGTGACCATCCGAAAGGATCTGCAAGCGTTCGCAAACGTTTTGCAACTCACGGATGTTTCCCGGCCATTCGTACTTGATCAGAGTCTGCATCGCATCTTCGGAAACGGTTCTGCCGCGGTTCATGTAAGCATGCGCGGAGTTGTTCAAGAAGTGCGAGATCAAAGCAGGAATGTCTTCTTTACGACGACGCAGCGGTGGAGCACTGACGACGATCGTGTTGATACGGTAGAAAAGGTCCTCACGGAAGTTTCCACGAACGACTTCCTGATCCAACTCGCGATTGGTCGCCGAGATCAGACGGATGTCGACCTTGATCGGATCTTTTCCGCCCACGCGGTAGATTTCGCCCTCTTGCAGGAAGCGGAGAAGTTTCGCCTGAATCCCAGGAGCCAACTCACCGATTTCATCGAGGAACAAAGTTCCGCCGTTCGCTGCTTCGGCCAAACCGATCTTTTTGCTGTAAGCGCCAGTGAAAGAGCCTTTCTCATGACCGAAGAGCTCGCTCTCGAGCAAAGTTTCACGGAGAGCACCACAGTTGATCGCAACGAAAGGTTTGCTTTTACGGCTGGATTTTTCATGAACGGCGCGAGCGAGAAGCTCTTTACCTGTTCCGGATTCACCGAGAACCAGAATGTTCGCTGTCGACGGAGCCACACGGTCGATCATCTTCATCAGGTTGCCCATGACTTCGGACTGATAAACGATCGTTTTCCCGTTTTCTTGAGGCTGCTGAACCGGTTGCTGTCCCCAAGCCAACTGCTGGGAATTTTGAGAGGTCGGCAAGACCGTCGTCGGGTTGCTCTGATTCTCGTTCATACGTACCACCTTTCCAGATATTCTGTTTTTAAGTCAGAGCGGCGAAGCCAATGTGGACGCTCCAGAGACGTCCAGCAGGTCCAGGGGACCTTAAGCGTCTCACATTGAAACACCGCGTTAACGCTATGCAATATAATCCAGGTCCTGAAAGGATTGCAAGGAGTTTTTTGCACGGTGTTATAAAACCTGGTGAAAGGCTGATGTGAAAAGAAAAACGAGTCTTTTCAATGATCTAGAGATTTACGAACTGGTTTTGGGTTTTCTAAGAGAACTTTCGTATGTCCGTTCGGCCTCTCCTTTTACGCTCAAAGCCTATTGGTTGGATCTGAGGCAGGCCTTCGACATCCCGCCAGAGCATCTGAACCCGGCCTGGGGACCCCTCCCGGATGGGACTTTCCAGGTCGAAGGTCCAGCTTTCCTAAAATCGGGCCCGAGCTGGAGTGAAGACGAACTCCTCCGTCGAGCCAAACAAGGCCAGCAAAAGTGGACCAATCTCTCGGCCTCGAGCCGCAACCGGAAAGTCGCGACCCTGAAGAGTCTCTTTTCCTGGCTGCACGCCGAGGGACGAACCGAAAGTGACCTTTCAAACCGCCTGACCGCTCCGAAGGTGCCTCACCGACTTCCCCACTATATCTCTGTCGATGAGGTAACGGCCGTTCTGCAATCCTTCCCCGATCAGACGGAGCTGGCCGAACAACAACGAAAGGTCCTCTTCCTTCTTCTTTATGGCGGCGGTCTCCGTGTCAGCGAAGCCTGCCGATTGAAGTGGACCTCTTTTTCGGAACGTCTGGTGCGAGTCCTCGGCAAAGGGAGCAAGGAACGCCTGGTTCCACTGCCTCATCTCACTCTGTCAGAGCTGCAAAAGCTGAAAGCCCTGAATGGACAGACCGAGTTCATTTTTGGACGGGCTCCTCTTCATCCACGCAAAGCCTATGAATGGATTCGTCAGAGCGGTCGACAAGCCGGACTGCTGAACGATCTGCATCCCCATGCCCTTCGACACAGTTTTGCCACTCATCTGTTGGGAGGCGGTGCAAATCTGAGAACACTCCAAGAGCTGCTCGGACACGAGTCCTTGAGAGCCACCGAGCGCTACACTCATCTGGGAATCGACCAGTTGGCGAGAACTTTGGAAAGCACTCATCCGCTCGGCGAAAAGAAACAAAAGAAAAGAGCCTAAAGTCCCGCGTTCTTCGCGTACTCTTCGACCAGCATCTCGAGACCCGGTAAACGGCGAGCCTCCCGAATCCCTTCGTTGAGAATCAACGCATGATTAGAGATGGGCTCTCTGAGAAAAGGCTCCATCCACGATTCAACGGTCAGAACGCCTTGCTGCAGCAAGAGTTTGAGCCAAAACTGCACCTGAATGGCTTCGGTTTTTTCAGCGCCTTCGAGGGCCTTCAGAGTGTGGCCGAGAAGGTTGAACAAGAAGTCCGAACTGGAGTCCCCTTCTTGCGAGACCTTCCCCACCGCATCGACGGTTTTAAGAGCGAACTCGAGTCGGTCGTAGTCGGTTCGAAGACCCGCAAAATCCTGAATGACCGAGGCCTCTTTCAAGGTGTGCATTTTTACGGCTGTGTTCGCCGCATGGTAGGTAAATAGAACGAAATGACCGGGTTCCAGAACCCCACCACCGAAGCGACGTTTCGATTTCAGCGCGGCCCTGGCAATGAAGCTCATCTTCTCACCCTGCGGAGACAGGGCCTGAATGATCAGGTCGGCCTCTCCGTAACGGACTTTCCGCAGAATGATGAATCGATTTTTGACGTCCAAAAAAGCTCCGTTTTACCAGCTTTGCCGGCTTCGAAGCTCTTCATAGGACTCCTGAAGGAGCTTGGCAAAATCTTTTCTCTGCAAGAGGGGCAGCGCGATTGCCAAGGCCCCCCGTAAAGCGTCGGGCGAGGGGGGATTCTTCCACCACCCTTTATAAAGACGCACGGATTGCCAGGCACACAGATGCAGGGCCTGGAGACCTTCGGAACTCCCCAGCTTCTGTTCAAGCAGAGCGATCAGGGCATCCGCTCCCACATCCTCGAAAGAAAGAAGGGCTCGGTCGTAATGTCGTTTTTTTCCATTCAAGAGGGCCTTGCCGGGGAACAGGGCTTCGAAAGCGAGGACCGCTTTTTCATCCACGGCTTCAGAGAGCCTTTTGTTCAGACGCTCGGTTTCGACATCGATTTGCCAATCGCCCCAGGGCGCGATTTCCGAAGAGATGCGAAACCGATTTCCTGAGCTAGAGACCGCCAGGTGTTCGCTGATCGAACTCACCCGACAACTCAATGGACGCGAGGCCTCGCGACGAGAGACGAAGCTGTGATGGGAAACCCGAATCGAGAACTGTTTGTTGTCATTCAAGAGATGATCGAAGCGATCCCAATCCCAGGTTTCTCCGGTGACGGGATGATCCTCGACGAAAAGAACGAAGGCCGTATCCTTTTTCAGGGATTTCACCCAGGCTTCAGGATCCTTTTCCAGTTCTTCGAGTTGAATGGATTGCACCGTGTAGGCTTCTTTGAGAAACCACGGCACCACGAAATCCACCGCCCAGGAGTTGCCCTTCACGACGGCGATCGCCCGCTTGTGACTATAGATCTGCGCAAAGCCAAGGACGATTTCATGCAAAGCCGTGGCGAGCCCGCGATGAGCCTGGATGAGGTTTCCCTCGTGCTTGCCCCAAGCTTCTTCGAGAGCGGTATTCGTGCGATCCCAATTTTCGACCGGATAAACATCCAAGCGCATGGACATACTTTCTCATGACTGAAAGAGCGGGTCATGAGCCGTGGGCTGCTCCAAGACGGAGGTCGAGGATTTCAAAGCCCCTTCAGAGCACTCAAGTCGTAGGGACCTTCATGATAAAGCCCGAAACCAAAGCGAAGCCTCTCGCGACGGGAGTCGGTATGGATGTTCTTTTGATGAAGCCGTCCCTGAAGACTTTCGGTGATTTCAACCGAAGACAGACGGAAAGTCAGAAAGTGCCCGTGCTTCGAGAGATCATTGACGATCAGGTTTTTTTCATTCAGCAGGGGATGTTGAATCTCGGCCAAGGCCTTCAGGAAAAGTCCCTGTTGTTTCTGAATATGAGCATGGATCCGCTCGACCGATAGTCCCTTGCTCTGAAAGAGTTCGAGAACCGCGATCAATCTGTACAACGGAGAAAGATCCATCGTGCTCCCGGCAAAGCGCAGGCCCTTGCGTGGATAACCGACACCGCCCGAGTATCGATCCAAGTCCGCCAGTTCCGCGAACCAACCCGTATACAGAGGGCGCTCCTGGCAATCGGAGGGGACGACCAGAAAACAGCAGCCTTCGCCACCTTGGGCATATTTATAGGAGCCCGCCAAATAAAAGACTTTGGAATCAAAGGTCGACAGATCCGTCGGAACCGCCATGAAACCGTGATAGCCGTCGACCACCGTCATTCGCGCCAGACCGGCCGCCGCAGCCGAGAGACGACGGGCATCGCAAACAAGGCCCGAGTTGAAAAAGACATGACTGAAAAAAACCAGTTGAGGCTGGATTTCTTTGATCGCCGCTTCGAAACGTTCGTGGAAGGTTTCAAAAGGCTCGACGGGAATCTTGGTCGTTTGAACTTTCGGGTTTTCTGAGAATCGATTGATTTGACGATCAAAGCTGTAAAATTCGGAATCGGTCGTCAGAACCTTCAGCGGCTCTGAAGGATCAAAGCACGACAAGAGTCGACAGACGAACTCATGAGTGCTGGGAGCAAAGACAATCCGCTCGGGATCGTCCACACCCAGATTTTTGGCGATCAGCCGCTGAGCTTGCGGAACCTTCTCGGAAAAAAGATAGCCCCATTTATCATCCACTTTTTTTGCGGAATCGTCCCAGTATTCCAGCATGGCCTCTCGGGTGACATCCGGCCAATAGTGATGACTGTGACAGGCGAAGTGCTGAATACCAGGCCGCGCGGCCAGAAAGCGAGAATAGAGTTCTTGATACATAGGTCCCCCGAAAAACCATCCTGCCGCAAAGACCATCTTTTAGCCAGCCGACCAGCACCGAGCGACAAATTGCGCGGGTCTCAAAATGAGATGCTCCTCCTGCGATATAGAGTGCAGAGAGCCCTCCTGAACTGGCCCCCGCT
>JAHBUU010000168.1 GCA_019637895.1 Pseudobdellovibrionaceae bacterium | reverse complement strand
TCTGCGGGAAATCATTCTCAAGACCGAAGAGAGCTTGAGCTTGGCCGAATGTTTTTCCAACAAGAACTGTGATTGCGTTTTTCTACGTCGCTGCCCTCTGGAAAAGAGCCTGGCCTTGGCTCTGAAAGCCTTTCTTGAGTCTTTGGGGAAGACCTCCCTGAACGACGTCACTCCGGGGCTCCTGTCTAAATCCTCGACAGGGGCTTGATCGGTATTTCGCTCTCGGGCTTGGCCCGAGTTGTGCTTTTCCTGCCCCTGGAGGTGATCCATGGGGCCCCAATCTACTTTGTCGTCTTTGTTGCGTTGGGGAACCGGGCTGGGTGCGATCATTGGGTTTGGCCTTCAGGCCTCGGCTTTGCCTGCGGGGGTGCCCCCCGAACCGGTGGGTTCTTATCGGTTACAGACCGGATCCTCTTGCGGAGGCTTTCCCCGGCTGCCTGTTCAGACGATGAAAGGCGCTTGCCTGGGACTGGTGATGGATGTCACCACCAAGGCCGAAAACTCGACAGAGCGATTGACCTTCCCTCGGCGCATCGTCGCTTTGCCGGGCGGGGATTTCCTGGTCACGGATATGGGAGGCTGGTCCCCGAAAAACAAAGGGAAGGTCTTCCGTTTGGTGAAGGAAACCAAAGGCGGACAAACCAAATACAAGTTGCGAGTCGTTTTTCAGGGCTTGCTATTGCCTCATGGTTTGGCGTTGGGGCCTGACGGGTTTGCTTACGTCGGTGAAATGGGAACGCTGTTCAAGTTCGATCCCAAGCTGGCCAAACCACAACGCATCGACGTGATCAAGGGCCTGCCGACCAATCTGACCACGGCGAACGTTCACCCCTTGTTGAATTTCACCTTCGGTCAAAGCGCGCAGGACAAATGGGATTTGTACATCAATGTGGGCGCGCCGACCGATCGTTGCACGACAGAGGCTTTGTCCAACAAAGCCTGCGATCAGGCGGATGGCAGTCCCGGCTTTGCCCAAGTTCGACGGTACGCTTATCTCGGTCGGGGAGCCTGGAATCAGAAGTTTGAAGTCTTCGCCCGGGGCTTGAGAAATTCGATGGCCTTGGTGTCTCATCCAAGCGGGACATTGTTGCAGGCCGAGAACAGCCGCGACCTGAAGGACATCACGCAGCCATTCGAAGAAGTGAATGTGCTGAAAAAGGGAAAGCATTACGGCTGGCCCTATTGTTTCAACTTCAATGGCAAAAGTACCGAGTGGCCGGCTTGGGATTGCCAGTCGAATCGTTATGAAAAGCCGTATCTCTTGATGCCTCCGCATGTGGCGCCGCTGGATATGTTTTATTACAAGGGTGCGATGTTCCCTGAACTGCGACAGACTTTGTTGATCAGCTGGCATGGCTATCAGCCGACAGGTCAGCGCGTGGTTTCCTATGCGGTGGACTCCAGTGGGCTACCGATTCTAGATGGACGGGACATCATCTTCAAGATGAACACCGATATGGGAACCGAAGACGTGAAAGGGCAGCCTCTGGGTGGTCTTCTGCGTTCGGCCCCTTATCGCGAAGTGATTTCGGAATGGTTTCCCTTGGCGGGCCTTCGTCCAAAGGGCGCTCCCGTGGGAATGGCGGAAGGCGAGGACGGAGCCCTGTGGGTCGTCGATGACAAAAACAAAACAATCCTCCGCATGGCCCGAAGTTCCGAAGAGCTCGTGATCAACAGCGATCAAACCGATCGAACCAAACGCGCCGAAGGCTGGGTCAAATTCATCATGAGCAGCCCCAAACAAAAAGCCGCTTTCGAAGAAGTCAGAAACAAAGTCTTCCAAGTTTCCTGCCAGCAGTGCCACAGCGGTTTCGTTCTGAAAGAATCCGACCGAGGAAACCTAAAAGCCGAACTCGAGTTCCTCTTTATGCAACCAACCTGGCTCAGCCCCGGATCCCCAGAAACAAGCCTCCTCGTCAAACGCATGAAAGGAGAAGGCGGCACCCTCATCATGCCCCCCACCGGCGCCGTCACCCCCGACAAACTCAAACTCGTCGAAACCTGGCTAAAAAACTTAAAATAAAATTTCTAAGCTTCCTCAAAACCCACAGAGGAAGCTCAACATTTTCTGATTTCAAAAGGCAGTACGGCAGAAGAAAACTAGAAACTGTTCTTCCACATCATGGACTCAACCGGAATCGCCTTCACTTCGTTGTATTTCGCCGAAGCTTTCGAATTGTACGGGTTGATGACGTCGCCTTGGGTATGGAAATAGATCAGCTGACCGATCGGCATTCCATGGTAGACGCGAACAGGTTTTTTCACGGAGATTTCGAGTGTCCAGTAGTTGCAGAAACCCACGTCGCCTTTTCCGGCGGTGGCGTGGATGTCGATGCCGAGACGGCCGACACTGGATTTCCCTTCGAGGAAGGGAACGTGCTTCAGAGTCTCGGTGTACTCGAAGGTCACGCCCAAATAGAAATTATCCGGAGTGAGAACATAGCCCTCATCCGGAATTTCGAAAGTTTCGATGGCATTGTGCTTCTTCGCATCGAGGACCGAGTCCTTATAGACGGCCAGGGTTTTTCCCAGATGGACGTCATAGGAATTCGTGCCCAGACATTCTCGGCGGAACGGCTCCACCTTGATATCTCCAAGGCGGATATGCTCGAGAATCTGCGCATCGGTGAGAATCATCGATTACTTGGTCTCGCGGTGGATCGTGTGACGCTTCAGGTTTGGATTGTATTTTTTCTTTTCCAAACGGCCTGGAGTTTTCGTCTTGTTTTTCGTCGTTGTGTAACGAGAAACAGGTTTTCCTTCAGCGCGAGCCTCAGTGCATTCCAAAGTTACAATTAGGCGGCCAGATTTCTTCGCCATGGTGTTTTCTCCTCAATTCAGGTACAAAGACGTCGCAAGGTATCAAAGGACATACTGAATCTCAAGCCCAAAGCGGGCCTTTTTGAGGAGAGTTTTGATGCTGATCCGCACTTTTATTGGATTTGGCCTTCTTTTTAGCCTGTCTCAGGCTGTCTTTGCCCTTCCGAACCGGGGAATTGTCCGGGGAGAGGATGGCCAGGCGGTGTCTTTGGCCTATGTAGCGGAGGCTGTCCCCCGGGGCGGAATCCTGGTCATTGGCGAGAACCACGGGCTTGCGGTCCACCGGGACCAGCATTTGGCTTTACTGAAGCAGCTTCGAACGGCGGGGCACAAGGTGTCCGTTGGCCTGGAGTTCATCAATTATCCTTTCCAGCCCTTTGTGGATGGCTGGCGGGCGGGGCAACTGACCGAAGAGGAATTCCTCCAAAAAATCGGGTGGGGCGGAACACCGTTCGAGTTCTATCGTCCTCAAGCTCAGTTCCCGCTCTTGTCTGAAGGAGCGAAAACCTTGGCGTTGAATGCTCCTCGGTCCGTGACTTCCAAGATTGCCAAAGAAGGCCTGGAGTCCTTGTCCGCGGACGAGCGACGTTTGTTGCCAGGGGATTTTCAGTTGGGGCGGGATCCGTATCGCCGTCGTTTCGAAGCCATGATGCCGCATCTGCCAGATGGTCCCGCAAAGGATCGTTACTTCGCGGCTCAATCGGCGTGGGATGACACCATGGCATGGACCGCTCTGAAGTTCATGCGTGCGAATCCCGAGCAAACTTTGGTGATCATCGTCGGCGATTTCCACGTGCAATACGGCGGAGGATTGCCGGACCGGTTGAGATCTCGATCGAATATTCCGGTGCGGACTTTGTCGCAGCTGGATTCCTCCGGACTTTCGCCCGAGGAGATCGAGGCCGAAGTCCTTCCTACCGATGCCGATGGCATTCGGGCGGACTGGATTTGGGTCGATGAAAGTCGAGTCCCCACGCCCCAGCCTTGATGAGCCCTCGCCTCGTTCTTACACTGAGAAGGAGACGAGGTGACCATGTTCCCGCCAGAAACACGAATTCTTGTCATCGATGATATGCCCTCCATTCGCGAGCTGGTCAAAAACCAGCTGCGTGGGATGGGCTATAAGAATATTCAGGAAGCGGCCGATGGAGAGGAAGGGCTCAAGGTTCTCGTGCAGGGGAACTCCAATGGAAGCCCGATTCAACTCGTCATTTCGGATTGGAATATGCCGAAGATGAAGGGGCTCGAGCTGTTGAAGCAGGTGCGTGGTGTGGCCGAGTGGCAGAATCTGCCCTTTGTCCTTCTGACCTCTGAATCCGAGCGCGAGCAGGTCACCGAAGCCGTTCTTGCGGGTGTGTCCCAGTACATCGTGAAGCCCTTTGCGGCCAAGGTTTTCGAAGAAAAGCTGAAGACCGTTTGGGCGAAACACAACAAGTGAGACGAATTCTTTTCGTCCTTTCTCTTTTTTCATTCGCAGCATGCACTTCTCAGAAAGATCGTGGGCCGGCCTCCTTGCCGCCGGCGGCCTCTTCGGTCGTGATTCCGGTGACTCTGGTCTGTGCGGCACCAGCCACCTCTCAGGGGATTTTTCAGTTCTCCGGAGAAGGGCAGAGTTTGCTCGCCGAGTTTCAAAACTCGGGTGACACCGTGATCAAGGGCAAGGCGTCTGTTCTTGTTCGTGAGCAGGGGGATCATTCCGTCTTTGAGGGACTGATCGATGTCGAGGGCACTCGATCCGCCGATGCGCGCACTTACAACCTGAAAGCCAAGGTGAAAGACGAAGACTGGGTCTTTGAACTCAGGCGAGAAGGGGATTCGACCCTCTGGCGACATAGCAAGGGCCGCTCTTCGAAAACCTACTATTCAAATTGCGCGGAGCCGGGTTCTTTTTAAGCCCGAGCGATTAGGACGCGATCCGAGGATAGGCTTCGGATTTCAAATCTTCGACCCAAGGAACTTCCACGGTGAGGCAGGTGCCTTTGCCGACTGTCGATGTGACATGCACTTTGCCGCCCAAGGCTTCGGCGGCGACCTTGATGGCATCCATTCCCACTCCTCGGCCGCTGGTTTCGCTGACTTGGTCGCGGGTCGAGAAGGAAGAGTCAAAGACGTGCTGGATCACCTGTTCATCGGACTCGTGTCGGTGTTCAATTCCTCGTCCTTCGAGACGAGTGCGGATCTTGAGCGGATCGATCCCGGCGCCGTCATCGACGACCTGGATTCTGAGCACTCCGTCTAGCTGTTCAAAAGACACTTCGACTTTGCCGCTTTCCGGTTTTCCTTTTTCGACACGGACAGAAGGATGTTCGAGACCGTGGTCGACGGCGTTTCTGAACGCATGAACGAAAGTGGCGAAGAGATGCGAGTAGGCTTCCGGCAGCAGGGGCAGTTGGCCGTTCGTGAAGACGATCGGTGAAACACTTTTGCCTTCGACTTCGGCCACACGGGCCATCACATCATTGTAAGGTTCGAAAAACGAAGAGGCCGGTTCCATCAAATAGCGGCGTCGCAGATTTTCCGCAAGGCTTTGTCCCTTGGCCCAATGACCGATTTGATTGCACAGCGTGCGGACTTCCGAGGCCAGCATTTCGACCAAGCGCTCTTCAGAGAAGGCGGCGGGTCCCAAGATGCGTTTTGTTTCCTCGAGGAATTGACCATAAGAGTTCTGAACTTCGAGTGCGGCGGCACGCAGGCTGGAGGCGTTTTCCTCGGAAGGAGTTTCCTGCCAGGCGGCCAAGCGGTTTTCGGCCTCGTGGGCGGCATGAGCGGCATTCATCACGTTGAAAGAGGCCGAGCCCCCTTTGATCGTATGCAAGGCACGGAAGATCGCTTCACCATCCCAAGCCTTGGAATCCTGATCCAAGGCCTTCTTGAGATCGGAAAAGGTTTCGTTGGTTTCGCGAATGAAACGGGCGATCTGCTGCTTTTTATTCAGCAGGTTCAGGATCATCAGAGCATTCTGACGTTCCGTTTCCGCTTGCTGTTGGGCCTCGATGAGCGAGGTCACATCCGAAGCG
>JAHBUU010000167.1 GCA_019637895.1 Pseudobdellovibrionaceae bacterium | reverse complement strand
ACCGTCAATGAAAACGAATCGGCGCAAATCCGCCAAGAGCAAGGTGAGCAGCTCAGCGGCTACGAATTTTCCGGAATCCACTTTGCGAAAGACGATCTAAAAAGTCTTGCGTTCATCGACTGCCAGTTCACGGCCTGCAATCTGTCGAATCTTTCCGTGATGAATGTGGTTCTGCGGGATGTGAATTTTTCCGATTGCAACCTGATGGGAATCAATTGGACCGAGGCAAGAAAAGGCGGAACTTTCGATTTTTCCGGCTGCAAACTCGACTACGGCTGTTTTCAAGGGATGGATCTTCGGGGCCGAAAATTTGAGAACAGCTCCGTGCGCGAAGCCGATTTCGCCGAGGCCAACCTGGCAAAGGCCAGCTTCAACGGCTGCCAACTGTCAGGCACCAGTTTCAACGGCGCCAATCTGGAAAAAAGCGATTTCAGAGGGGCCAGGCAGTACTTCATCGATCCGAAATTCACGAAACTAAAGGAAGCCAAGTTTTCGTTCCCCGAAGCCATCATCCTGCTCGAAGCCCTGGGAATCGATATCGAAGCTTAGTCCCCGACCACTTCCAATGAATGCGAGACCGGCAAGCAACGAGTCTCGCCGGCGCCGATAGCCCGAATCACGACGCAACCCCTGAGAGAGTAAAACCCTGCCGGTTGCTCCCGAGGAATCACATGGAAAAACTGATACAAGGTATCCCCCTCTGGCAGAGGGTGAGTGATCAACGCGAGGTAAGGAGGAATCTCGAGGACTCTCCCCAAACGGTAGGTCCCTTGCAAACCTTCGAGCAGGAATCGTTTTCCCAAGGCGCAATCAAAACGGACATTCAAATGAAAGGGGTAGTTCGTCACCGCGAGGGCGGGACCACTTTGCGAAGTGACCCGCGGCCAATCTTCACACAGTTTCATCTCGGCGGTGGCCGTCACTCCGAAAAAAACCAATCCAAGAGACATCAAGATTTTCATCATCCTCATGTGAGACCCTTCCTCTTTACGAAAAAACGAAATGTTTCGAGTCCGCGACCTCTTCAAAACCAACCTGTCGATAAATTCGGTTCGATGTGGGATTCGCCAGATCCGTGTACAAAACGCAAAACTGTTTTCCGGAATCCAGCATCTTTTGACTGAGATGGGCGACCAAAGAAGACGCATAGCCCTTTCGGCGGAACTCCGGTGGTGTATAGACCCCATTGATGGAAACACCCTTCGCTGTTTTCCGACTGACATGGGCCATCGCCACGGTCCGATCCCCCACTCGCCAGAAATGCGCCGTTCCCTGATCGGCGGCCCGTCGAGCATAGGCTTTCCAAAAATCAGGACTTCGATTGTCAGAAGCTGGCAACGACTCCTCGGTAAAAGCGAGAGTCCATTTTTCAATCAAATCGGCATCGGCAGGAACGGCCACTGCAAAATGGCCTTCGCTCACCGCAGGGAAAATGACCTTTCGCAGTTGGTAGATCTTTTGACCCATTCCCAAACTCAAAGAGAGCCCGGTCCTGTCAGACCAGATCCTCGCAAAAAGCTCGGACTCCTCGGCCGGACCGACCACTCCAGGGAAACGGACCCCACGCCGAAAAAGCTCTTCCGCCAAAAGAGGCAGAATCTCTTTTGGGCAATAGGTCAGGACCAGATTCATTGGAGGAGTTTGAACGATTGCAGAAATCGTGCGCCCCTCTCTTTCGATTCGCAAGAGAAGCGGCTTTTCTGAATCATCAGGAGACATCGCCCCACACAGGCCCAGCATCAAACTGTTCACGGCTTCATGCTGGTACAGAAGCGGTCCCGCCCGTTCCAAAAATTGCTGAGGTGTTTCGTCAAAGAAAAACTGTGGCGCGGTCATGCTTGAGAATCCTCCCTCATGAGGGATTCCAGAAAGCGCAATCCCCTCAGGCCAAACCAGCTAAAACTTTCCCCGTCGACCAAGGCCCCACGAGAAGCGACTCCTTTGGCAAGTTCCGGTCTTTTGACGAATGGAAACGGCTCTGAGGAAAACAAGCTCACATGAGTCCTGAGGAGATCTTCGCTCACCTGCGGATAGCTGCCCTCTGGAAGCTCGGCCAATCGAAGTCCGACAAAGTTCAAAACAGATCCGATATAAGTGCCTTCACCCACCGCCATCCAAGGTCCCTTCCAAATCACATAGACAATGGGGTCCTCCTGCGACCACGCCCCCCATGTTTCCAGAAACGTCGACAGCACGCGGCCCGGTGGTGGTTTGGGACCGCTCATCAGGCGCTCCAGTCGATCGGCATAAGAGCCCAAGACGGACGACCCCAGTGCTTTTCCGAGTCGTCGCAGTTCCGCTGCGGCCGCCGTCAAATCCGTCACATGGGTATCGATCCACGGAAAGGGGCTTTCTTCGGAGAACCGACGCGGATTTTCCTCACGATCCATGATGATCAAATCGGGCTTCAAAAGGCGTACTTTATCCCAATCAATTTCCTTGGTCCCGCCGACGACGGGAATTCCCCTCACGCACTCTTCGGGATGAACGCAAAATCGAGTCCGTCCGACGACGTTCAGCCCCGCCTCGATGAAGGTTTCCGTCCATGAAGGAACCAATGAAACTATGCGCATCCGTCCATCCTTTCCTGCCCTTTTCGCCGAGTCAATTCAGGCCACTTTTTAAGCAGGCCCCGGCCCCTCCGAGTGACGCGGACGCACTACCCAAAAACAACAGGTCCTATTAAAAAATGACTGACGCAAAAGGAGATTTCCATGGCGACGAGACCTTCACTGAGAGAAGCCCCCCACCTGAGCGGATTCAAAGCCGGAGACGTTCTGGTTCTTTTCGGAGAGCTTTTTTCTCGAGGTTATGCCAACGGACTCGTCGACGAGGCGGAACGCCTCGGAATGACTGTGATCCGCACCACGGTCGGTCGCCGGGAAAAAGATGGCATTTTGCGCGCCCTCACCGCCGAAGAAATGGCGGACATCCCGAAGCCGTTCATCAATATTCCTTTGGAAGCCGGCTTTGATCTGGAGCCCGACTCGAAAGGTGTTTCTCCTGTCGATCAACTGAAAGACATCAAACTGTCCGACTGGGAAAATGCCAAACTCGATCAGCAGTCCCTTGATGAAAGTCACAAAAAGGCGGTCTCCCGCTTTCGCGCCAACACAGCCGAATATCTGAAACAGCTCGAACCGCTGATTCCAGCCGGTGCCAATGTTCTCTTCGCGCACTTGATGGCGGGCGGCGTTCCTCGCACAAAAATCGTCATGCCGCTGATCAACCGGACTGTCAAAGGAACTGGCGATCGCTACCTGCCATCGGAAAAACTTTGGAACTCCGAGATCGGTCGATTCTGCGCTCAGAACTTTCTCGAAGTGACTGCCGAAACCCTCCGTCACCTCCTGGAGCTTTCCGCGGGCCTTCGCCAGTCCCTCGAAACCCGAGGCAGTCGCGTGAGCTATCTGGCCTACGGCTATCACGGCACGGAGATTCTGATCGACGGCAAATACCAATGGCAGACCTATACGCCTTACATCCAAGGTTGGGCCAAAAAGCAGCTCGAAGAGATCTCCAAATCCTTCCATGCGCAAAACGTTCGGACCTGTGTTTACAACTGCCCCGAGATCCTGACGAACTCGAGCTCGATCTTTCAAGGTGTCGAAGTGTCCCTGTATCCCTTGCTTCAGGCCTTCCAAAAAGAAGCGCCGAATGCACCGATCACCAAACGCCTGCTCGAAGACTGCGCCGCACATCTCGTGAACGGCAAAGACAGCTTCGAAGAAATTCGCCGTCAAACAGATGCCTACTTCTCAAATCCAGTGATTCAGGAAAAGTGCGTCTTCGATCAATGGCCTCAGCACACCTCGGCCATTCAGCTTGAAACCATGCTCAATACCTCGGAAAGTCTGCAGGCCCTTCACAAGGATCCGAAGCAACTCATCACGGCGGTTCTCAGCGAGGCCGTCTTTGAAGCTTGTGGCCGCTTGATGTTGCACGACTCCTGGTCGGCGTCTCACCCGGTGAATTGGCTGGGTCACGACGGCGTCGCCAGAACACTGGGAGCGCCCTAATCCATGAGCGTGAGCGCCGGAGAAACTTGGTCGGGAGCGGGATTGAAATTCCACGGCCTGTCCCTGTCCGGTGTCAGAACGGCGATTGCGATTCCCGAACTGTCGATGGCCTTCGACGTCGCTCAAGGATACCCCTTCCTATTGAATCTCAAAAACTTCTTCATCAGCCATGGTCACCTTGATCATGCGGCGGGAATTCCCTATATCCTTTCGCAAAAAGCCATGACCCGCCAACCGCGAGCCAAGTTTTATATGCCGCCGTCACTGGTTGAACCGATGACCCGGATCATGCGCGTGTGGGAGGAAATCGAAAGGCATCAGTACGATTTCGACTTCATCGCGACAAATCCCGATGACTCAATTCCCCTGGCCGATCGCCATTTCGTCAAAGTTTTTCCCACTCTTCACCGCATCGACTCGAACGGCTACACTCTGTTTGAAAGCAAAAAGAAGCTCGCGCCCGAATATCGAAACCTCTCGCGGGAACAGATTTCCGAGATCGCCCGGCAGGGCACCGAGGTCACGAAAACCGAGGAGACTCCGCTCGTCAGCTTCACCGGCGACACACAGATCGAGTTCTTGGAATCTCGTCCTTGGATCGTGAAATCAAAAGTCTTGATGATGGAATGCACTTATCTGGATGAGCGGAAATCCGTCGCGAACGCCAGAGAATGGGGACATCTGCATCTGGACGAACTCATTCCCCTGCTGCCAAAAATTGAATCCGAGAAAATCGTCCTGATCCATCTGTCGAGTCGTTACTCGACCCGGGAAGCCCAGAGTATTCTGGATTCAAGACTCCCTGCTCATGAACGCGGGCGTATCGAAATCTACCCTGGGCGCTGAGCGCTCACCGAGGGAAAAACTCTTCGAGTTCCGCCCAGATTCGTTTTGTTTTGGCCTTGCGGGCCTTCAAATAGGAAACCCATTCCGAAGATCCACGTCGATCCCAATGGGTTGCCAAGCGAGTGACAAAGTACAGGGGCCCATAACCCTGACCGATCAGTGCCTTCGGAGGTCGAATGGCCGACAACATCTCGGGACCGAAATAACACTGAGCCAACAGGCGATCCCGCTCTTCCAGCTCGCCGATGATCAGGGCATTCGGGACTTTCCCCATCAGGGTATTGACCAATGGACAAGAGCCCTCGTTCGTCGGAGGCACACCCGCCGAAGCCACCAGCAGATGCCCCTCGGCCGTTTTGCGCGACAACAGATCCACGACCTTTTGATTGACCTCGCTCGAACGCTCATTCCAATCAAAGAACAGAAAGGTCACGCCGGCTCCCACACCTTCGATCGCCGCCGGCAAGGCACTCGGATCATACTCCCCGGCCTTGTTGTAAGGCGTGAGATTGCGAATCTCACACTGAGGACAGCTTTTCTGGGTCTGCTCGACAAAGAAGGGCTTGGTCTTGGTTTCAAAGATCGAGGGCGGTTCCTTGGTGAAATAACCGACGACCACGGGAGTCGGAGCCGCCTTCGCGATCAAAGTCATTCCCAATAGCCCCAAAAAACAAGAGATGGACAATTTCTTCATCTTTTTATTTCAACTCGCTGCGAGTTCTTTTGTCGACCGCTTTTCCTCGTTCTATGATTGGTCGCATGCAAGACTTGGCGTGGACAAATTGGCGTTTTTTTCATCGTGGGGACGATTTTTTCGACCATCTGGTCGAACGCATCCGCGAAGCCCAAAAGTCCATCCAGATCGAAACCTACATCTTTGACATCGACCCCCTCACTGAAAATCTGCTGCAGGAACTCGGAGCCGCGCGAAAGCGAGGGTGCCAAGTGCGACTGCTCGTGGACGGCGTCGGATCCTATCTTTGGCTCGATCCTCTTCGCAGCCACTGCATGGAACTGGGGATTGAGCTTCATGTCTGGCTTCCCGTGCCGCGGACCTTCGCGAGCTTTCGTCGAATGCTGTGGTTAGGTGGATTTCGCGTGCTTCG
>JAHBUU010000166.1 GCA_019637895.1 Pseudobdellovibrionaceae bacterium | reverse complement strand
AACCGATTCCACAGATGGCGCCTTCCTTCAAAACGGCGTCCCTGAGAGCAACCAGGTTTTTTTCGACCGTTGGATCCGGATGGTGATTGGGGAAAGTGCCATCTGGTTTTTCAAAAAGGATGGTGGGTTCAAGACCGACTTCTTTGAAGAGACGGCGAACGATGGATCCAGCGGCCCCGTTTCCGCAATCGAGAACCACTTTGACATTCTTCAGGGTCCCGAACTCCTCACGGTATCTCGCGAGATAAGCTGGGAAGATATCATGGGAGCGTTCGGTCCCTTTGCCGGAGAGGCGGCGGCCGCTTTCCATGATCCGGCGAAGCTCTTGAATGTCGTCACCGAAAATCGTGGTTTTGCCGACAGAGACTTTGAAGCCGTTATAGTCAGGAGGATTGTGGCTGCCGGTCACCATGATGGCGCCGCTCACTTCTGGAAGAGTGAAGGTGGAAAAGTAGCAGACCGGAGTCGTCACAAGACCCAAGTGAATAACGCTCACGCCGGATTCGGTGAGGCCCTTTGCCAAGGCCTTGATGATCGCCGGAGAAGACAGGCGGGCATCATATCCGAGAGAGATCGTATGTGGACCCTTCCCGACCCGCTCTGACAGATAAACGGCATAGGATCGCCCGAGCTCTTCGGCAAAGGCATCATCGAACTGCTCGTTATAGACGCCGCGGATATCGTACTCTCTGAAAATGACCGGCTGATACATGAACTTAAATTCCTTTCGTTAACCTGAGACACCAATGAATGGCATCTTTCATCGACCCGGGGTTCGCGATGTTTTTTCCCGCGATGTCTTTCGCCGTTCCGTGGTCGACACTGGTGCGAATGAACGGCAGTCCCAGGGAGACCTGTGCCCCTCTAGATTGCCCGTGAATCATCTTAAAGGGAATCAAACCTTGATCGTGATAACTTGCGATAAAAACCGAGTACTTTTTCCAGTTTCGCGGAAAAAAAGCCGCATCCGGAACAAGGGGCCCCTCAACAGATTTGGCTTTTTGTTGCGCCAGAATCTTGCGGATTCCGAGGTCCTCTCGGCCGAGGATCCCCTCTTCTCCGGCATGGGGGTTGAGGCCAACAAAAGCCAACGGGCGCTTTTTTTGGAGACCTGGAAGACAGCCTCTGAGCATCGATGCGGCTGCGACGGCTCCTTTGATCGTTCCAGGGGTCAGCCGACTAGACACATTTTTGAGCGGGACATGGGCCGTGGCGAGAACGACGTGGAACTCTCGGCCGAGGTATCCTTGATAGATGGCTTTGGCTTTCGAGAGTCGTTTCAGAATCTCGGTGTGGCCAAGGTCTTTTCTACCAGTTCGTTTGATCAGTGTTTTTGAAAGCGGTCCTGTGACCAGTCCTTGCAACTCTTTCGAGAGGCAGGCTCGGGCGGCCTCTTCGACCCAATCAACAGGATGGTGACCGACGACTTCGATCAACACATTCGAGAGCGGCGGCAAATCAAGGGCATCGGCGAGTGAACTCACCATGATTCTTTTAAAGGGAAGTCGGCGGAAGAGGCGCTCTGCGGTGGGGCCTCTGAAGACGATAAAGGAGGCGCCTTTGAGAGGACCGATTTCATCCAAGGCCTTGGCCGTCACTTCGGGGCCGATTCCGTCTTGGTCACCCGTTGTGATGGCGATTCGTTTCATAGAGCGGTGTTGTTAATACGAATGAAAGCGCCTTCTTTTTTGGATTGCAGCCAAACTCGAAACTGGCGATGAATGGCCTGTTCGATCAATCGAGCTTTGATGCGATCCTTCTCGCGCTGAAAGCGTGGATCTGGAGCGACCTTTTTAGAGATCAACTTGACAATGTGAAAGCCGATTCGGGACCGCACGATCCGGGTTGTCTGTCCGGCTGACAGACTGCTGATCGCATCCTCGATCTCTTTCAAAAACTCACCGCCTTTGAAAGTTCCAAGCAAGCCACCCGAAGAGAAGTTGGGATCTTCACTGAACTGTTGTGCCAGGGTTTCAAAGCTCCCACCCTTGTTGAGGCGGGTCAGGGCTTCTTGGGCTCGAACATAAGCGGCCTCGGCGCCACCTTTTTTCGGATCAAAAAGGATATGGGCGACCGTAAACTCGTCGACGGTCACGCGGGCCTCGGGATGCATTCTCAGATATTCGCCCAGCGCATCTTCGTCGGTGACACGAATTTTTGAGATGATCTCTTGTTCCAGAAGGGACTGTCGCTCGATGTTTTCTTTCACGAAAGCCTGATATTGAGAGGTGGAAAATCCCTCTTTGTGAATTTCGCGATAAAGATCGTCGGTGGAGATGCGGCTGCGTTTCGCGATGCTAGAGATTTCTTGTTCAACCTTTTCGTAGGTCACAGAGAGATTCAATCGGCGGATTTCAGATTCCAGAATTTTTTCACCGATAAGGTAATCCTGCGAAGCCTTGCGATCGCCCTTTTTCAGCAGCTCGAAATTATTCTCGACCAGAAAGGGATAGAGAAAGTCCGGCTTTGCGGACCGTTGTTTAAGGCTTTTGAAGTCTGACTCTAGGATGGGTTCGGCATTGACGATGGCGGATACCCGCTCGACGATTTCGGCGCCCGCCCACAAGGGAATCGAAAGAAGACAGAAAACGGCGAGAGTCTTATTCATTGTCACTCCTTGTTTCAACCTGGATCCCGCGAATCAGGTCCGCATCCTTGAGGATTCGGCTGCTTCGGATTTGCCCATCCAACCAGGCAACGAACTCGGCTTGCTCGCGCTGAGCCAGCAGAGTTTTCAGGATCTCGGGCCGGGCTTCGTCGAAACTTCCAGGCGAAGGCGGCAGCTTCTTTTCTACCTTGATCAGGTGATATCCAAAAGGGCTTTTCACGATTCCGCTGACGGTTCCGATATTCTGCGAAAAGACCTGGTCGAAAAAGTCCACATTCCCCTTTTCAACCCAACCGACGAGCCCGCCATTCGCCGATTCGGGCGCCATGGAATACTTTTTAGCGAGTTCGGCAAAGTCTGTCTTTTTGAGTTCAGTTTTCAGGAGCTCGGCCTTGGCTTCGTCGTCGGTCACGATCTGCCTCAGATAAACCCGTTCCCTTTTGCGGAACTGGGCCCGGTGTTCTTCGAAGTACTTTCTGAGCTCGGTTTCGGTGGGAGGAGCAATTTGCTGGCGGAGGCTTTCGAAAAACGCGCGTTCGATCAGATTGTACCGAAGAGATTCGCGCCATTCAGAAAAAGAAAGGTTCTCGACCGCAAGCGATCGGCGGAAGGAAAGGTCGTCCGGATATCCGGCTCGGATCTTTTCCACCTCTTTTTCCACAGCGGCATCGTCGAAGGTGATGTTCTTTGCCCGCATCCAATCCTGGATCAAGCTTTGAACGATGAAGTCTTTGGCGATCTCTTCTTTCGAATTTCGAATCGTGAAAGGATCTTTTGCTGACAAGGCATCAAGGCTTTTCAGTCGCCGAGCGAGTCGTACAGAAAAATCCCTGGCGCTCAACTGGTGGTCATTGACCTTGATGACGGGCTTGACGGAAACCTTGCTCGTTTGCGAGGGACAGGCCGCCAAGAGAGAGCTCATGAAAATAAAAAGCCCCGCTTGAACGGGGCTTCTCAATGACCAAGTCATCCAAGATCCTTATTACTGAAGAGCGGAAGGATTCGTTTTGATCGAGTACTGCTTCTTCAGTCGTTCAAAATAACCGTTGAAGGCTTGCTTTCGTTTTTCGTCATAAACAGCCGCCCGAATCTGACGCTTGTTCGCTTCTTCGTAACCGCGTCGGCCGGTCAGCTTGATGATGTGAAAACCGAAGGGTGTTTCAATCAAGCCCTTTATTTCATTCACTTTCATACCAAGGGCAGTTTCATAATACGAGGGAAAGAGCGTCACTCTGGACTGCCAACCCACGTCTCCGCCCGCTTGTTTCGAGAGGGGATCATCCGAATAAAGGCGAACCAGCTCTTCGAAAGAGCGCTTGGAACCGCGGACCTCCTGGAAGATCTCTTGAGCCCGCTTTTTCGCTTCGGCAACTTGTTCGGCGCTTGCACCAGGTCTGTATTCGATGAGGATGTGGCTGGTCCGGATCTCTGGATTCTTGCCGTACCAGGCCTTCATTTCAGCGTCGCTGACCTGGATTTTCTGAACCTGCTGGCCCAGATCCTTTTCAAGCAAAGCCTTGTACATTTCCTGCTTTACGCGATCTTGGACGATGGGGTCCTTATCGAGATTGCGCTTTTCAGCCTCTTGAAGACCGACTTCGTACCGAACCATGTCTTCTAAAAACTGTTGTTTGGTTGGCGGGTTGATCGTTTGAGATCGAACCTCGTTGTACTTCTTGGTGAATTCATCAAGAGTAATGCGTTTTGTCCCCACCTGGGCCACAACCGTTTCCACTCGGCCTGCTTGAGGCGCATTTTGAGCGTTTACAACGGGCGATAAAGCCATGACGAGAGCGATGGAAATGAGTCCGTTCATAGGTCCAAGCCTCCTCCAAAAAGGCTAGCACCCAGTGTCAGGAACCGCAAAGGAAGCAAGGGCTTGCTGTTTTGCAGCATGGAGTTCTCTTTCCAAGGTCTGGGCGAGGTCTGGTGAGCG
The DNA here is from genome assembly GCA_019637895.1 of Pseudobdellovibrionaceae bacterium. Taxonomy (GTDB): domain Bacteria; phylum Bdellovibrionota; class Bdellovibrionia; order Bdellovibrionales; family Bdellovibrionaceae; genus JAHBUV01. The sequence goes on along the minus strand of JAHBUU010000166.1, from coordinate 1,450 downwards.
CGGATCGGCCTCTGGGGGAATCGGAGACAGTGGGCCATGCCACTGAATTTTCAACCTCGCGAAAGGTCGAGGAAGAGAGGCTTGGTTCCAGGACTTTTTAAACAGGAACGATCGATCACTCGCCACCCCCACCCAAAAAATGGGAAGCTCAAGCGCTTTCGAGACCTCGAAGACCCCCGGCTTGACCTTATGTAAAGGTCCTTTGGGACCATCCACGGCGAAGGAACAATTATTTCCATTGCGAACGAGACGAATGAGACCCTTGAGTGCTCCGACTCCCCCGCGGGTCGAGGAGCCTCGGCTGGTTGAGGCTCCGAGCCAGATTAGCACTTGGTTCATGAGTTGACCGTCTTTGCTGGTCGAAACGATGGTGCCGATTCGATAGCGGCGAGCCAGATGGATCAGTGACAACTCATCGCCATGCCAGTGCGCAAGAATGAATGGCTTTTTTTCTGCGAGGAGCCGGGTCATTTCAGGTGGTTCGACGAGCTCCACTCTCCAAGTCCCTTGCAGAGTCTTATAGATCAGAAAGATAAGAGCGGACAAAAAATAATGAGAGATCACAACTCTTCGCGATCCGCTTGATCGCCCGTCAGAGAAAGCTCGACTTGATAATGGCCGATACGTTCTCGGTCCAGCATGTCCTTGGCAAAAGACATCAAACGCTTTCTGCAGTCATCAAGACGAGAGCTCATGCGGTCTTCCTCTTCTTGAGAAAGAACCCGTCTCAGCTTTTCTTCGAGAAAGCGACGGGCCAGCTCGGTTTCCTCACCAGAAAGAGCGGGGTCTGCCTCGATCTCGATATCGGTCGATGAAAAGCGAAGTCCGACAAAGTCAGGAAGTGGGGCCTGAAGAGTCGCCCGTTCTTTGATGGGATCAAGTTGCAAATCCCAATCGCTATTGGGGTCAAAGGCGTAAATGGCGACATAGTTGGCTTTGATGCGCCGAATGCGCTGGGATTCCGGAAATTCTTCAAGCCACTCGTTCAGCCCCGGTCCATGTGGAATGGTTTTGGTTCCCGGGAACTCGATGCGAAGGGCATTCGCTTCGAGTTTTGAATGAAGGGCTTGATCCAAAATTGCAGCCGCGTCTTTGGGCTCTGCCGCGAAGAAAGAGCGTTGAACAAAGAAGCCCGCGAAAAAAGTGACAATCAGGGCGATGGAGAAAAAAACAAGAACCCACCGGCCACGACCGGTGGGAACGAACTCACCTTTTTCTTGTTGTTCAGGTCGCTGTTGGTTCAAGAGTGCAAAGCCTTTCGGAACTCTTCGGTGAGCTTGGGAACAACATCCGCGAAGTCGCCGACGATTCCATAGGTCGCCTTTTGGAAGATCGGTGCGTTTGGATCGTTATTAATTGCGACGACGACTTTCGCTCCGCTCATGCCAGCCAAGTGCTGAATCGCGCCCGAGATCCCGACAGCAATATACAAAGAAGGCGCCACGGTTTT
>JAHBUU010000165.1 GCA_019637895.1 Pseudobdellovibrionaceae bacterium | reverse complement strand
GTCATGGATTTCATCGTTGCGGAAATGCCACCGGTCTTGTTGTTTCAACCGGCCATGGGCAGTCAGCGGGTTCTTTTGGAAAAGATTTTCCGATTCTGCACGGGTCGGTCCATGGATGGCCTCTGCCGTTATCTGAAAGCGTTTGGTTTTGAAACCGAAGGCATGATCGAGCGTTCCGATGATGGTCGTTTCCTGACGATCAAAGATCTGGGTGTCATTGTTGATACCTATCATGCTGATCATCCGCAGGCGTCCTTGGTGCGGGTCCTCAAGGAGCTCGTGATTTGAAGATTCTCGTTCTCTCTCTTCTTCGTGTGGGTGATCTGATTCAGCAGAAACCTCTGCTGGCACGCCTGCGTGAAAAACATCCCGGAGCCGAGATTCACCTGCTGGTGAATCGCTCCGTGTTGTCCGTGAGAGACCTTTTCCCCGAAGTTGATCTTTGGTTTTCTTTTGACCGCGATGGTCTGCAAAAGCAGCTCGGCTCTGCCGAAATTCCCATTCTGAAGCCGCTGAGTGAGCTGTCCACTTTGGTCGAAGAACTGTCCTATGAGCATTACGATCTCGTTTATAACTTCACGCACAATCGCTTGAGCGCTTTCCTGGCCTCGGCGATCCCGGCAGTTGAAAAAAAAGGCCTCCTTGCTCAAGGGACGGGATTTCGAACTTTTGAAAATTCCTGGCTTCGACATTTCAATGAAAGATTCGGCACCAAAGAGGGCACGCCCTTTCATTATATCGAGCTTTTGGCCGGAGCCTTTGACCTTGGACAGATCGAGCCTCCTCGGTTGGCGGTCCGTGGGGATCTGCTGTTGATCCAACCACTAACGAGCGACGTGAAAAAGAACTATCATCCGACGTCATGGAATCGCTGTTTGGCTCAGGTCCGAGCTGAGCATCCGGATCTAGAGATCAAGATTCTGGGTGCTCCCTTCGAAAAGGAAACTTTGCTGAAGTCTTTCGATGAGGAAGACCTGCTGATCTGCGAGTGGAGCGAACTTCGCGGAGTCCTGCAACGAGCGGCCTTGCTGGTCACCGGAGACACCTCCGTCAAGCACTTGGCTGTTCATGCGGGTGTGCCGATCCTTGAAATCGCTCTTGGCAGCGCGGACCCGGAAAAGACCGGCGCCTATGCTGACGGTGCCTGGGTTTTGACGACGGCGATTGCCTGCGCTCCTTGTCCGCATCATCGCCCATGCCGACAGCTTTCCCATCTCTGTGGTGAACAGTTGCGTCCAGAAGATGTGGCCTCCGTGATCGATGCGCTTTTGAATGGTCGCGAGCCATCGGTGGTTTCAGAGACAACGAGACTGGCGAAAACCAAATTCGTTCCGGGAATCGGCTGGTCCCTTTCGTCGGGGGATGACATCGCTTCTTTCGAAAAGGCGGCTTGGTCCTTGTTCCTCGACGGCGGAGATTATCCTCCTGTGGGAAGCGCCTCTCGGCATTGGAGACAATCCATCACGACCGAGAGCTTTGAGCGAAATTTGCCAATCTTGAGTTCCTCACAAAATGAACTTGCCACCCAGTTCCGCGCGCAGGTGCAGCAGCTTCAGGAGTTGGCTCTGTTGTGCTTTGCGGAAAACATGAACTCAGTTCGTGTCGAAGAAATTCGTCGGAGCTTTACGGATGTGCTGCCGATGAGCCCTTTGCTGAGATCCTATTTTTCAGATATCCGCGAAACTTTGTCCCGGCCCTTTCCTTCCCCGATGCACTTTTTCGGAGCTTTGAAAAAACGCTTCGAAGAGTTGGGCCGTCGTCTCGAAATCAGAAACAAAATGATCCATCAAATGGAGGAATCCAATGGCCGAATCCTTGGAAAAGAAACTCGTCGAAGTCCTGAACCGACTTGAGACGGCGGCGACAGAAATCCGGCGTTCTCATGAGGTCACTCGTGAGACGGAAACAATGAAGGTCCTTGTTGAACTCGTAAGGGAGCAAATTCGCCATGAAGATCCTCGTCATACAGTTCGCCCGGTTGGGTGATATCTACATGTCCTGGCCGGCGGCGCGTGCGCTCCGTCGGAAATATCCGGAAGCGGAAATCCACCTGTTGGTGCGTCCGCGCTTTGAAGCGGCGACTCGTGGCCTTGACGCCGTCGACCGGATCGTGAGTTTTCCGACGGCCCAGTTGCTGGAGCCCTTGGTCGGAGCAACGCCCGAGACGGAAGAAGCTTTACGTCGGACGGCCGCCGCCACAGATGCTTTGAGAAATGAAAATTACGACCTGATCGTCAACTGGACCTTTTCACCACTGTCCAGTTGGCTTGTGAAAACGATCGCCTCTCCGCAAGCGGAAGTTCTCGGCTACAATAGACACCGAGACGGGTCTCTGCTGATCGCGGATGATGTGAGCGCTTTTTTTTACGCGCAGGTCGGAACGGATCGCCCGAACCGGGTGCATCTGACGGATCTTTTCGCGACCATGATCGACATGGATCTGATCGCCGAAGACTGGCAGGCGCCCCGGTTCGAGGCCTCCGAGCGTCTTTTGCCGAACGCTTACTGGGTTTTGCATCCAGGAGCGAGCGAGACTCAGAAGCGGGTAGAGCCTTGGCAGTGGGCCCGACTGATCCAAGAGTATGCGGGGTTTGCCGGTGAAGAGGCTTTGCCGGTGGTGCTGATCGGAAGCACCGAAGAAAAATCCATCGCACAGGCCATTCAAGGCGGGGTGAACCGAGTTCCGGTTCTTGATCTGACGGGGGAAACGTAACTCACCGTGATTTTCGGTCTCCTGGAAAACGCCCGATTGCTGGTTGGTGCGGACAGCGCGCCTTTGCATATGGCGTCTTTGACAGGGACGCCGACCTTCAACATCAGTGCGGGGAACGTGAACTTCTGGGAGACGGGGCCGAAATCGTCTCGATCCTGGGTCTATCGCCTTGAAAAGGATTCGGCGTTTCCGTCGGCTCTCTTGGGGGCACGGACAGCGAGCTTGATGCAGGGTGAAGGAGCCGAGGATCTCTTAGAGGCGGCACCGGGAGTCCCGGCTTATCGCGGAAGAGTTCCAACCGTCGATGATTTCGCTTGGGCGATGATTCAGTCCTTGTATTTAGGCGCAGACTTCCCGGTTGCGGAAAGCCTGCGTTTCATTCAGGTCGTCGAGAAAATGCGGGAAATGAACGACGTTCTGCTCGAGCAGCTCGAGAATCCGCGGATTCAGACCGCCGCCTTGGGGCAATTGATGGAAAGCGCGGATGAAGTCTTCCGTTTGTTGGGAGCTTCGGATCCGGCGGCGGGCGTGATGGTGCGCTGGCTGCAGACCGAAAAAATCCGGATTGCGCCGTCTTCGACCGAAGCCATCCGGGCGCAGATGCTGGAATATCATCGTCGCTTCCATCTCGTTCTCAGGCCTTATTGTCTTGAAGAAGACGCAAGTGAGGGAGCCCATGGATCGTTATAAAGTTTCCGGAGACGAACTGCGTGCTCACTATCCGGCCTCGACGCCCTTGGGGCGGATCTTTCTGGATATCGAACGTGAGTTGCGGACTGAAAATCGGGTTGTCTGCCGCTATATCGTGAATGGTTTGGGGATCGAAGAGAAAGAAGAGGAAAGATTTTCGAATCTTCCTCTCGCGCAGATCGAGACTTTGGAATACTTGTCCGAGACCGAAGACGGCCTGTTGACGGATGTCTTGTCGGGTTGGCTGGACGCTCTTCCGGAGCTGATTCAAGCTTCGGAAAAATTAGCCACGCGGATCCTGGCCGGTCAGAAAGAAGGCCTGATCAAAGCGGTGCATGATCTGGTGGAAAACTGCGAGTATCTGTTGGGCAGTTTGACCTCGATTCGTCAGCTCAAAGCTGACTCTGAAGACGAGGGGCAGATGGATTCGACGACGGATCGTCTCAGGGCCACCCTTTCGGAGGCCGTGCGCCATCTGGAAAAGCGGGATTTCGTTCAATTGGCCCAGGTCATCGAGTATGATTTCACCGACGGATTAGAGGAACTGCGCCGATCCTTGGCAAAGCTTCTCGATTCCGAGGGGGAGATGAGTGCCGATGGCGATGCTCAGCGAGAAGACGATTCTGTGGGTGGGGGAAAAACCTCCCGCTGAGCCTTCTCGCGAGTGGCCGTCCGACGTCAAACTGGTTTTTCATTCCATCTCTGACCAAGATGATCCGCTGCCGTCGGCCGACCTGGTCGTCATTCGCTGGGCCGGCCTTGAAAGTCTGCAGTTCCTAAAAAAATGGCGCCTTCGATGGCCGGATGTTCCCCTCGTGTTGTCCGCGAAAGTTTTCGACGAAGAGAGCTTGAGAACCGGAATCAATCAGTTCGCGGTCAAAAAATTCCTGACGGATCAGAGCTGGGAAGTTGACCTGCTTGATGTTCTGCAAGAGACCGGTCGTCTCGGTGAATCCCGTCGCGAGAGGGACCTTGTCCTGCGCGAATACGCTCGGCGAAACCGTGAACTGGAAAAGCTGAATGAGGCCTTGGAAAAGACGGTCACCGAACGGACGGTCTTTTTGGAGGAATCCACTCACGAAGAAAAAGACAAACTCTCGAAAGAACGTCAGCTCATTCGTTTTCTGACCGAGATCTCTTTGCAAATTTCCAACGAAGATATTCTGCGCGTGCTCCGTCGTGAACTTCGTCGTTATCACAAGATTCAGAACCCGGTGATGGCTCTCCATGAGCCCGGTCATCGAGCCGAGTTCATGAGTTTTCGCGGTGATCAGGTTTTGCGCCAAGAAGGGCCTGATCAATGGCCGCCAGCGGGGGCCGGAGATCGAGAGCTTCGGCAGTTCTTTGCGAACCATTTCGGTCGTCCCTTCAACCGGGCCCTCTTTTACAAGCTGGATCTGCATTCGGCCGGTGAAGGGATTTTGGCCGTCGAATACTCGTTGATGGAAGAAAACGAAGTCCATCTGATTTCCGATCTTTTGCAAGAACGGGTGAGGGCCTTGGCGATGGCGGTCGAGAGGCTTTTCCTTGAGGATCGTCTGCGCCGCTTTGCCATCCGTTGGGAGCGAACCTTCGATGGCTTTCGCGAGCCCGTTGCGGTGATCGATACGTCGATGAATGTTTTGCGGGGGAACCGAGCCTTCGCGCCTCGAATGGCGAGTGGTCGCGCCTGTCACCAGGTCTTTGCGGGGCGAGATCTGCCTTGCGAAGGTTGCCCGGTGATCGAGAATCCGGAATCGAAAGAAACCCTGTACGGAAATATTCGGGTCGGACGCAGGGTCTATCGGGTCAGCTCGTGGCCCGTTCAAGAGGCGGGGGCCAAGGGCATCGCTGGTCGGGTCACTCATTATTCGGACATCACCGAATCCCGCGAGATCTACCTGCGAATGCTTCAGAACGAAAAAATGAGCGCGATCGGCTCGCTGGCCGGTCACATCGCCCATGAGCTGAACAATCCGCTGACGGGGATTCGTTCTTTGGCGCAGGTCTTGATGCAGGATCCGGCCTCGCACGAGGGCACATTGCACGAGGATCTGAAGCAGATCGAAAATGCGGCCCGCCGCTGTCAGAAAATCATTCGGCACCTGCTTGAGTTCACGCGAGGTGGCGGCGGGCAAGCGGTCCCGATCAGCGTGGATGATGTGGTGGAAAGCACTTTGCCGCTTTTGAAAACGGCGCTGCGTCCTCACCGTTTGGAAATGCTGCTTGGAACTCGCAACGTCAAGATCACGGCCGAGCCGCACTTGTTGCAGCAAGTGGTTTTCAACCTGGTGAACAACTCCTGCCAGGCGATGAAGACGGCCGGTCATATCGGAATCATTTCCAGAGTGAATCGCGGCTTTGTCGAGTTGAAACTCTCGGATTCGGGACCTGGAATCCCTCTCGAGATTCAGTCTCGGTTGTTCGAGCCGTTTTTCACCACCAAGCCGGAGGGTGAGGGAACGGGCTTGGGGCTCAGTACCTCGCGGGTCATCATCGAAAAATATGGTGGGTCCATCGAGTTTCGCAGTGAAATCGGCAAAGGCACCGAGTTTACGCTCCGATTCCCTCTGAAGGAGAAGCCATGAAGGCTCTGATCGTGGATGATGAAATTTTGGTTCGACGGTCTTTGGGGAGGGC
>JAHBUU010000164.1 GCA_019637895.1 Pseudobdellovibrionaceae bacterium | reverse complement strand
CCGGAACCTCCACTTTAAAATCGGTAATGGCCGAACCCCCGGCGGGAATCATGGTCGTCTGCACATTATGGTTGACCGTGCTGCCGCCCTCGACGTAGACGTCATCAAAGATTTCCCCGATCACGTGAAAGGAGGACACCAGACCGGGCCCGCCATTGCCGACGAAGAGACGAACCTTATCGCCTTTCCTGGCTTTCAGGGCATTGTCTCCGGCCAACGCTCCCACCGACCCGTTGAAGACGACGTAGTCCGGCTTTTCCTCCAGAGCCTTTTTCATGCTGAAGGGCTGCAAACCGCGCTCGCCATTGGCTCCCTTGGTATAGAAATCACCCTGCATCACGTAGTATTCGCGATCCACTTTCGGCAATCCCGCTTTTGGCTCGACCAAAATCAAACCGTACATTCCGTTCGCAACGTGCATCCCGACGGGTGCCGTTGCACAGTGATAAACGTACAAGCCCGGGTTCAATGCTTTGAACGAAAACACCGAGGTATGCCCTGGAGCTGTGAACGAAGCCGAGGCTCCGCCACCAGGACCTGTCACCGCATGTAAATCGATGTTGTGTGGCATTTTGGAACTTGGGTGGTTCATCAGGTGAAACTCGACCTGATCACCCTCTTTGATCCGAATGAAGCTCCCTGGAACGGTTCCGCCGAATGTCCAGAAAGTGTAATCCACACCATCTGCGATCTTCATTTTTTTCTCGAGCACCTCGAGTTTGATGATCACTTTCGTATTGTGGGACCGAGTAATCGGAGGTGGAACCGCCGGTGGGTCCGTCAAAACGGCATTTTCCTGACCGCGAACTTGCGCCATGGAAAGGCTCCCGGCGAAAAGGATGAGAGGGCATAGCCCTAGAAAACACTTCATAAAAACCTCCTGATTGCCCCCAGTCTAAGAGGCCGCACTTTCATGGGTTATGATTCGGATCATGTCTGCTGTTTTTTTTACGATTCCTTGATGATTTCGACAATCTGATCAGGTCGCAAAATCTCGATATGACGGTCATTCGTCCGGATCATTCCGAGATGAGACCATTCGCTCATCACTCGGATCACGGACTCGACGGCGACTCCCAATGAGTCAGCGATTTCCTGTCGGGTCAACGGCAGGGGGAGAATTTGATCATTTTCGCCGGTATTGCGATCAAGAAGCTGAAGCAAAAGATTGGCGATCCTTTGATGCAAAGGCGCTCGCGACATCGTTTTCTCATCTTGAATCAAACTCATTCGGGAATAAAGAAACGCATTCAAACGCTGCTGAAGAAGAACATCCCCCGCCCATTCCTTTTGAAAGGTCGACCGAGGGATGAGGTAACACCGGGATGGTCCCATCGCAATGGCCGTCACCGGGTAAGGCTTCCCAGATCCCATCACCAAAGCACCAATGACGTCTCCCGGAGTCGCAAAATAAACGATCAAGTCGTCCCCGCGAGGTGTGGGACGAACCAACTTATAAGCCCCCTCTAAAACGACCGAAAAGCTCTGCGCTTCATCTCCGGCATGATACAGAACCTGCCGATGCTTGTGCATCCGCGGAACCCCTCCGTTCAGGATCTCCGCAAGGCGCTCTTTGGACATTCCCTTGAACAGGGCTAGCCCAGAGATTTCGTTTTGAATAAATTCGGTCGAATTGAGGTTCGGCATTTCACAGATTATTCATCCCCACCGCAGATTCCGCAACACCCTTCGCTTTTCTTTCCTTGGGGGTCTGTCTTCTCGATCTTGACACGCCAGGTCCTGGGACCCGACTCCAAATATTGCCATTCAAGATTTGGCAATCCCAGCGCTTCGAATTGTCGTCTCAGTGGGACTGGATCGTGATCGTTCAGCAGAACAAATGATTCGCCGCCAACCAATCCTTCGAACATCGAGAAAATCAACGCATGACGAAAGCGCGGCTCAAACGAGCGCACATCAAAAACTGTCATTCCGTGCATAAAAGCCCTCCTGAATTTCTAAACTAATCCAGTCGTCCCGGGGGTCTTATGATCTAAGTCATGGGCGCCTCAAAATATCCCGGAGATAGTCGAGAGGAGGAGGCCGCATGATCGAAAGCTCTCGCCCCATGGATCCGACTCGGGGTCTAGAACTTCTGAAAGGCCTGACTCCGGACCATGCGGAGCGCCTCTTGGAACAGGCTCAATTCCAATCTCACCGACACCACGAGGTCGTCGTCGACGCTGGCGAGGCGGCCGACTCTTTTTTCCTTGTCATCTCAGGTTGCTACAAACTTCTCAAACCGGGACCAGCGCAAACTCAAACCCTGTTGTCCTTTGCCACTGCAAACGAACCCATCGGTTTTTTGATGATGGCCACGGAGCAGTCTCGCTATCCGGTCACCATTGAGGCCCTTGGACCCTCGTCGCTCTTTCGAATTCCACGACAGACCTATTTGAAACACTGGCTGACCGACCCCACCATGATGCAGAAGATGCATCTCGCGGTCATGAAACGCTGCCATGGATTCCATTCCGACCGGTCACTTCAACACCTTGCTCTGCCCGGCAGGATCGCTGGCTTTCTGTTACGCTGCCTTGAATTGCACCCCAGTGAAAACGGCAACGTTCTGAAATACCCCCTCACCCGCAAAGAAATCGCGGAAGCGGTGGGGTCGCATACTGAATCCGTGATTCGGGTCATCAGCGCTTGGCAAAAAAAAGGCTGGCTAACGACCTCGGATCGTTCTCTTGAGATCACTCGCCCGGATCGCCTCGCCGAGTTTCTCAAAAAAACGGATGCTCCCTGATGACAGAACGCCCGGCCTTCATTCTTCGTTTGATCGAAGAACATCGGGCGTTTTCCAGCGCATTCAGCGATCTCTTTTCCGCAATCAAAGACCAAGGACAAACGCATTTGCTCCATGGGCTGTTCGTTCTTTGTGACGACTTCCTGATTCGCTTTCACCAGATGAAAGAGGAAACCTTGCTCCACCCTCTGGTTCGGCCCGATCCTCGGCTCCGTGCCGGGGGGCCCGAATGCAGTCTGCATTTCGATTTTTTTATGACGGATCGACCTCTCGAAAGAGGCCGCCGCCTGCTGGCCAGCGAAAAAATTCCCGAGACGTCTCCCCTCATGCTCAGTGCAGATGAACAAAGCGATCAGGCCTCGGCCTCTCCTCTCTGCATCCCCGGCGAAGATCACCAGGCCGGACGACTGCTGATGACGGCACTCAGAAAACAACCCGAACCCTCGACCGAGGCCGACCTCCAACGACAGCTCCGACTCTTTCAAGCTTTTTTCCGCATTCAGTCCGACCATCACCGCCGGGAAGAGGGCTGCTTTTTCAGACTCTGCGAAGAACTGATTCCGCCATTGGCCTGGAATCAAATTGCGATGTTGGAAAAACCTTGGGCGCCATCACCGAGTGCCGGGACCACGCAGGCTCTGGAAGCCCTGACAAAAGCGGGCTGGAGCAACGAACGAAAAAACTGATTCACTCGTCCGAGCCGGCACCTAATTTCGCGAGAGCCAGCTCGGCCCGGGTCTTCGAGCCTTTTTCTGTATTGCAGGTCTTGCAGCTCGGAACACAGTTTTTTTTGGTGGACTTCCCGCCACGTGCGATCGGAAGAAGATGATCCATCGTCAATTCAGCCGGCGAAAAGCGTTTTCCGCAATGGGCACAAAGCCCCTTGCCCAACTGGCTCTTCCACCAAGCGGATTTCCTGAGGAGCCGAGCGGCTTCTTTTTCTCGTTTCTGATGTTCCGGCGGGGCCGCGATGTACCAGTCTTCCATAAAGGAAAAACCAGCATACTCTGAGGCCCGACTCTGGTCCAGAAACATTATGATACGTGACTCCTTCTATACCGAGGGCCTGTTGATGATCAGAGCCTCCACGCCGATGAGGATGCTGGAGGTCTCCCTCATGTCGACGAGTCAAAAAGTATATAAAAAGGGCGAAGTCCTGTTTAAGGACGGCGATAAAATCCAATCCATTGCTTTCATCCAATCAGGATCGGTGAATCAATGCCTTCTCCGAGGGAAAAAGAATATCGATCTGTTCCAGCTTGCGACCAACCAGGTCCTCGGGGAATCCTCGCTGTTCGGTCAACCGACTCATCTGACCGCAGCCATTGCGACAACAGAGACCAAAGTCATCGAAGTGCCCATCGACATCCTCAAGCAACAGTACGAAGGCGCGCCGCCGGCGATGAAGATGTTCATCAAGAGCGTGGTCGACAGACTGAAGACAGTCACCAACGAGGTTAAATCCTCGAAAGTTTCGACGGACTCTTCCCCCTGCCCGGACGAGTTGGTCCCACAAGTCTTCGGGGCCATCTTCTTTACCGCTCTTCATAAAGGCAGCAAGGATGAAAAAACAGGCGTTGTCACCGTTGAGTGGGGAATGATGCGCTCCTATTCCCAGCGTGTGATGGGTCAGTCCCTGAAACGTCTGGAACAAGCCTTCAACCTGCTCGTGAAGCTGAAACTCGCTTCATATGAAATGGGAAAACTTCCCGAAGATCCTGAAGGACCGGATGTCATTCTGCGGGTGAACATCCCCAGCCTGGATGTCCTCGAAGCCTTCTTCGAATTCTATCAGTACTACTTCTACAAGCCCGGCAAAGGCGACATCCTCAAGTATGACGACTTTTGCGCCCAGCTCCTGGAGGTCTTTGTCACCGAGGGTGAAAAGGTCGCTCCGGACCGTTTCGGCGTCGTCTCTGTCGAGTTCAACGCCGTCGTCGAGCTCGTCAAAGAAAAAATGGGCATCAACTTCAACAACGACCACTTCTCCCGCCTGGAAATGAAGGGGGTCATGGCGAAGCGCCGCACCGTCGACAACCAGGTTCGGCTCGAATTCGAACTCAAGGAGTACCAGAACATCTACTTCACCTGGCGAATCCTGCGCGAACTTGACAAGTGGAACGAAAAAGGGTTCGTTGATATGGACGAGAAGGAAGAACGCAAGGCCAAGAAATCCAATGGCCCCAGCTGCCCTCAATGCAGCGCCGATCTTGCTCCTCAAGCCAAGTTCTGCAGCGAGTGTGGCACCAAAATCGTCGCCGCTGCCTAAAGGAGACTCCATGGGTATCAAAGACGTCATCATCATCGCACTGGTCGCCATCGGAATCGTTTGCGGAGCCATCACAGGCATCGTTGGCGGCGCAGGCGGCATGGTCGTTGCGGCTACCGTGATTCATAATCTCGTCGACTAATCAGAGAACCTCTCTTTTTTAATCCTCGAGAAAGAACCTTCTTTCCCGCCAGATCCGGCGGGGCTCAAAAGCAGGTTCTTTTTTATTTCAGTCCCTCTCATGTTTTTAACGCGTTCTCTCGAAAACGCATTTCCGCTACAATCCCCTTCATGTTGATCCTGAGCCCTCAGGGCCTGTACTGCCCGGCCGGAAATTTTCACATCGATCCGAAAGGCGCCGTTGAAAATGCGGTGGTCACGCACGCGCACAGCGATCATGCGCGCAGGGGAGCCAAGCAGTATTATTGCACGACGACCGGCCTGTCCCTGCTGAAGGCCCGGCTGGGGAAACAGATCCAGGTGAAAGACTTCGGTTACGGCGAAAGCTTTTCCCTCGGTCCCGTCAGAATCTCGTTTCATTCGGCAGGCCATATTTTGGGCTCGTCCCAAGTGCGCATGGAATACAATGGCGAAGTCTGGGTGGCATCGGGGGACTACAAACGCGAGTTCGATCCGACCTGCGAACCTTTCGAATCCGTTCCTTGCGATGTCTTCGTGACGGAGGCCACCTTTGGCACACCCGGGTATACCTGGCCAAAAAAGAAGGACCTCGGCCGCGAGATCGCTGACTGGTGGGACCGAAATGCCGCCCGCGGAGTGAACAGCGTGCTCTTTGCCTATTCGCTTGGAAAAGCGCAGCGGGTGCTGGGCCTTCTCGAACCCTATGCCCTTAAGCCCATTTACACTCACTCGGTAACGAGCGCGATCACGGATTGTTACCGCCGCGAGGGAATCACACTCGCTGAAACAAAATGTCTCAGCGAACTCACCCAGGGAGCACGGCTTGAAGGCGAGCTCCTTCTGGTCCCGCAGTCGTTCCTGAAATCCGATCAAGCCGAGATTCTCGGAGAGAACTTCGAAACCGCTTTCGCCTCGGGATG
>JAHBUU010000163.1 GCA_019637895.1 Pseudobdellovibrionaceae bacterium | reverse complement strand
TCTGAAGCAATTTTTCCAACGCCGCTCCGACCCGGGCGGCGGCCCGTCGTCCGCTCTCGACCGCTCCCTGCATCGAGCCGTAAAAGGTCGTGGACGTGTGTTCCCCCGCAAAGAAAATGCGGTCTGAATAATCCCCTTCCGAGAAGACTCCGCTCCAACGGCTCATCTCAGATGGCGCATAGGACAAAACAGACCCGCCGATCTCGGCCTGGCTGCTCCAGTTCCTTAAAACCTCTTTTTTTGACCATGCCGACGGGGCCTGTTTCCACACAGCCTGAAGATCCTTCAAAGCCTTCGAGGCCATATCAGCCCCGGCCCTCATCCCGGCCTCTCCGCCCATGGTAAAACTCAAGAGTCCCGACGAGCCCGCAAGTCCCCGACTGACATCGTCACAGCTTTGGCTGGCAGGCAACCCAAGCAAGGTCCCTCCGAGGATAGGCCCCCCCGATCCCAACCAGAACTTTTCATTGAACCCCATCACCAACTTTGAATGAGTCGCCAACTTCATGCCCTGAATGGCTGATTTTCTTTCCTCGGACAATTGCAGCTCTTTGAGTCCGCCGATTTTTCGCAAGGCCGGTGGAGGCAAAGCGAAAATCAGGCAGCGGGTCCAGACGGTCTGAGTCCCTCGCGGTGTCTGGATTCGACATTCAAAAAGAGGACCTCGCTCCTTCACAGACAACAGCGACGTCTTGAAACGAACGATGAACTCGGGAAGAACCCCTTTGACTCTCTCATACAAGGTCCGCGTGAGCGACTCACTGCCGCCTCTGATTCGGCGAACTCGTGAAGCCCGCGCCTCTGGATCCAGCGAACTCAAAAACTGCAAAGCCGACTGCTGCTCGGTCTCGACACCGAATTGCACACGAGCGGCCTGGGACAGATAATCCAGGGCGCGCCCGTTTGAAGCCGTTCGCAAGCTCTCTAAAAAATCTTTGAGCGATTGCTGATCCAAGCGGCTGGCCTCGGCCTTTCGATCCCCTTCGCCCGTGATGTCCTGACGACGACGGATCAATTGAGACAGGACCGGTGAAAGCTCTTTCGACAGAACATCCTGGGACACGATCTGCTGACGGGACCAAAAAGAGGTCGCCGATCCATTGGCATTGAGGGGCACCTGATCCAAAGGCAGATTCAACTCTGAACAGAGATCCAACACCGACAGATGCCGAGGGTCCACATACTCGCCACCCAGCTCGGCCCAGTGGTTGTCCGCATCGAAAAATTTGAGAGTTTGAACCCGGCCTCCGGGCCGAGAGGAGGCTTCGAGAATGCGGAAAGGAATCTTGCGTTTTTTCAGCTCGTAACCGGCCGTCAATCCGGCCAAGCCCCCACCGATGATCAAGACTTCGTTGTCATACAACCCAGGATCGGGACCGAACAGACGATCCAAAGTGCCGCAACCGGTGAGGCTCATCGCACCCCACCCTCCGGCCATTAAAGCCGAGGCTCGCAGAAAACTTCGTCTGTCCCAACGCGTTTCGTCCATAGATCCTCAAATGCCAGTCTAAGAGAACGAACACGAGGCTTGCAATGATTTGGGTGCATCCGGCTGTGCGCGACAGAGATGGATTCCTGGCGGTTCAGGGATGACGATCTCGCCTCGCAGGGGTATCTTCTGGCCGATGCGGTCATCCCGTTCTTCTCTCCTCTTCGATGTTGTTTTTCACCGCTGGGCCTGGAAGCTCCTGATCCTTTCAATCTCGTTCTTTTCGGCTCTGACCGGACTCTTGGCTCCGTGGTTTCAAAAAGAATTCATCGACCGCCTCACGGGGGCGGAAACGCCTCTTCGACTCGATTGGGTTGAAAGCCCTGTGGCCTGGATCACGCTGGCCTTCCTCGCCATGATTTTGGGACAGGCTGCGGGTCAACTGACGAATTATCTGGGTGCGCGAGAAGCGATTTTTCTGCAGCGGATCTTTGCCAAAAAGCTCCACAGCAAAATGATGAACCTCAAAGTCGATACGATGAGCCGTCAGTCCCTGGGTGAGGTCGTCTCGCTCTATGCCACGGACGTTCCCGGAGCTACCGTGTTTCTGGATCAGACTTTGCCGGCGGGAGCCTCGACACTTTTCCCTTTGATCCTGGCCCCCTTTGCCCTGTCCCTGTTTTTCAATGTGCCCTTGTGGCCGACCGTGAGCGTGATCGTGCTGGTCGGAACCATCAATTCGCTTTTGGCATTTCGACAATCCCGGTTCTTTTATCGCTTCAAACAGCTCGCGGCCGAACGCACAGGGCTGGTGAACGAATGGATCCAAAATATTCGCACGCTTCGGATTCTGGGGTGGACCGCCTCTTTTGAACGTTTCATTTTTGAAAAGCGCGAGGTGGAAACCGAAAACCGCGTCAGCATGGTCACCAACGGGCAGATCATGAATACGGTCGCGACCTCGGTGACCTTCTTTCTGAATATCGTGACCCTGGGCACTCTGGTCGTCTGGTACAAACAAGCGCTTTCTCCCGGAGAAGTGTTTGCTCTTTTGTGGATCCTCGGCGTTTTCCTGACTCGTCCTTTCCGCCAAATGCCTTGGTTTTTTACTTTCGCCTTTGACGCTTGGACTTCGCTCACACGACTGCAGCGTTTTCTGGATACGCCCAACCACACAACCCCGGCCTCACACCCTTCCGGCCCGGAAAAAACGTCGCCGGACATCGCCGTCGACGTGGACAATCTCAATCTCGTCGTCGGTGGCAAACACCTCCTCAAGAACATCCGCTTTTCGATGAACAAAGGCGAGTTCGTCGCCATCGTCGGAGAAGTCGGCAGCGGAAAAACGCTTTTGCTCTTGTCCCTGCTCCGAGAAACCGGCGCCTCCTTCGGTCGATATCGGTTGCATCAACAAGATGCTCTTCACCTGGACGACCACGCTCTTCGCTCTTTTTATGCCTTTGCTCCTCAGGAAGGCTTCATCATGAGCGCGACCTTGCGAGACAACGTGTCCTTTCATTACGGAACGACTCCGGATCAGGACCCCGAGATCCTGCGCTCTCTCGTCGCCGCCCAATTCCGTTTGGATCGAGAGCGAGTCGAAGACGGCCTTGAAACCGAAATTGGTGAGCGGGGCGTGAATCTGTCCGGAGGCCAGCGACAGCGCGTGGGACTGGCCCGCGTCCATCATGCGAATGCTCCCATCTTGCTTTTGGATGACTGCCTGAGTGCTGTTGATGTCGAAACCGAAGAACGGCTCCTCGAGGAACTTTTTGAACACGAATGGCAAAATCGGACCAAGCTGTTGGTCACGCACCGTCTGACCGTGCTCGACAAGGTGGACCGAATCCTGTTCCTCAAAGACGGCGAGATCAAGGCCCAAGGCAGTTTCGAAGAACTGCAGGAATCCAGCGCCGACTTCAGGGAATTCACCCAAAGCGTCAGCCGTCTCGATAAAGGCTCTCCGGCCATTCCTGTCAAAGTCAGCCCGGCACCAACAGACGAAGCCCCGCTCACCCCTCTTGTCACATCGGAGGTCACCGATGGCGACTGACCGTTTGATGGAGAAAGAGAGCCTCGGGGCCGAGACTTACAATCTTCGGGTTTACGAAACCCTGCATAATGCCTATCGACCCTATATGAAGCGAATCCTCAGTGTGCTCTTTGTGGGCTTTCTGGGTCGTCTTTTGCTCTTGGGAAATGCCAACGTCATCGGCTGGTGGGTCGACGGAAAAATCTCGGTCGAGATCCACGATCTTCTGTGGATCCTCACCGCCCTTGCCGTGGTCGGAACCAGCTTCACTCTGCTTTTCCGGGTCATGTTTTCGCGGCTGTCAGCCAGTGCGATTTCTCAGTTGTATGACGAAGTGACCCTGCGCACGTCCCGCTACCCGATGTCCTTTTTTGACGCCACACCCGCGGGACGAATCGTGACCCGCTTCTCGAGCGACTACGGCAACGTCTTCCGGCTGTTCGGCGGACCTTTGGCCGAATTTGCTTCGATCATTTTCGATCTGATTGCGATGCTTCTTTTGATCACGATCGCCTCGCCGTTCTTTCTGGTGTTCGTCATCGCTATTGGCCTCATGAACTACGCTGTCTATCGGCTGAACCGCAACCGCCTCCGAATCCTGCGTCGAGAACTGTCCTCCAGCCGCTCGCCCTCGATCGCCCACTTTGCCGAGACCACTCAAGGCGCCAGCACCATCCGGTCTTTCCGTCGCGAGCGGGAATTCCGTGAGCGCTTCGACGGTTTGGATGCCTTTTTCCTGAAAAAAAAGAAAGACACCGTCAAAGGCCTCGTTTCTTTTTCGTTCCAGATGAACAGTCTGTCCGCCTTGCTTTTGCTCATCACGGGCCTGAGTTCGGTCTTTTTGATTTCGATGGGCTGGGTTTCCATCGGGGCCGTGGGTGTCGCCTTCTCTTTCATCGCCATGAGCGGGAACTCCATGCAGATGTTTTTTGAATGGCTGGCCCAGCTCGAAGAAGCGCTGATCGGTGTTGAACGCCTGGATCGCTATCTCCGCCTGCCCATCGAGGAAGGAAGCCGACTCCCCGGTCGTGCCGCTTTCCCGACGGCACACCCACGATACACTCCGGAAGAGGAAATCCTCTCGGAGCGGAAAAAACTGACCACCGGCCTGTCCGCAGAAATCGAGATCAAAGATCTCTGGTTCCGCTACCGCGAAGAACTGCCCTGGGTTCTCAAAGGAGTCAGTTTCACCGTTCACCCAGGCGAGCGACTGGGAATCGTCGGACGAACGGGCTCGGGAAAATCCAGTTTGATCCAAGCTTTGTTCCGCCTGTATCCCGTTGAAAAAGGCGATATCAAAATGGCTGGCCGAAGCGCCCGCATGACCGCCACCCCCGAAGGGGAAGACCTCAAAATCTATCGCCGCTCCATCGCTTTCATCGCGCAGGACCCGGTGCTCTTTCAGGGAAGTCTACGCATCAATCTGGACATCGATGGGCGCCATAGCGACGAGGAGTGCGAAGCCGCACTCGACCGAGTCGGACTTGGAGATTGGGTCCGCCAGAATCCGGATCGCTTGAATCTGCGCATCGAAGAGCGCGGTAAGAACCTGTCGCTCGGGGAACGCCAACTGCTTTGCATGGCTCGTTGCCTGCTGCAAGATGCTCCGGTCATCATCATGGACGAAGCCACCAGCGCTGTGGATCCTCAATCCGAGGAGATCCTGGTCAAAGCAACCGAAGAATTCTTCGAGGGCAGAACCCAGATCCTGATCGCCCACCGGCTGTCGACGCTTCTCAAGTGCGACCGGATTCTGTGGCTTGATAACGGTGAAATCAAAGCCATCGGACCGACCCAAGAAGTTCTCGCCCAATTTGAACAGACGGCGCAGCACGATTCAAAAAACCCTCCCCTTTTATAGGTTTTCAGAGGAAGAAAACCCTTAACTCCCTCTGAAAGATTTCCGATAGAGGCGAGGATCCATCGAGCAATGGGACGGCAGCATGGAAAACAACGACGAAATCAAAACCGATGTGTCTCAGACGGAAACGGACTCGACCGAAGGCCATGTCCCTTCGCTCGCCGCAAACTGGCCCTCGCTCACCTTGGCCGAACGCAAAGAACAATTCGCTGCCCTGACCCGGACCGACGCCGAGGACCTGTTTTTCAGCCTGTCGGCTCACGACCAATCCGATCTTTTGCTGGAAGCCTCTGCCCCCGAACGACGTTCCTGGGTTCGGCTTCTCGCTCCGGACGACGTCGCCGATTTGATCCAGGAAATGGGTGTCGAGCATCGGGACGCCATCCTGACGCTGCTCGATCCTCAGACCCGTCGCGAGGTCACGGCCCTGCTCGCTTACGCCGAAGACAACGCCGGGGGATTGATGAGTTCCCGGTTCGTGCGTTTGCGACCCGAGATGTCCGTCGACGAAGCCATCAGTTACCTGCGCATTCAGGCAAAGACTCAGGTCGAAACCATTTATTACTGCTACGTTCTTGATCACGATCAAAAACTGCTCGGTGTTTTTTCCTTCCGAGAACTCTTTTCTTCGTCTCCCGGCAAAAGCGTCACCGACATCATGCACACCGATATCGTGCGAATCTCGGTCGATCTGGATCAGGAAAAAGTCGCCCAGATTTTTCACCAACACTCCCTGCTCGCCATGCCTGTCGTCGATGATGAAGGACGGATGAAAGGGATCGTCACTCTCGACGAT
>JAHBUU010000162.1 GCA_019637895.1 Pseudobdellovibrionaceae bacterium | reverse complement strand
CCTCATCGAAAGCAGCCAGCACTCGAGAGCCAGCCTCGATCAAAAGAACTCTCGTTCTGGCCGGATCGATGCGACGGAAGTCTTTTTCCAAAGTCGTTCGACTGATCTCGGCGATGGCGCCGGCCATTTCGACACCCGTCGGTCCCCCGCCCACGATCACGAAGGTCAGCCACTCCCGTTGCCTTTCGGGATCGGCGATTTTTTCGGCCTCTTCGAACGCCAATAAAATCCGACGCCGAATATCCGTCGCCTGCTCGACAGTTTTTAAGCCAGGCGCGAAGGTTTCCCATTCGGAATGCCCGAAATAGCTGTGCACAGCCCCCGTGGCGAGAATCAAAAAATCATAGTCATGAGCGCCGTTCGTGGTGAGCACTTTTTTTGCACCACGGTCGATGGAAACGACTTCCTCCATCAAGACCTGGATGTTCTCGGCGTCGGATAGGATTCCTCGAATCGGACTGGCGATATCGGCGGGCGACAGACCGGCCGTGGCGACTTGGTAAAGCAACGGTTGGAACAGATGATGATTCCGGCGATCCAGCAAAAGAACTTGGACGTCTTTTTTTCTCGCTAAGGTCTTCGCTGCATTTAAGCCCGCGAAACCTCCGCCGACGATGATCACTCGAGTGGCCATGTCCGCACCTCCTGCTGACACAGAGGATTTACGCCTCTTCAGGGACAGGAGGAAGTGATAAATGCGTGATTCAGAGGGACTTCAATCGTTGAAGCAGCTCGTCGGGACTTTGAATGATGCTGAAAAGCCTCATGCAGTCGCGGCCGATGAACCCATCTCTGACCGAATGTTGTAGAAACTCATGAAAGGCGTCGAAGTATCCATTCACGTTCATTAAAAAAATCGGCTTGGAGTGGATCTTGAGCTGTGCCCAAGTGATGATCTCGCAAAGTTCATCCAAGGTCCCGAACCCGCCCGGCATGGCCACGAAAGCGTCCGACAGATTCTCCATCATGGCTTTTCGTTCGTGCATCGTTTTGGTGACGTGCAAAGTGGTCAAGCCCTGATGGGCGGCTTCCGCATCCACCAAGCCTTGAGGAATCACACCGACCACTTGTCCGCCCTTTGAGAGGGCCGCATCCGCCGCCATGCCCATCAGACCGACATGCCCACCGCCATACACCAGAGTGATCCCCTGTTCCGCCAGCTTCTCTCCGAGTTCACGAGCGGCGGCCCCATGGTTGGGATTGGTTCCCGGTCGAGAGCCGCAAAACAGACACAGCGAGCGAATCATGAGAAGAGTCCTTTCACGAAAAGAGATTCCGGAAGCCCCCGTCGTTCGTCAGCACCGATTCCCGAAAGATCCAAAGACACCGCTCTGAGAGCGATGCGATCCGGGCCTTCCCAGCTTTCTTTGGATCCGTACAGCCTGTCGCCCAAAAGCGGAAAGCCGTGACGACTCATCTCGAAACGCAACTGATGCGAGCGCCCGGTTTCAGGCTGCAAAATCCACTGCAAGCGTTCAGCGAAATCCTGACCGGAAAGTGTCGCCCGGGTCGATGACGGATCCCCTTTGGGGTGTTCGTAACTGCGCCGTTTTCCGCGCAAGATGCGGCTGGTCCACTTTTGCTGGATTCCGACGGGGACCTCGTCCCGCTCGGCCTTCAGATTCTCGGGCCAATGTGAAAAATCGCGTGCTCGACTAAGACCTTCATAGGTTTTTTGGATTCGGTGTTTTTCAAACCAGCCTCCGGCCACCCGATGGGCAGCGGCGGTTTTTGCAAAAACCACGAGCCCGCTCACTTCGAAATCCAAACGATGGACGGGAAAAAGTCGGATGTTCAATTCGCGCTCGAGTTCACGACCCAGAACTTTTCTTGCGTCCTCTTTTTCAAAACGAGAGGGAACGGTCAGCCAACCCGACGGTTTATCGACAGCCACGAACTCGGCATTTTCAAAAACGATCTCAAACACCCGTAGGCTCCGCTTTTTTCTTCAGACCAACCAAAAAGATTTCTTTTGAAATTTTGCGTGTGGAATCCGGCTTCACCGCTTCGAAGCGTTCGAAGTCTTTTTTGATTTCATCCCGCAGTCGCGAAAAATCGTCGCTGTGAAAAAGCTTGCAGACGAAATGACCGTTCTTTTTCAGAAAGCGCCTGGACACATCCAGGGCAAGTTCGCACAGCTCCATCGATCGGGCTTGATCGGTCATACGAATCCCCGTCGTCTTGGGCGCCATATCCGACAGCACGAGGTCGAAAGCGCCGTCGAAACCATGTTCTTTGAAAACCTCGGACAAGGTCAGATCACGCAAATCCGCCTGAATGAAAACGGCATTGGGCAATTTCACCGTCACCGGGGACAAGTCGACCCCCAGCACCCGTCCCTGACCTCCCACCTTTTTCGAGGCATACTGGGACCAGGATCCCGGCGAAGCCCCCAAATCCAGAACCAACTGCGAGGGTTTGAAGATCTTGAACTTCTGGTCGATCTCCTCGAGCTTGAACACCGAGCGGGCCGCGAAGTTGTTCTCTTTCGCTTTCTTGAAATAGTGATCTCGGGGATTATAAGCCATACTCTAAGCCCTTTCCAGAGGAGTCCCTTCGGAATAGCGCGGTTCCTTGACCTTCCACAAGAGAATGCCCCCCAGAATGAAAAGAATCAGCAAACCGGTCATTCCCGAACGTGGATTTCGAGTCAAAGTCACCGTGATCGCCACCACCAAAGGACCCACGATCGAGGCGAACTTTCCGATCAGGTTGTAGAAGCCGAAAAACTCTCCGGCCCGATCATGGGGGATCATATTTCCGAACAGACTGCGGCTGAGGGACTGAACGCCCCCTTGGACGGAACCGATGACGATCGCGAGCAGATAGAAATGCAAAGCCGTCGTCATCCAGGAAGCGGCGATCACGACGATGCCGTAAATCCCCAGACAGACCAGAATCGGCAAGCGACAACCGAAACGGCCGGTGACCTTTCCGAAAAGCCAAGTCGCTGGAAAACCGATGAACTGAACCAAGAGCAGAGCGATCATCAAATGGTCACTCTCAAGACCGATGGCCAAACCATAATCAACGGCCATCGCAATGACCGTATAGACACCATCGATGTACAACCAGAAAGCGATCAAAGACAGGAACAGATTTCGATCCCGCCAGATATCACGAAAGGTTTTCTGAAGACTGGGAACGGAATGAGCGGCGGCTTTCAAAAAACCGATTTTTCGAACATCGGACTTGGGTTCGGGGACGTTTCTCCAAAGCGGCAAAGAGAAAACCAGCCACCAGATCCCCACCAAAGCAAAGGACACTTTGACGGCCTGAGTTTTATCAGCCAATCCAAAAAACTCCGGCTTCAGAACCATGATGACGTTGAAAAGAAAAAGAAGGCCCCCGCCCAGATATCCCATCGCATAGCCTTGCGAGGACACATCATCCATCTGCGTTCCCCGTGCGATCGAAGGAAGAAGCGCATCGTAAAAAACCGTCGAGGCCGCAACGGCGATCGTGCCCAAACCGTAAGCGAGCATCGCCTGTTCCCAACCACCGGCCGGAATCACCGTCAGCCAGAAACACGCTCCCACACCCAAGATCATAAAGAAGGCGCAAAAAGCTTTTTTTGCTCCGCGCAGATCGGCCAGGACGCCAAGAGTCGGACTGAGAATAGCGATGATCAAACTGGCCACAGACAGGGTCAAACCGAGTTTAGCAGTCGTCACTGTCGGGTCCTGGCCATCACTCCAATACTGTTTGAAAAAGACCGGGAAAAAACCCGCCACCACCGTGGTGAAAAAAGCGGAATTGGCCCAATCGTACAAGGTCCAACTGAGAATCTTTTTATCTTTGATCACCGGGTTCCTCCCCGGCCTTGAGAACATCACGGAACGAAGAGGAACGGAAGGCGAAAATCAGCAGCAAAGCGCTCACTGCGCACATCAAAGTGGCCAGGGCATTGAGCTTCGGAGTCAGACCGATTTTCATCGATGTGTAGAGCTTCACCGGAAGGGTATCCTGACCGGCCCCATTCACAAAAAAAGTGATCAAAAAATCATCGAACGACAGCAAAAAGCCCAGCATGAAGGCAGCCCCCACAGAGGGCCAAATGGAGGGCAACGTCACCCTCCACAAAAGTTTCCACTCACCGGCTCCAAGATCCCGAGCCGCATCTTCGACCGAAGAGTCCATCGTCGATAGCCGCGCACTGACGATCAGAATCACATAGGACAAAATAAAGGTCACATGGGCCGCAATCACCGAGTGCAGTCCCAAGGTCACTTTCAACAGGAAAAACCATGACAACAAGGCCAAGGCGAAAACGATCTCGGGCAAAACCAAGGAGGTCAGGCTCAAGGCCCGCAGGAAAGGACCCCAGCGAAAACCGCCGCGATGCAGGGCCACGGCTGCCCCGGTTCCGATCACCGTCGCGAGGGTGCTTGAAGTCACGGCGACGATCAAAGAATTCAGAAAAGCCGCTGCGAGAGCCTGATCAGCCAGCACCTCTTGAAACCAACGAAGGGTGAAAACCCAGGTCTCACCGATTCTCTCGAAAAACGAAGAAGCGAACAAAAACAAGAGCGGCAAATGAAGGACCACCACCACCAGCGTAAAGACGACTCCCGCAAACCACGGGGCTTTTGGACGAAGGTGCTCGGATCGATCACTCACGGTGCCTCCGAGCAAGCAACAAAGATCGCACTCCCAGAATCAAGGCGAAACAGCCTAGCAGAGTCACCGCCAAGGCGGCTCCCATCGGCCAATCCCGCGCTTTCAGGAACTGCTCGGTGATCAGGTTCCCCCAAAGCATGGTCTTTGCGCCTCCGAGTAGATCCGGAATGACGTATTCACCGAGGCAAGGAATGAACACCAGAAAAAATGCTCCGGCCAAAGGCGCACTCAAAGCCGGTGCGATCACTTTCACAAGCAAGCTCCACGAACCCGCACCCAGATCCTTGGCGGCTTCGACCAACTGGAAATCAAATTTTTCAAAGGCCCCGTACAAAGGCAGAACGGCAAAGGGCAAATAGGTGCTGATCAACCCATACCAGACGAGCCACGAATTCGCCGTCAGCGAAAACGGATCATAGGGAATCTCGAACGCGCGCAAAAAGAACTGCACCGGCCCATTGACGCCGACGAAATGTTTGATCGCGTAAACGCGGATCACCAGATTCGTCAGAAAAGGCAACGCAATCATTCCCAAAAGCCACGGTCTCCATTTCGAAGACACCGTGGTCATGTACCAGGCACACAAAAGTCCCAGGACCGAGCACACCACCGCCGTCGAAAAGGCCAACAGAAAACTCTGCCACAGCACCTGAGCGGTTCGCACCGAAAAGACGCGTTCATAGGAGGCAAAGCTCAAGGTCCATTCAATGCCGCCGTAAACCCCGCGAGTGGAAAAACTCAGAATCACGACCATCAGCAAAGGGCCGAGCAGAAAAAACGACAACCAGGCCAGAGCCGGGGAAGCGAGGGGCCGAGAGAGCTTCACTCTTCGGGCTCCGCAAAAAAGAAGGTGTCAGAAGGAGCAAACGCCAAACGAACGCTTTCACCGACCGGCCACTCCGGACGATCGGAAAAATCATTGGCTTGCAAAGAACTGCCACAGACCGAATGAACGTGAAACTCTGTATGGTCGCCTTTGAAAACACATTCGCTGAGATCCCCACTCAGTTGATTCATCAAAGGAGGTGCGGGTTCAGACGCCGTCAGCAAACGGATTTTTTCGGGTCGCACGAGAACCTCGACTCGACGGCCGGGATTCAACGGATTCTGAAGATCGGAAAAACGACCTTTCACCAAGGTCTGATCCGCCAGACGAACCTCGGCTTCGGTGCCTTGTACAGACACCAGCTCGCCACTCAGGCGGCTCATCCGACCGACGAAACCGGCGGTAAACGCGCTTTTCGGCGCCTCGTAAATCTCTCGTGGTGTGCTCACCTGCTCGAGACGACCGGCATTCATCAGGCCGATGCGATCCGACAACGCCAGCGCCTCGTCTTGATCGTGGGTGACGGAAATGAAGGTGATGCCCAAACGTTTTTGCAGCGCCTTCAGTTCGGTTTGCATGTAGGCCCGCATTTTCAGATCAAGGGCCGACAGCGGCTCATCCAGCAGCAAAATCCGAGGCTCATTGATGAGAGCCCGGGCCACCGCCACCCGTTGTGACTGCCCACCGGACAGAGTTTCCGGGC
>JAHBUU010000161.1 GCA_019637895.1 Pseudobdellovibrionaceae bacterium | reverse complement strand
ATGGTTTTGTCAGGTAATCGTCGGCGCCCGCATCGAGACCGTGAACCTTGTCTTTGGTGGTCGACAAGGCCGTGAGCATCAACAAGGGACCCGAATATCCGTCCCGGCGCAGATGGCGGGCGGTATCGATTCCACTTTGATCGGGAAGCATGACGTCCAAGATGACGAGGTCGTAGTCGTTCTCCGAGGAAAGGCTTTCGGCCGATCCGCCCGTTTCCGCAAGGTCGACGGCATAGCCGACTTCATTGAGGCCTCGTTTGAGGAAGCCTGCCATCTTTTCTTGATCTTCGACGACGAGAATTCTCATAGAGGGGCATTTTGGAGAGAAGGAACGGGGGATGCAAATGAAGACAGAAGGGGTGGCAGGGTCGCGTCAGAGCCCAAAGGCAAGTCTGACGCGACCCTGCGGGTGGGGCTATTCAAAGCGGGACAGGATATCGCGCAACTGACGTTGATCGCGAACACCGTTGAACTGGATTTCAACCCGGCGGTTGTCGCCAAAGTTCGGAGCCAGTTCCGACATGATGGCCAGTTCCGTTTCGCCAAGGCCTTTGGTTTGGATGTTCGAGCGGGACCAGCCGGCATCGACCAGGATGTCGCGGACGCTGGCGGCCCGGCGTTCAGACAGGTTCTGGTTGTAAGCTTGGGTTCCGACGGGATCGGTATGTCCGATCACTTCAATCGAGGAATAGAGGTCTTTGCGGTCCTCGAGGGCGCGGGCCAGGTCTCGAACGCGGTTTCGATCCGGGTTGGAAATTTGGGCGCTATCAAATTCGAAGCGGACGAAACCGGGGCGGTTGGTTTCAAGTTTGATGCTGCCCAAGGCGTTGTTCGGAGTGGGCTGAGCCACTGGCCGCGAAGGGGCGGTGGAAGCCACATCCCTGACGCTTTGTCGGGACGCGCTGGGATCCCAGCCCAACTGCAGATCGAGCAGGGCCATGCTGACGGTTTCATTGTTGACGTTCAGGTCGGTCAGAATTCTGCCACCGACCCGCATCAGCCACGCTGGAGCGACGGTGAATTCCTTGAGGGCTTGCAGACCTGCGAACTGAGCATCGGCTTGGTTGGCACCGTAGTATTCGCCGCGGTCGAACAGAGTGGTGGCAATCACGCCCGCCTGCCAGCGGCTTTCCCACTGATATCGGGCGGCAGCTTCGATGCTGGGGCCGCTCACAGTGGTGGCGGGTGCGAGGTCACGAGAGAACTGCTGGTTGTTGTAACCGAAGCCGAGGTCAAAAACACCCTTGGTGCTTTCGGTGTAATAGCTACCGAGAAGTTTGATGGAGGTGGGCATTCCCTCTTGGAGATTCTGGCCGCTCCCTGTGTGATCGGACGTGGTGTAACCCGCTCCAGCCCCCAGGAAAGGAACCCATCCTTCGGGAGCGACAGACACGGCTTCGCTGCTGAGCGAGCCTCGGGTCGAAGAGGTCTCGGATTGGGCCCAGGCCGTGGCCGAAGCGAAAATCAGGGGAATAACCATCCAGCGTTTCATGCGTCCTCCTTACAGACAGCGAGTCGGAAGCGCCCATTGGGGCGAACAACATCATTGATTTGAGTTGTAACGGTGAAGGAGAGGCGTGTTGAGTGAAGAAAAGGGCATAAAAAGTTGTTTACTATTTAGGCAAAATCTTGCGGCCATCGTCCGGAATGAAGGGACTTTCATTTGATGATCACGGTATTTTGGGCTCGGGAAAGAGGGAAAGAAGGGAGTCTTGCGGCATGTTAAGCCTAGGAATTTCCTGATTTTGCTTTTGAAATGGGACTGTTCAAAAATTGACGATCCATTGAGGGATCATATTTTTACTGAAGGAGATTCTCCATGAACCGTTTGATGATCGCTTGCGCTGTTGTCGGAGCCGTCGGCTTGACCGCTTGCCAAAAGAAACTCGATACCGATGTGAAAAAAGCCAGCTATGCAATCGGCCAGCAAATCGGTGGCAACTTGAAATCCCAAAGCATCGAATTCGATCCTGAAGTGATCGCGATGTCTTTGAAGGACGTTCAAAAAGGCGAAAGCAAGCTGGACAAAGACGGTTTGCAACAAGCCATGATGAAGCTCCAAGAAATGGCGATGCAGAAACAGCAGGAAGAAGCGCAAACGAACCTGCAAAAATCCACCGCTTGGCTCGAGCAGAACAAAACTCAAGCAAACGTGAAAACCACTGCCAGCGGTCTTCAGTACATCGTTGAAAAAGAAGGAACAGGCACGAGCCCGACCGACAACGACACCGTGAAATGTCACTACAAAGGCACTCTGATCACTGGCGAACAATTCGATTCGTCCTACGATCGTGGACAGCCGGCTGAGTTCCCGGTCAAAGGTGTGATCCCAGGTTGGACCGAAGCTTTGAAAATGATGAAGCCAGGTTCGAAAGTGAAGCTCTTCATCCCGCCGAACCTCGCTTACGGTGCTCAGGGTCGTCCCGGCATCCCTGCGAACTCGGCTCTGGTCTTCGATGTTGAACTCATCGAGATCGTTAAAGCTAAAAAATAATGAACTTCGATTTTTCGGCGGATCCGTTTCAGCAGCTTGATGGCTTCGTGAAAGAGGCCGCCGAAAGGGGGTTGAAAGACCCCAATGCCATGGCCCTGGCCACGGTTTCCGAAGATGGCAAACCCTCCGTTCGAATCGTCCTCTACAAAGGACTCATTCGAGGAGGGTTTTCCTTTTATACGAACTACGAGGGGCGAAAGGGCCGCGAGCTTGCGGGCAATCCTTTTGCCTCTCTTTGTTTTTTCTGGCCGACCATGGATCTGCAGATTCGGGTCGAGGGAAAAACGGCGCCATTGACCAGGGCCGAGTCCGAGGCCTACTTCAAGACCAGACCCCGCTTGTCCCAGATCGGTGCTTGGGCTTCCCATCAGTCCGAGACGATTTCGGGAACGGACGAACTTCAGGCCCAAGTGGATGAGGTCGACAAACGCTTCCAGGGTCAGGACATCCCATGTCCTCCGCACTGGGGTGGCTTTCATTTGATCCCTTCGGCCATTGAATTCTGGTTCAATCGGAACGG
Organism: Pseudobdellovibrionaceae bacterium; assembly: GCA_019637895.1. GTDB lineage: Bacteria > Bdellovibrionota > Bdellovibrionia > Bdellovibrionales > Bdellovibrionaceae > JAHBUV01. Next base: position 3,148 of record JAHBUU010000161.1, on the reverse strand, counting down.
CCGCCTTCATGAGCGTTTTTGTTTCCTGCGTGAAGGAAACGATTGGAAACGCCTGATGAAATCCCCTTGAGGTCCCGATGAAAAAAGTTTTGATCACCGGCTTTCTGCCTTTTGCGGGCCAGTCCGTGAATCCAAGCCAAATTTTGGTGGAAAGACTCGCCACACTTCCTGCTTTCGCCGGAAAAATCAGAACTGAAATTTTGCCGGTCTCTTATCAAAGAGCCTCGGATCGAGTGCGGCAGCTTCTTGAAATGGACGAAGCCATCGGTGCTGTGCTGATGTTTGGGCTGGCTCAGAAAAGAACCAAGATCTCGCTTGAGCGAACAGCCATGAATTGGATCGAAAGCGGCATTGCGGATGAAGACGGTGAAAAGCCCGAACCGGGTGCATTTTCTCCTGGTCGCCAGTTAGCGTATTTCAATTCACTGCCTTTGCTTGAGTGGGTGAAAGAGCTCACAGTGATGGGAATTCCGGCCGAAGTCAGTTTGTCCGCCGGAGGTTATGTCTGCAACGCCACTTCGTATGCCGTGGCGGATTTGCTGTCCTCTGATGATTTACAGCGGCCCTCGCTGTTTGTGCATCTTCCGCTGTTCACGGATCTGGCGGCTGCCGGCGCGCCTTCGCTGAGTCGGGCGCTTCAGGAAAAGGCTGCCGAATTCCTGGTGACGAGAATGCTCGGATCGGCCAGCTAGAAAGCTTTTAAATTCTCGAGTTCGAAAACCATGGGGTAGTGATCGCTCGGAAGCAGGAATTTGGCTTCGAGGTTTTGTGGTGGATCAATTTCGATCCCAGTTTCATTTTTGTATCGATAAATATGGGCACTTTGCTTTTTCAATTTGGCGGCGGCAGCGGGATTCAAGAATGAAAAATCGATTTGTCGGCCTTCGCTGCGGGCGCCGCTTCGGATTTGGCAGAAGGTCCATCGTTCACTCTGCGGGACCTGATCGATTTCAAGAGCGTCTTTGAGTTTCGTGGTTTCGTACAAGGGACGGAATTCTTCGTCGGGTTGATGAAAGCCGGCGTTGCCGTTGAAGTCTCCGCAGACCACTTGGGGCGTGTTCGGATATTTCGTTTCGAGTTCTTGGTGGATCTCAAGCAGAGTCTTGAGTTCGGCTTGTCGGCGCTCGAAGCCTCCGGGATCGACCTTGTCCTTGTCGAGCCGGCTTTTCAAATGGGTCAGCAAAACGATCAAAAAGGGATTCTCGCGATTTTGTTGAAACAACTTGAGCTCGACGGCATCCCTGGAAAAACGATGGCTTTGCGCCTTGATCGGATAGCCTTGGGCCAGTGACTCGCGCTCGTGGGGATATAGGTAGTTGATCGAACGGGACTTGTTCGACAGCAGATCGAAATAAAAAGGACTGCCTTTGCGAATCAGGAAGCCCACGTCGATATTGCGGTCCGAGTTCCCTTCCATGAGAGCCGGCGAATAGGCTCCCTTCAGGAAAAGCTGATTGAAGTTCTGAAGGGATTCGAGGCCGCCCACTTCGCAGAGCATCACGATGTCAGCGTCAACTTCGAGCAGGGTTCTTGCAAGGGCCTGGCATTTTCTGAGGCTTTTGTTTTCGTACTGTGAGGTGCTGTTTTTCTGCCATGCGGACTCGGTTCTGGTCACGAGTTCGGGACTCGGGGGAGCGTCAAAAAGGAGAAACAGATTCTCGGCATTGAGCAGGCAGAATTTCAGGTTTACGCTAGGTGACCACATGTTGAGTTTCCATTGTACGAAGAATGAGGCGACGGACTCAACGACGATTTATGAGGGAGAATGAGATGATCCAATCCTGGCTCGAAAAAGCGCAATGGGACAAAAAACCTAGTCGAACGGACCGCGACATCGGGTGGGTCTATGTTTTCGGCTCGAATGACGAGGCGAAAATCCGGAGTGCGATTAACGGGCATGCCCTGAGCTGGCAAAAGAACTCTCTGCTCAAGCAGACGAAAGAACTGCTGAGCTTTTCCGGAAAAAAAGGCCCGGTCTGGATCCTGCGAGCCAAGGCGGCGCCCCCGGCCGTTTCCCACGGCGGATTGCTTGAAGAGTCTTCGTATGCCTTCTTTCGCGATCAAGCGGGAGCTTTGGTGTCTTCGTGGAAACCCCTGGGGCTGGCGCAGGTCCACACTGAACTGAGCGGGACGAGCGCGGAACAAGAACTGGGACTTTTCACCGGTCTTGAAATCGCATCCTATCACTTCCGCGAGATCCAGCTCGAGAAGGCCTTGAAAGGTTTGCCTCGCTTGTCCATCGCCAAGGCTCGCGGCGAAATCGACCGCAGTCTGGTCAAAGACGCTCAAGCTCGAGGGGTTGCCGTGAACTCGGCCAGACATCTGGTCAATTTGCCGCCCAACGAACTGACACCGACCAGCTATTCCACCATGCTCAAAAAAATGAAATGGCCGCAGGGGATGAAGCTCGAAATCTGGAATCAACAAAGATTGATGAAGGAAAAAATGGGACTCCTGTTGGCGGTCGGCCAAGGGTCCTCGACGCCTCCTTGCTTGGTGCACCTGAAATGGCGTCCTCAAAAAGCCATGAAAGTGAAACCAATCGCCTTCGTCGGCAAGGGCATCACCTTCGACACCGGCGGCTTGGATCTGAAACCTTCCTCGGCCATGCGGTTGATGAAGAAAGACATGGGAGGATCGGCGGCCATCGTCGGACTTGCTCTGTGGGCCGCGAAAACAAACTATCCGGCCCCTTTGGATTTCTATCTGGCCCTGGCTGAAAACTCGGTCGATGCCGCTGCCTTCCGTCCCAGCGACGTGGTTCGGGCCCGCAACGGAGCCTTGGTCGAAATCGACAATACAGATGCCGAAGGACGTTTGGTCCTGGCCGACGCTTTGGACGTGGCTGTCACACAAAAAGGCGCGGACGAACCATCGGCTGTGATCAATGCGGCCACTCTGACCGGTGCGATCAAGGTCGCCTTGGGCGCCGATCTGGCCGGACTTTTTTCGAACGAGGACGGACTTGCCAAAGAACTGTCAAAGGCAGGCCAAGAAGCCGGTGACCTGAACTGGCGAATGCCGTTGGCGGAAAAATACTGGGCCAATATGAGCTCACCCTTCGCCGATTTCAAAAACTCGACAGACGGCTTCGGCGGTGCGATCACGGCCGCCTTGTTCCTATCGAGATTCGTCCGCAATAAGCCTT
>JAHBUU010000160.1 GCA_019637895.1 Pseudobdellovibrionaceae bacterium | reverse complement strand
CCCGCCGAACAATTCACGAAGAGCAGTGGCAGGAAGGGGGCGAGCAAAAAAAGAAGAGGGCGACGTCGGAAGTTCCTCATCGCGATTCCTTGAGAGCAAAGACGATTTCAAGAGTTGTTTCCGTCACGGCGGGTTCGGCTCGGAGGTGGCCGAGCAGTCCTTGCAGGTCCGAGATGTGCTCGGAGCGCAGAGCCGCCCACTGCAGATCGGTGTCATAACTCGTCAGATTCAGGCCGTACTTTCGGGCGAGAACGTCTGGTCGTCCTTGCGGAGTCAGGCGGACATGAAAGACGCCTGTCCAGAATCCCAGCAGGCCGCTCGAGCCTTTTTCAAAAACAGGGAAGCCTTCTTTCAGTGAGAAGGGTTCTGCGGATGGTTGCAGGGGTTGGTAGTAGACCATGCCCTGTCTTTCGTGGATTGCGGGCCCTAGATTTTCACGGTAGGCCTCGGCGGGGAGGGCTCGCAATGTGAGCGCCTGCAGAGAGGAACGTCCATTTTCAAATTGCAGATTCCGGCGGTAAGGGGCCAGCGTTATTCCCGATTTTCCCTGCGAGCGATCTCGGTTTCGGGGGCTTGTGGCATCGGGGAATTCGCGCGGCCGTGGCGGCAGGACGGGAGGTGTGGCCGGGACCACGGGTGGTGCTTCGAGATCAGGACTTTCCGAAGCGAGGTCCCTGGACTCTTCGGCAACGGTTGAGCCCGGTTCGATTCGCAATTCGGAGGAGCGGGACTCGAGGGCGGTCGTTTCAAAGGTGGGTGACGACAAGGTGGCTGCCCACCAAAGTCCCATCGCCATCACCAGAATGAAAATCAGCCGCCTCATCCATTCTTTTTCGGATTTTTCGGCGGAAACTTGCCTGAAAAATGGTCCATCCAAGGCCCTGTTTTCGCCCCATTTTCCCGAAAATCCAGAGCCGTGGAAAAGCATGGAATTAAATTGCTTCTGTTTGAGACGGAAAGCAGGACTTCAGGCTTGGAAAAGACGAGTGGTCCGCCGGGTGACAGAAGGGGCAAGATTTCGCATTTGACCACGGGCGGAGGATCGGGGAAACCTATGACTCTTCAATTCTCAGGAGCCCTCTATGGCAAAAAACAACTCTGTCTTTGATGATGAACCTAAAGCTGGCGACGATTTCGGCGCCCTGTTGGATCAGTCCTTCCGCGCCCTCGAGCGAGGCTTGCGGGTTGGTGATAATTTCAAAGGCGAGATTCTGTCGATCGGGAAAGAGGAAACCTTTGTTTCGACCGGCACTCCGAACGACGGCCTGCTGCCAACCATGGAGCTGTGGGATGAAAACAAACAGGTCAAATACCGCGTTGGAGATCTGATCGAAGTGGTGGTGCTGAAGGTTCGCGATGGCGAAGTTCGTCTTCGCATGAAAGGCGCCAAAGGGGCCGCAGACATCGAAAGCCTCGAAGACGCTTTCGACATGGAACTTCCTGTCGAGGGCAAAGTCACCGAAGTGATCAAAGGCGGCTTCCGGGTTCTGTTGCAGGGCAAGGGTGCCTTTTGCCCGATCAGCCAGATCGATCTGCGTCCAGCGAGCGACACCTCGATGTATGTCGGCAATAAATACGAATTCATCATCACTCAGTTTGGGGGCGGCGGGAAAAACATCGTCGTCTCGCGCCGTCGGATGCTCGAGCAGGCTCGTGCAGAGTCCGAAGGCGAGTTCATGGAAAAAGCCAAGATTGGGGATGTGGTCGACGGGTCTGTCACGCGCCTCGACACATTTGGAGCCTTTGTTGAGCTGGTTCCCGGAGTCGAAGGCCTGGTTCACATTTCCGAGATCTCTTGGGCTCGTCTGCAGCACCCTTCGGAGATGCTGTCTTCGGGGATGCCGGTGAAGGTAAAGATCCTGAAAATGGACGAAATGGATGGTCGTCTGAAGATCTCCTTGTCGATCAAGCAAGGTGGGGGCGAGAGCGATCCATGGGTTCAGCTTTCCCAAAAGTTCTCCGTCGGAACTGTCACGCAGGGCGAGGTCGTTAAAAAGGAAAACTTCGGTCTTTTCGTGAGCTTAGCGCCTGGCTTTCAAGGTCTTCTTCCGCGCTCGAAATGGCGCGATTCGACTGAAGCTGCCCAGTACGAGAACAAGAAAAAGGGCGACTCCATCGCGGTGCGAGTGGATGAAATCCGCCTCGAAGAGCGTCGGATGACTTTGGGTGTCCCTGGTGAAGAAGGCGACGAGAGCTGGCGTGGTCACGCATCGGCATCCTCCTCGAGCTCGAGCTTCGGAACCCTGGGTGACATGCTCAAAGGGTTCAAAGGCAACAGCTCAAAGTAATTCTTTCATGCATTGGTAGAAACCGACGCATCCTCTGCTTCAACGCTGCGCACTTCTTGGAAAGAGGTGCGCGGTCGACTCTTTTTTTCAGATGCTGTGCCCTAAAGTGTCGCTGAAAATTGATAAGTTGTGTCAAATTTGGTAGAACAGTTCCGGCTCGAAGATCATTCGCTTCAGGGACTGTCATCTTGGAATGCTCCGAACCGGTTGTCTTGCTTTGCTCTGAAAGGGGTTTCGGATGTCCACATTCAAAGTCGGGGATCATGCAGTTTACCCAGGCCACGGTGTCGGTCGTGTTTCGGCCGTTGAAACCAAGGAAATCCTGGGAACAGAACATATGTTCTATTCGCTGATGATCCTTGAGACGGGCATGAAAATCATGATCCCGAAGTCCAACGTGGAATCTGTTGGTTTGCGCCCCATCATCTCGAAAGATGAAGCCGAGCGCGTTCTTGAAATCCTCAAGGTCAAGGAAGTCAAAATCGACAACCAGACCTGGAACCGCCGCTATCGCGAGTACATGGAAAAGATCAAAACCGGATCCGTCTTCGAGATCGCCGAAGTCCTGCGCGACCTGTTCCTGTTGAAAGTCGACAAGGAACTGTCTTTCGGTGAACGCAAAATGCTCGATACCGCCCGAACCCTGTTGTTGAAAGAACTCACCCTCGCGACCAGCGAAGCTGAACTCTTCAGCGACGAAGAAGTGAAACAGATCTTCGGCGCTGCCCAGTCTTAAAAGGCAAGGTCCTGTTTGCGTAGACTGCGCGTCGACGCCGACAAAAGAATGAAAGCCTGAGGCGAAACGCTTCGGGCTTTTTGCTTTTTTGCGGGACTGCCCTGGCCCGGACGCGGAGCGAAACTGCGAAGGATCTCGAGGGGCTCGGGGGTCTGTTCATTGCCATTTTTTCGCCCCTGCGGGATGATGGGCGACTATGTCATGGCGCCAAATCTCTCCTGAAGTTCGCACGCGATTCGCTCCGTCTCCGACTGGCTATTTGCACGTCGGTGGGGCGAGAACCGCGCTTTACAATTACCTCTATGCCAAAAAGAACGGCGGCAAGTTCATTCTTCGGATCGAAGACACGGATGAAGCTCGTTCGACCGAAGACTCCCTGAAGATGGTCATCAGCGATCTGCTGTGGCTGAATCTGTTGTGGGACGAGGGGCCGGATGCGCAGACCTTGACCGATGTCGGCCCCCATGCGCCTTACCGCCAGAGCCGCCGTCAGGAGATTTATCAACAAGTCGCCGATCAACTTTTGAAAGAGGGCAAGGCTTACTACTGCTTCCTCACCGATGAAGAGCTCGAAGCTCAGCGCAATGCCGCTCTTGCGGCGGGACGACCTCCGCATGTGGTGTCGCCTTATGCTGACTGGACGCTGGAAAAAGCTCTCGAGAAAAAAGCCGCCGGTGGCAAGGGCGTCGTTCGTTTCAAAACCAAAGGTCTTGCGAAAGACTATGTGTTGAACGATCTCGTTCGCAATGACGTTCGTTTCCCTTCGGATATGGTCGGGGATTTCGTCCTTCTTCGTTCGGACGGCATGCCGGTTTATAACTTCTGCTGCGTGGTCGACGACCATCTCATGAAGATCACCCATGTGCTGCGTGCGGAAGAGCATCTGCCGAACACTCTTCGTCAGATGATGATCTACGAAGCGATGAACTGGCCTTTGCCCGAGTTCGGGCATATCTCGCTCGTTCTCGATGAGGATCGCCAAAAGCTGTCGAAACGAAAAGGCGCGGTCGCCTGCAATCAGTTCAAAGAAGAAGGCTATCTCGCGGACGCGCTCAAGAATTTCATCGCGCTCCTCGGTTGGTCCCATCCCGAAGGCAAAGAGATCATTTCTCCCGAAGAGATGGTACAAGCGTTTTCGCTGGATCGTCTGAACCCGGCGGGCGCGGTCTTTGACCGGGTCAAGCTCAAGTGGATGAACGCCATGCACCTGCGTGCTCTGCCAGACGCCGAGCTCTGGAAAAAAACCGAGCCGTTTTTGACGAACGCCGGTCTCGATTTTTCGGGCATGGATGAGGCATGGAAACACAAATCCCTGCAGGCCTTTAAAACGGCAATGGAAATCCTCGGCGATGCGGTTCCCTTGTACTCGTTGTTGGACGACAAACGCTTCGGTGTTTCTCCGGAAGCCTCGGAGACTTTGGGTTGGGAGCCAACCAAGCTCGTGCTTTCCACTTGGCGTGAGTTGATCAATGCGCATCCGCGTGACGAGTTCACCGAAGAGGAATTCGTCAAGATCCAGGACGAGGTGAAAACCAAGGCGAACGTGAAAGGCAAAAACCTGTTCATGCCGATTCGCGTGGCGGTCATCGGAAAACCTCATGGGACCGAGCTGAAAACTCTCGTTCCTCTGATGAAAAAAGCCTCGCTGTTGAAACGCGCGGATCAGGTGCTGGCCGCTTTGGCCTAAGGGGATGAGGACGTGGCTCTGAGGTTTTACAATACGCTCACTCGGCAGACGGAAGAGTTCAAACCTCTGCAGCCGCCCCAGGTGAAAATCTATATGTGCGGACCGACGGTTTATAATTTTCTGCATGTCGGGAACTTCCGCGGGCCCGTGGTTTTCAACCTGCTTCGCAACTGGCTCGAAGAAAAAGGCTACGTCGTCACCTTCGCGCTGAACTTCACGGACGTCGATGACAAGATCATCGAGGCCTCGAAGAAAGAAAATATCCCGGCGAGCGAAGTCTCCGAGAAATACATTTTTGAGTACAAAAAGGACTTTGCGGCACTGGGACTTCGCGCTCACGAAATGAATCCGAAGGTGACTGATTCCATGCCGGGGATCGTGGACTTCATTCAGACTCTGATTGAGCAGGGGAAAGCCTACGTCGCTGGAAACGATGTGTACTATTCGGTGCGCTCGTTTCCAGAATACGGAAAGTTGTCAGGTCGTAAAATCGACGATCTGCTCTCGGGCGCTCGGGTAGAAGTGGGCGAACATAAAAAAGATCCTTTGGATTTCGCTCTGTGGAAGGGCGCAAAGCCGGGCGAGCCCGCCTGGGAATCACCTTGGGGCGGGGGGCGTCCCGGCTGGCATATCGAATGCTCGGCCATGGCTTGTGAGCATCTCGGCGAACAAATCGATATCCACGGTGGCGGGACGGATCTGATGTTCCCTCATCATGAAAACGAAATCGCTCAAAGCGAAGGTGCTTTGGGAAAACGTTTCGTCGGCACTTGGATTCATTGGAATATGCTGAACTTCGGCGGTCAGAAGATGTCGAAGTCCTTGGGGAACTTCACCACCATGCGTGAGTTCCTGAATCATCATCATCCCGAAATCTACAAGTGGATGATCCTGTCGGTTCATCATCGCACCAGTGCGGATTTCAGCCCGGATGCGGTTGATCGCGCCATCACGGGGCTTGCTCGGGTTTACTCGGCCCTGGCCATGGCCGAGAGCCTGTTGCCAGCTCATGGCAGCGCCGAGGTTTTGCCGGACGCCGGATTTCAAAAGACAGCCGACGAGGTCTGGACGCGAATTTCCGAAGCTCTGGATCACGATCTCGCGACGCCCGAGGCCTTTGCCGCCATGTTCGAATTCATTCACCTGTTCAACTCGCAAGTGAAGCGTGGCATGAAGCCGAATCCGGCGGTGCAGGGAAAGGCCCTGGTCTTCCGGCAACTGCTCTTGCGATTCGGCAAAATGCTGTCGCTTTTTCAGCAATCGCCTGCGGCCTTTCTGCACGAGTTGGATGATCGCCTGCTCGAAGCCAAGGGGCTTCAGCGTGAGCAGGTTCAGGCCCTTGTTGATCAGCGTGGGGCGGCTCGGGCTGCCAAGGATTTCAAGGCTTCGGATGAGTTTCGCGATAAACTCACGGGTCTCGGGATTGCCGTTTCCGACACGCCCGAGGGATCCTTCTGGGAAGTCGCGAAATAAGGGGCCACATCCGGCGGATTGGGATACAATTCTTAAGGTCTGGGAGAGAGTTTGTCGAAAACCTACCGTAAGAACTTTCAGCTCGTGTCGGATTTCAAGCCTTCGGGGGATCAGCCGAAGGCCATCGAACAGATCATCGAAAATTTCGGTCAGGGTTTGAAACATCAGACTTTGTTGGGGGTCACCGGTTCCGGGAAGACCTTCACGATGGCGCATACCATCGCGCATTTGAATCAACCCGCCTTGATCCTCGCGCCCAATAAAACTCTGGCCGCGCAGATCTATGCCGAAATG
>JAHBUU010000016.1 GCA_019637895.1 Pseudobdellovibrionaceae bacterium | reverse complement strand
CCTCATCTTCATCTGCCTCCTGATCTGTTTTCTGATCTCGGGGTTTTTTATTCATCTGTTCACCAAAGATCTTGAGCGGCGGAAACGCCGCTTTTCCGTCCACGGAACCTTCTGGTGCAGATTCTGTTGCCGTCTCTTCCGCATCAAAGTCATCGTTAAGAATCAGCCACAGGAAGACAAGCCTGGCCTTCTGGTCGGAAATCACCTGGGATTCATCGACCTTCTCGCCTGCGCATCGGTGCAACCGAACCTCTTCGTCACCTCCCGAGAAATGCGGGAAACCCCTGTTCTGGGACTCATCACTGAAATGGCCGGATGCATCTATGTCGAAAGACGAAGCCGCTCGAATATCCTGAAAGAGCTGGGCGAGATGATCGACTATCTTCGTAAAGGCTTCCGCGTGGTCCTTTATCCCGAGGCGACATCGACCAACGGCGAAGGGGTCTTCCCGTTCAAACGCACTCTGATGACGGCGGCGGCTCATGCAGGCGTTCCGATCATTCCCTATGTTTTCAACTTTCGCGAAATCAATGGCGAACCCGGCTTCCAACTGAAATACCGGGACAGTGTTTGCTGGTACGGTGATATCAGTTTCGTGCAGGCAATCTGGAATGCCTTTAGCCTGAAAAGCCTCGTCTGCGAAGTCGAGTTCCTGTCGCCGGTCTATACGAAAACCGACGATGACCGGGCCGTCGTCGCTGATGCCGTCCGTGAAATGATCGTCGCCAAGTTCAACCCGGTGGACAAAACGGAGAGATTCTAATGGTCAAAATGAACGTTCTGTACCAAGGCGAAAAGCACTGCGAACTGACCCACGGTCCTTCCGGACAGATCATCGCGACCGATGCCCCCAAGGACAATAACGGTCGTGGCGAAGCCTTCTCTCCGACCGATCTCTGCGCCGTTTCACTCGCCACCTGCATGCTCACCGTGATGGCGATCAATGCCGAAAAAGAAAATGTGAACCTGAACGGAGCCACCGCCGAGGTCACCAAAGAAATGCAGGCATCCCCACGCCGGATCTCCAGAATTGGCGTGAGCCTGCGACTGCCTTCGAGTCTGTCTTCGGAATGGCGTGAAAAACTCGAACAGATCGCGCACAACTGCCCGGTCAAATTGAGTCTTCACCCCGACATCAAAATCGACGTCGCTTTCCAGTACGCCTAACGAGCCCCCTCGTCGGCGTGATCAGATCTTGAACAAAAGAGGGATCGTGACTTCCGATGCACCCTTGGATCGAGGGAACTGGAGTTTCGAAAAGAGGTTCTTCAGAACCCGGCGAGCCGCGAGCTTTTGCGCTTGAGGATCTTCGAGTCCCATCAAAGTTTCCGTCAAGAAATCGAAACCGCTCACGCTCCCGTCGGCTTTGACTTTCAAACGCAGGCTGACGGTTCCATGAAGATTTCCCAAACGAGGCAGTTCGTTTCCGAGCGCCGCCATCGCGTCCTCAAGAGCTCGCCCGACTTGTTGGGTCTTCAGCGCACCGACGACATAGGGTCTTGGCTCCACGAACCAACCGTGAACGACCAAGCGACCTTCAAGAGGATCTTCGACACCTCGGACTTCGGTGACCCCATGAGGGAAGCGTGGATCAAAAACGGTCAATCGGTTGAAAGGCGACTTCACCCGGTCCACGAAACTTGCCAGTTCACGCTCTTTCGAATCTGTGAATCCAGGCCAGTAATTCAAAACCTCTGGCCGCAAAATCAAGGTCTCGCCACCCCGGTAACGAATTTTACGAGGGCTGATTGAATACACAAAAGCCCATGGCCCATGAGGCACGTCCGAGTGCAGCTCTTGACGACAACCATCGACATAATAAGACAGCCAAGGCGGAGAGATATCGTGACAGCCCAGAGTCCGACGACCCCACTGCACGAGTTCCGAATGAAAGTGCTGATAAAGCTTGGCTGGAAAATAGTGATAAGCCGGAGTTCGCACCAAGCGATATTGGTCTTTGACGTACCAAAAATCCCAAACGAACCGATCTCCGCGAGCGGATCTTGGATCGCTGAAACGATCTTCAAAAACGTCACGAAGTTCTCCGGCTCTCGAGTAAAAGGAATCGAGAGTCAGGACATGCTTCATTTGGAAACCTGTCGAACCCGTTGGAAAATACGGCCGAAGAGATCATGCCCATCGGTATTTTTCATTTTGATCTCGATGGTATCACCGACCTTCATGTACGGCGTCGAGGGCGTCCCGGTTTCGATTTGTTCGATCGTGCGCTTTTCAACCAAGCAGCTCGAACCAACGGTCGGGTCCTCATTGGCCACAGTTCCGCTGCCGATCAGCGTGCCCGCCGCCAGCTCGCGAGTCCGGGCGGCGTGCGCGATCAATTCGCCAAAACCGAAGTGCATCGCACCTGCATTGGCTTTTCCAAAAAACTCACCATTGTAGTTCACTTCCAGAGGCAGATGAACCCGTCCGTCCTTCCAACTCGAACCCAGTTCATCGGGAGTCAGAGCAAACGGAGAAAGCGCTTTGTTGGGCTTGCTTTGGAAAAAACCAAAACCCATCGCCAGCTCGGCTGGAATCAGACCGCGCAGGCTCACGTCATTGATCAGAACAAGGAGCCGGACTTTTTTCAGAGCATCTGCTGGCGAAGTCCCGATCGCAACATGATCCGTGATCACGCCGACTTCGGCCTCGAAGTCCGTTCCATGGGCAAAGTCCACCTGTGGAATGTCTTCGGTGGGGGCCAGAAAGCGGCCGCTTTCCGCCTGGTACATCAAAGGCACGGTGGTCAAAGTTTCCGGCAGGGCCGCATTGCGAGCCTTGCGAACGAGTTTGATGTGATGAATGAAGGCCGAGCCATCGGCGAACAACCAAGTCCGCGGCAAAGCGGATTGGAAATCCCCTTCCCGCACGGGGAAGGCGTTATCGCAACGGTTGGCGTTCAAGGACTCGTAAAGGGAACGAAGAGGACCCTCTGACTTCTCCCAAGTTTCGACGGCCTCACGAAGGCTGGCCGCGATGGATGTCGCCTTGACGGCGGTTTTCAAATCCCGGCTGACGACGCAAAGTTCGCCGTCCGCCGAATGAGGAGATTTCAAAGATCCAAACTTCATTCCGATTCCCCTGACTTATTCGAAGCTGATCAAAAGGTTCGCGCCCACGGCACGGTAGTTTTTCAAACCATCGGCGACGTCTCCGCTGCCGGACTCAAAGAACAAAGTGGCGCCCAACTGTGGCGCGAACTTGAAGCTGGCTCCGACGATCAAAGGAATGATCGGAGACTTCTCGTCTTTGACTTTGGCTCCGTTGGTCGCATTGCTATCGAGGTGCATGGACAAGGCAACACCGCCAAAAACACTCGCATAGTCCTCAAAGGCATAGGACAAAGCGACCGGAACCTCGAAATAGTTCAGGGACACTTTCGTTTCAGCGCTGGTCAGATCGTTTTTTACGACGAGAGGACGATTGACGTACATCAGACCTGTCCGAACACCCAGGGCTCCCGAGATCGGGAAAACGCCGACCGCACCCACTTGATAGCCCATCTGAGATTGGGCGGACAACCCGCTGTCCACGCTTCCGGACTGTTGGCGGAAGCCGACTTCCACTCCAAAATCCGCCGCTTGCGCAAAGGAAGCCAAACAAAGAGTCATCAACGAAATCAAAACCTTATTCATGTGCGCCCCTTTCAAATGAGTGCGTGAAATGAATAAACCGAAATTCCCCTGTTGTGGCGGCAAGAACGTCGCGTCAGAAGCCTCAAATCAAATAGATGCGAACTGATTACCAACGGCCACGCTCGGGATTCTTGTCCCAAGCCCAGGGGGAATTGATCGTGAGCTCCCATAAAATTCGCGCTTCCGAGATCTTTGCGTCCTGCCATTCCAAGTGATGAGCCGTCACCGTTCCTCTCGCCGCCAGCGCCGTCAGGAAAAGGCAAACCACCCATCTTTTCCAAAAAGATCGGGCACCGAGATTCATTGATGGAGGGCTTTTCAAAAGCGCCAAAAATCGAGAGTTGAGAATGAACACCAGGAGGAAAAAGATCCCGGCATTCATCAGCAAGGTGCCTGTCCCGAGGCGCTCGGAAGCGCTCCAAAAAACCTCGCGACCGAGCGGATCCGAGACGGCCATCAAAGACAGTCTTTGACCATGAGCCGAAAAATACAAAAAGTCCGCAAAGGAAAGTCCGACGATCAGCACCCACATCGAACACAGATACACGACCAGTGTCCGCATCCATCGATCCAAGTGCCGAGGTGTCCAGAGGACGAAGGGAGCAAGCCCGACCACCGGAATCAGCAGAAAGCCCAGAACCAGCAAATCGAACCGAATCCCCACCGCAAACGATTGCAGCAAATCACCGCCCGAAATGCCGCTAAAACGCTCGGAAAAATTCCAATAAAAGAGGAAACGCAACAGCGACATAAAAACCAAGGCTAGCCCCAGAACTCGCGCCAGATTTGACAGAAAACCCATCCGTTGCTTTGATGCGGTCATGGAAAAACTCGTCCTCTACAACTATTTCCGCAGCTCGACTTCTTACCGCGTTCGAATCGCCATGCACTTAAAAGGAATCCCTTTCGAGTATCGGGCGATTCACCTGCTCAAGCAAGAGCAACACTCGCCAGAGTTCTTGAAAGTGAATCCTCAGGGCGAAGTCCCTGCTCTCAAAAACGGCGACTTAGTGATTTCACAGTCTTTGCCGATTCTCGAGTATCTGGATGAGACCCATCCGACTCCTCCCATCTATCCAAAGAATCCGGGAGAGCGGGCTCAAGTCCGTCAGTTCTGTGAAAACATCAACTCCTACATGCACCCGGTCTGTAATCTCAAGATTTTGCAGTACCTCGAAACCCAACACGGCTACGATCTCGCGGCCAAAGAAGGATGGATTTCAAATTGGCAGATTCCGGGTTTTACCGCCTTGGAAAAGCTGGCGGAACAACATGCTGGTCGTTTCTGTTATGGCGACGAGCTGACGGCTGCCGACATTTGCTTGATCCCGATGATGTTTTCAGCTCGCCGATTCCATGTGGATTTGTCGGCCTTCCCGATTTTGAACCGCATCGATCAAGATTGCCAAGAGATCGAAGCCTTCAAAGAATCACATCCGCTTCGACAGGTCGACACACCCGACGATTTGCGGATTCCATAAGGATTTGAAGAAGTCGCGATCTCATTACGGTAGAAAAATTCTCACTAAAATATCAGGGGCATTTTGCGGGCACTGGGGCAACTCTCCTCCCCCTCGCAAGCTCTTCCCCCTGTAGGATTCAGCTCTGCCCTGGCATAGATGATGCTGCCTTGACGGTCGTTGGGGACAAGTTCACCTGACGACTAAAAAGGAGTTGTTATGAATCCGACCAAAGACAAAGCCGAAGGAACCATGAACAAAGTTGCGGGCCATGTGAAAGCCACCGCAGGCAAAGCCGTTGGTGACCGTAAACTCGAAGCCGAAGGCGAAGCACAAAAAATCAAAGGGAAAGCCCAAACCATGGCTGGCAAAGCCAAAGACGCCATGAAACAAGCGACTTACGCCGTCGGCGATAAAATCGAACACGCGGGTCGTAAGCTGCAGGAAAAAGGCTATACCAAAACCGGCGAGAAGATCGAAAGAGCCGGAGACAAAATCGAACATCTCGGCGACTAAAGTCCCTCGAGATTTCTCTGAAAAAGGAGCGCTTTCGCGCTCCTTTTTTTATCCTCGGTCAATGAACAGGAAGTTCCACTTGTCGATGACCGGTACGATGATGAACACCAACATGCTCACGTTGGTCCACATGAAGAACGGGAACCACCGTTCCTGATTCTTTTGATATCTGAAAAATTCGATCAACAGCTTCACGCCAAAGGGAACGACCAGCAGCAGATAAATCCAGCTGGCCTGAACGAACCAAGGCGCCGCGATCGCAACACCGACATAAGCAAAAGTATAAAGTCCGATATGGAAAACCGTCTTTTGAACACCGACCACCGTCGGCAAGACCGGAACCCCGCCCGCGCGATAGTCTTCCATGAAACGAATGGCCAAAACCCAGAAGTGCGGCATCTGCCACAGAAACATGACCAGGAAAAGATAGACCGATTCCGAGTTGAAAATGTCAGGATTACTGGCCGCATACCCGATTGTAATCGGCAATGATCCCGGAATCGCCCCGGGAACGGCGGCGAAAGCCCAACGGCGCTTCCACCACATCGTATAGAAGCCATTGTAAAGAACGACGCTGACCAAGCCCACCAGGGCCGCCATATTCGACGCCATCGACAGCTGATAAAAGCCCGTGATCAGAAAAGCCACCGACAAGATCCCGGCGGCAGCGGGCTTCAGCTTGCCCGAGGCGATCGGACGTTTGGCCGTCCGAGGCATCAGCCGATCCAATTTGTATTCCTGCAACTGATTGAGAGCGAGACTGCCCGAGCTCAAGAAATACAACCCGGACATGCTCAGCATAAGATGACGCCAATCGAAGGGCTGTTCGACCAAAAAGCCCGTGGCATAGCCCGCGACACCGGCAAAGAGCGCAAACACCACGATCCCAAATTTCGTCAAATTCGCATAAACCTTGAGCATGCCCTAAAGTGGCCGAATCCCCTCTGAACCACAACCGTCGACGCATCAAAAAAGAAAAAGCCCTCCGATTTGGAGAGCTC
The DNA here is from genome assembly GCA_019637895.1 of Pseudobdellovibrionaceae bacterium. GTDB lineage: Bacteria > Bdellovibrionota > Bdellovibrionia > Bdellovibrionales > Bdellovibrionaceae > JAHBUV01. Next base: position 26,354 of record JAHBUU010000016.1, on the reverse strand, counting down.
TTTCAAAAGAATCCGCAACAAATTGACGCTTACAGGGTGTTCGCGACAGGAACCCGAGTCCAGATATCCAGAGCGCTGATCGCAAACAACAACAGCAGGAAGAAGAAGCCCAGCGCGAAGATGAAGCGATTCATCAAAGAGTCGTATTTCAGACCCATGAAGTACATCATCACCAGCGCGGCTTTTACACCCGCAATCAAGAATGCGACGATCGGACCCAAAGGACCGAGATAGCTGTGCGCCCAGAAGGCGATCATTGTCAGGAAGGTCAAGCCAAAGAGGGCCAAGGCCGTCTTCATCAAGATCGGAAACTCGACAATGTGGTGAACGTCATTATTTGACTGAGCCATGCGTTTCTCCTAACCGACCAAGTAAAGCAGTGGGAACAAGAAGATCCAAACGAGATCGACGATGTGCCAGAAAATTCCGACGCCTTCGACCGGAGTGTAATAGTGCGGGTTGAAGTCGCCGCGCAAATGACGGAACAACACCCAAACGATCAAGGACATCCCCGTCAGAACGTGGATTCCGTGAAGGCCGGTCATGCAGTAGTAGAACCCAAAGTACAAACCGAGGTTCGCATGTTCCGCTCCGACGCGAGCAACATCCAGGTATTTACCTGGGAAGAAACCCAGGTGGAACTTGTGGGTGTACTCGAAGTACTTGATGACCATGAAGATCGCACCACAAAGGATCGTCGCCGACAGATTCCATGTCGCTTTCCGCGCGTCCCCTTTTTGAATGTAGTGGATCCCCAGAGCCATCGTGAAAGACGAGAAGATCAGAACGAGAGTGTTCGTGAAACCCATCCGCCAGTCGAGCTGTTTCGCGCCTTCGGCAAACATCTCAGGGTACATGGCGTGATAGATGAAGAAGGCCACGAAGAGGCCACCGAACATCAGGATCTCTGTCACCATGAAGAGCCAGATTCCCTGCTTCGAGGTCACGAACTCGTGGTCCGCGTTCTTAAAGTGATGAGCGTAGTGGTGTTCGTGACTGTTAACGGTACTCATAAGGCCCCGCACTGACGACTGGATCGTGGTGGAAGTTATGGTGAGGAGGAGGAGAGGCCACGGTCCACTCGAGGGTCTTCGATCCCCAAGGGTTTTCCGGAGCCTTCTTGCCTCTCACCAGACAATCGATGATCACATAAAGGGAAATCAGGAAGCCCGCACCAATCAGCCAAGAACCAACCGTCGAGATCCGATTCAAAGACTCATAAGCCGGGATGTAATCGAAATAACGTCGCGGCATCCCCATCGCACCCAAAATGAACTGCGGGAAGAAGGTGACGTTGAAGCCGATGAAGATCAGCACGAACGTCAGGCGAGCCAGTCCTTCGTTGTACATCTTCCCGAACATTTTCGGGATCCAGTAATAGAACCCGCCCATCAAGGCCATCAAGGTTCCACCGACCATCACATAGTGAAAGTGAGCGACCACGAAGTAAGTGTCATGGAAGTGAACGTCGATCGCCAGAGTCGCGAGCATGATCCCGGTCACTCCTCCGATCATGAACAAGAACAGGAAGCCGAGTGCGAACAGCATCGGGCTCTGGAACGAGATCGAACCACGGTACAGAGTCGAGACCCAGTTGAACATCTTGATCGCGGTCGGAACACCCACCAGCATGGTGAGGAACGAGAACACGATACCGGCCGTCTCAGACTGACCGGAGACGTACATATGGTGACCCCAGACAAAGAACGAAACGGCGGCAATTCCCAAGGAAGAGTACGCAATCGCGGTATAACCGAAGATCGTCTTGCGAGAGAAGGTCGTGATCAACTCGGACACCACGCCCATCGCTGGCAAGATCATGATGTAGACCGCAGGGTGAGAGTAGAACCAGAAGAAGTGCTGGAACAAGACCGGGTCACCACCCAGAGCCGGATCGAAGATCCCAACACCGAGGATCCGCTCCATCGCCAGAAGGAGCAGAGTGATCGCCAGAACCGGAGTCGCCAGAACCTGAAGGATCGCCGTCGAGTACAAGGCCCACACAAAAAGTGGAATCCGGTACATCGTCATGCCTTCGCAGCGAAGCTTGTGCACGGTCGCGATGAAGTTCAGTCCCGTCAAAACCGAGGACATCCCCATGATGAAGACCGCGACGACCATCAAAGCCGTCGAACCGCTCGTCTTGATCGAGTAAGGAGTATAGAAGGTCCAACCGGTATCGAGACGATGAATGAACAAAGTCGCGATCGCCATCGCCGCACCCAGCATCAGCATGTACCAGCTGAGCAGATTCAAGCGAGGAAAGGCCACATCCTTCGCGCCGATATGAAGCGGCAGGAAGAAGTTCCCCAGAATCGCCGGAATCCCAGGCACGATCACCATGAAGACCATGATGGCCCCGTGATAAGTCATGAACTGGTTGTACGTATCCGCAGTCATCAAGGTCGGTCCGACCGAGAACAACTCGAGACGGATTCCCAAGGCCGCGATCCCGCCGAGGAGGAAGAAGAACATAACAGAGATCATGTAAAGGATGCCGATCCGCTTGTGGTCCAAGCTGAACAGCCACGATTTGATCCCTTTGAATTCGTTGATGTAGTTCAGATTGCTGTCATGGTTTGCCATGGTCTCAACTCCTTATTGCAAACCTTTGATGTACTCTACCAATGCCGAGAGCTCCGTTTCGGAGAGCTGACCTTGGAAAGCAGGCATCACGTTCTGCGGAAAACCTTTAACGACCTTCGCGTTCGGGCTCATGATCGACTCACGGATGTAGTTTTCATCCATGGCCACCTTTTCGCCGTTCGCCATCTCATGTGTTTTTCCAAATGCTTTGAAAAGTGGAGGACCGACCTTCACCGCGGCATCAGCCGTCGAGTGACAAGAGGCGCAGGCCTTCACTTGGAAGATCTTCTCTCCGCGCTGTGCGAGCGGCAGAAGACCGACTTTGGATTCCTCTTCGAGCCAGGCTTCGTATTCCTGCTGGCTCACGACACGAAGAGTTCCGATCATGCCCGAGTGCTGAGTCCCGCAAAACTCGGTACAGAAGATATGGTACTCACCGAGCTTGTTGGCTCGGAACCAGAGCGCCGTATAGCGACCTGGGACCACGTCTTGCTTGATCCGGAAGCTGGGAACGAAGAACGAGTGGATCACGTCCGTCGAAGTCATGATGAGCTTCACATCGGTGTTGATCGGAGCCACGATCAAGTTCGACGCTTTCACGCCGCTCTTGTATTGAGTTTCCCATGCCCACTGTTTTCCCACGATGTGGATCTCGAGCGCATCCTTCGGCATCGCACGCATGTTGTGGTAAATGTACCAACCCCATGCAAACACACCCAAGAAGATCACCAGTGGAATGAAAGACCACAGGAACTCCAAAGTCGTGTTGTGAGACATATATGGTGTTTTATCATTGGCGGTTTTCCGTCTGTATTTCCAGACGAAGAAAATCATCCCACCGATGATAATCGCGGACGCGATCAGGCTGGCGACCAGCAAAAACACGTACAGGTTGTTCACCTGGGTCGCAATTTGCGTCCCCTCGGCCGGCATCAGCGACTGCGCGCGCGCCAAATTCATCCACATCATCTACGAACTCCTCGCTCCACCCTGACGACGCCGACTGCGCCACCAGAAGGGAAGCAACCAAATCGCAAGAAACAACATCATCACGCCACCGCCGAGCTTCATAATATTGAAGGCATAGACGGTGTAACGACTCTGATGAGGGTTATACTGAAAACAATAAAGGACGAGCTGATCGACGAAGGTTCCGACCTTGCCTTCGCCCGCTTCCAACAGCGCCAAGCGAATGTCTTTCGGCTCGAACATGATTCCTGGAAGATAGCGCGTGATCGTTCCGGTCGGAGACGTCACGATGGCCGCCGAAGCATGGGACCATTCCTGATCCTTTTCGCTCCAGCGGAATTTGAAACCGACGGAATCGGTCAGACGCTTGATGGACTCTTCAGAGCCCGTCAAAAAATGCCAGCCGTTTTCAGTTCCCGGTCGATCATAAACTTTCAAATAAGCGGCTTTTTTCTCGGCGGCGAGATCAGGGGTTTCTTTTGCATCGAAAGAAACAGCGAGAACTTTGAACTTGGTGCCTGCGGACCAATCAACACCCTTCAATCCTTCAGTGAGACCGTTCAGGTGAAAATTGCAGAGTCCCGGACAGGAATAATAAACCGGACTGATGATCACCGGGGTTTTGCCGTCGAAGAAACTCCCCAGAGTTCTTTCCGCTCCCGTCTCGTCTTTGAAAACCATCGACAGATCGAGCTGATGACCCAGCTGTTCTTGAATGCCAACGCCCTCGAGCTGCTCCGGAACTTCGGACGCCACTTTCGGAGCCGCCTCGCCCGTGTACTCGGGAACCGGCGCCGACCTTTGAGCAAACGCGGATCCCGCACCCATTGTCAGGGCGAAGAGAAGCGCAGTTTGGATCGTCAAGGAGGTCGTCTTCATTCTTTAGCTACTCTTACTGAGCTGATTTTGCGAAATCAGCCACCTTCGCGGGATCGTCGTCCCCTTTGTTCTGAGTGATCGATTCGATGTATTGAACGAGGGCCCAACGATCAGCAGGCTTGAAGTGCGAGTATGCCGCCATCGAAGTTCCGGGAATCCCTTTGGTCAGCACGTTGAAGTGCGCGATTTTCCCGATTCCTTGAGTCCACTTGCCCTCAACGAGGTCACGCGGTTTTGGGTTCAGAGCCGCACCGGCTGCCCCGTCGCCTTTGCCTTTGTCACCGTGGCAAAGAGCGCAGTTGATTTGATAAAGCTTGGAACCGTACTCGACGACCTTTTCGTCTTCGACCCATGGCTCAGCCACTTTTTGAATATCGAAAACTTCGACAGCCGGAGCGCCCTCTTGGTTCGGATCGATGACTTTTTCATCGAGATCGACACCGGGGTGAATCCCCACGAGGTAGAACATGAACACAAACACGAAAACCATGGAAAACAAGAAGGCGTAAAGACCGCCTCGATTGTATTGATCCTGACTCTCAGACATACAAACGCACCTCAATCACCTGGCCAGAATTCGGTCAGAAAAACCTAACTGAAAGCTTGTTGATTCACCTCGCAAGGTAACGAAAAATGGAGGTGTGGGCAATCAAAGTGCCAACTTTCACGGGGATTTAGTGCGGAGTGGCAGCACTCAGGAATCGGCGGTTACAAGAGGAATTCCTGGACTTTAGCAGCAAAGGCACGGGGATCTTCAACATTGCCACAATGACCCTGTCCCGCGAACACCTCGAAGCGACCTTTCGGTAGAATCTCGGCCATCGCCTTTGAATCCGCCACCGGAAGAAGTTGATCGTGTTCACCATGCAACACGAGCACGGGATGAGGGACTTTTGCCAGTTCTTTACGCACATCAAGGCCATCAAGAGCCTTCAAAACCAAATGCCCCACCGATTTGACGGCCGAAAAGGCATCTTCAACGATGACGTCTTTGAAAAATCCAGAGTTCGCATCATTTTGGTGGATGGTGCTGCCAATCACGGCAGCGGTCAGCGCCTTGTCCTGCTTCATTTTTTCGAAGGCTTGGATCATCGAAGGATCAAAGGTCACACCCTGGGCTCCGACCGGATCCAATAGCAGGGCCCGGTCGAACAGCTCCGGAGCTTTGGCCAACATCAAGGCCGCAATCAAACCACCCGTGGAATGTCCCACCAATGAAAAGCGACCCCGATTCAAAGACCGGACGACCCGAATGAAGTCCTCGGCAAAAAGGTGCATGTCCACCTCGGCCTCGGATTTTGGAGCGGGACTTTGCCCACAACCCCGGAATTCCGCATAAACCAGGCACCCGTCCCCCTGATTGCCCGCCTTTTTCCACTCCTCTTCGAAGGGGATCCACCACCGATTAGATGCAAGATTCCCATGAATAAACAGGACGTTGCGTGGGGACAGGCCATCACGGAGTTCAAAATGGACGGGCGAGTTCATCTGGGGTCTCCTAATATATAGAGGGACTAAAGGGTCAGGCCGCCATCAACGCTCAGAACCGAAGCGTTCACATACGAAGCGGCTTCGCTGGACAAGAACATCACGGCATTGGCGATATCCGACGTCTCCCCCAAACGCTGAGCTGGAACCTTGGCCGCCATTTGCGCCAAGACTTCCAGAGGCATCGCTTCGGTCATTGGGGTTCTGATGAAACCCGGAGCAATGGCGTTCACAGTGAACCCCTTACGCCCCAGCTCTTTGCCCCAAGTTTTGGTCATCCCGATCACTCCGGCTTTGGCCGCCGCATAGTTGGTTTGGCCGAAGTTTCCATAAAGGCCGACCACCGATGAGATATTCACGATGCGCTTATGCGAAGAAGTCGGAGAGAAGTGCTCAAACAAACCCTTGGTGACATTGAAAAGACCGGTCAGGTTCACAGCGATCACCGCATCCCAATCTTCCTCGGTCATCTTCGCGAAAGATTTGTCTCGGGTGATTCCGGCGTTATTCACCAAGATATCCACGGGGTTTTTCAACTCTGCCGCCGCCTTTTTGACGGAGTCGCGCTGACTGACATCGACGGATAAGGTTTGCAACCGATCTCCGTGAGTCGCCAAGGCCGACTTTGCCGTTTCCAAAGCCGCTGGGGAATAATCCCAGACGGACACCTTCGCTCCGGCTTCGAGAAAAGATTTTGCGATTTGAAAGCCGATTCCCGACGCTCCGCCGGTGACGACCACTGTTTTATTTTGAAAGCTGAATGGATTTGGATTTGTCATGATTGAGGCTGTAGCGAGGTTTCGCGGGACCGGTCAATGATTCCGCATCTGCGCGGAGTATCAACCCCATTTTTCGAGTAAATACTCTAATTTATTCCGCTTGCAAAGGAGATACAGGGGTTTGTATCAGTGGGGGTCTGCGGGAAGGAGACCCCCATGAACATGCCCCTGAGAAAAGCCACGATCGCTGGAACAGGTTCCTACGTACCAGACAGAGTGGTCACCAATCAGTTCTTCGATGAGCTCTACAAGAAAGACATCGGAACCTTCCTGCGCGAACAGCGCAATATCCGTGAACGTCGTTGGATGGCTCCCGAACAAAGCACGTCAGATCTGATCCTGCCCGCTGCGGAGAAAGCCATGAAGGCTGCTGGCATCACTGCGGCCGACCTGGATCTCATTATCGTCTCGACCGATACGCCCGATTTTCTATCCCCTTCGACCGCGTCCGTCGTGCAATACAAACTGGGCGCCACCAAAGCGGGAACTTTCGATCTGAACACGGCTTGTGCGGGCTTTGTCACCGCTTTGGATGTGGCTTCGAAATACATCGCAGTCGATCGCAAGTATCAAAATATTCTGGTCGTTGGGGCTTATGCCATGAGCAAGTGGCTGAACCTCGAGGATTATAAAATCGCAACTCTGTTTGCCGATGGCGCCAGTGCTTGCATCGTCCGCCCCACCGAATCAGGCGGGATCCTTGATAGCGAACTTTGGACCGAAGGTCTTTATCATGACTACATGGGAATCTACGCGGGTGGCTCTGCCCAACCCGTCACTCATGAGGTGATCGAGAATAAAAAGCACCTCTTGTCCTTCCCGAAACGCATTCCCCCCGAGACAAACGGCATCCATTGGCCAAGACTCACCCACAAGGTTCTGGATCGCCTGGGAAAAACCCCACAGGACATCAAGCACTTCTTCATCACCCAATTCAACGTTCAGAGCATCTACGAAACCATGGACAAGCTGAACGTTCCCCGTGAACGCGCTCTTTATGTCATGGATAAATATGGATACACCGGCAGCGCTTCGATCGGATTCTGCGTCGATCAGGCTGTTCAGGAAAAAAGACTCAAAAAAGGCGATTTGTGTTTCTTCATCGGCTCCGGTGGGGGTATGAGCATGGCCATCGTTGCAATGGAATGGGGATATGACACCTGAATTTGAACTCGATTGGCTGAAACGCTGGGCCGCCTACGCTCCCCGCTCCGTCGCCATCCAAGATGGTGACAGCGGGAAGCGCTTTACCTATTCCGAGTTCTTCCAAGCGGCGGCCCGAGGAGCGCAGGCTCTTTCTGAAAAATTCGGCATCACCCGCGGAGATCGCGTCGCCGTCCTGAGCCTGAATGAGCTTGATTACGTCGTTCTGTTTTTTGCCCTTCAACGCCTGGGCGCCACGCTGGTCCCGATTAACTTTCGCCTCACCGCCCGTGAAATTGCCCACGTTCTGAAAGACTGCGAACCAAAACTGCTGGTCACTCAAGACGAGTTCTCGGCCGCCTTGTCAGACATCGATCCTGCAGTTCTTCCTCGAACATTGTTGCTGCCTCGATTCGGAGAGTGGACCGTGTCGGGCTCGCTCTTTGACGGCTTTCAGTCCGAAGCCGAAGACATTGCGATGATCATCTATACCTCGGGAACCACGGGTGCCCCCAAAGGGGCGATGATCTCTCATCGGATGATTTTCTGGAATTCTCTGAACACGACCCTGCGGCTGGATCTGCGTCAGGACGATTCAACTGTGATCTTTCTGCCGTTTTTCCACACCGGCGGATGGAACGTGCTGACAACACCCTTCCTCCATCGTGGCGGCAAGGTCATCTTCTTAAAAAAATTCGATGCCGATTTGGTCTTGCAACTTTGCGAACAAGAAAAAACGACGCTTCTGTTCGGAGTTCCAACGACGATGGACCTTCTGGCCAGAAGCCCCCGCTTCGGCGAGACGGATCTGTCTTCGATTCGGTACGCCATTGTCGGCGGCGAACCGATGCCCCTTGAGTTGATCCAAACCTGGCATCACAAGCACATTCCGATCCGGCAAGGATACGGGCTCACCGAATTCGGTCCCAGTGTTTTCTCGTTGAACGAAGAAGACGCCATTCGAAAAATTGGATCCATCGGCTTTCCGAATTTTTATGTCGACGTCAAAATCGCCAGGGAAGATGGCAGCGAGTGCGGACCGGATGAAGTCGGCGAGCTTCTCTTGAAAGGTCCCGCCATCATGACGGGCTACTGGAAAAACGCACGCGCCACCGAAGAGACTTGTAAAAACGGCTGGCTGCACACCGGAGACCTGGTTCGTAGGGACGATGAAGGCTATTTCTTTGTCGTCGGCCGAAAAAAGGACATGTTCAAAAGCGGCGGTGAGAACGTCTATCCAGCCGAACTGGAAAAAGTTTTGCGTTCATGTCCCGGCGTCCGCGAGGTCGCCGTCATCGGCGTGCCTGACGAAAAATGGGGCGAGGTCGGGAAAGCCTTCGTCGTCAAAGAGACTCGCGATCTGACGCTTGAAAAAATTCAAGACCACTGCCTGGCGAATCTTGCAAAATTCAAAGTGCCCAAGCACTTCGTTTTTCTCGAGGCCTTACCCAAGAGCGATAGCGGCAAGATTTTGAAAAAGGATCTGCACTAAGGAACCGCGCGATAGACGGCAGCTTGCCCCTCGGCGGTCAGCTGCTCGTTCACCTTCTTGACAGCTTTTTGCAAGGCTTCGCGAATTTTCGCGGCTTCTTCCGCCGTCAAGTTGAGTCCGGGACGAGTGCCAATCAGAACATCGACAGATCCCTGGTTCACCACCGGCGTTTTCATGTCGATTCCAAAAGTCATGCCCTTGGTTCTTTCGTAAGGAATGACATCCTTGAGTTCGGCCCGAAGAGCCTTTTCGATGGATTCACCATGAGTCGAAATCACCGTTCGATGACTGCTGTCCTTCACTCCGGCCTGCACAAAGGCCATTCGGATTCCGCGTGTTTCCGGTTGTGCCGCGAGTTTCTGCAAAATCACCACTTTGTCATTCGTACTCAGAGCTTTTTTGGCGATCCCAATGCAATCGTCACCGCTGCATTTCGCCACATCGCCGACGGCCTTATGAAAAGCAGACATCCGGCCTTTCAGTTCGGTGGTCATGTCCTTCTCGCCAAGACGAGCAGAGACCAGGGCTTCCTTGACATCTTTTTTGCCGGCCAAGGCCGCCGCCGTGGCATGCGAATTTCCCGCACCCAGCCCATCGAAGTCCGCACTGAATCCACCATAAACAGCCTCATCGAGGTTATTCACATCGCGTTTTGCGATTCGCAAAGAGGGCGAGAACGAATCGATGGACTTGGAATAGGCCATCAAATCTTTGGCGTCGTCCACCGAGAAATTTTTAATGCCATAGCGGGCTTTGACTGCCGTCACCAGCTCGTCCGGAGTCTTGGCTTTACGAACAAGTTCAAAAGTTTCCCGGGCCGGAACCTTCGTGCCTGCAGCTCCCGTTAGCACAGGAGAGGAGCCCCATTTTTTCTCCAGTGCCGTTCGCATCTCTTCAGACTGAGAAAGGTCCTTCCCTAAACGCGTGCGAACGCCTTCTTGATCCGCACTCATCATCCGGTTTGCACTTCCCTGGTCGCGACCAACCCTTGCTGCGGCACTGGCCTCGTCGGCCGTTGAGGCGTATCCCGCTCGGAACCAGCTTTCCGGAGTATCCGACGCTCGTAACAAGTTCAGGTCTTTCAGTTCTTTCGCAAACTGAGCATTCGTCGACTGAAAAGCCAGATCCAACTGAGACTGAAGGTCGCCTGGAATCTTGCCCTTGAAGGCGAAGCGGACAGACTTGAAGTCGCTATAAGCTTCGACTTTGAGGCCCGGATTCTTGGCCTCGATCTCTCGCACCTTCTTCATCATCATTTCTTTGTGACGATTGGTCAGACTCGTGACCAGGTTCTTGTCTTTGAGTCCGTCATTGAGATCTTTCATGACCGAGTTCTCGACCTCGAAAAAGCGCGTCTTCGAGCCCGCACCGGTCACTTCTGCCGTTCGAATCCATTCTTCATTCTGGGTCGGAGTGGTGACTTCTTTTTCGAGATTCGCCCCGATATAGGAATCCCGACCCGGTGTCCTCGGATCACCGGTTTTTTTCAAGGCCGCAGAACCCACTCGCTCTTCGGCTTCGATCAATTCATCGGTTTTCTTTCCAGGAGCGGTTGAAATCCCGCCCGAGACATCGGCCAGCTCGTTGGCAGCCACAAGACGTTCCGCATCCCTTGTCGCCGCAGCAGCGCCTTTTGTGGCAACGCCTTTGCCCGCTATTTTCAGGCCCGCTTTTTTGATGGCCTTCACGGCCAAGCCCGCACCACCGGTTCCAATAGCGACAGGGTCCAAGACAAAGCTTGCGATCTCTAAACAAACCAATTCATTGAATTTCTCGGGCGAGTAACACTGCTGCTTGATACCCAGAGATTCAAGCCAGCCGCGACCCGGAGTCGATGGACCCATTTCTGTGGGGAAAGACATCTTAAGCGCCCCGGGACAACCCGGATCCCATTTTGCCACTCGACGGTAGCGTTCCTGCAGGGCCTGCAAATTCCACTCTTCAAAACCCTCGGCCCCTTGGATCGAGCGGTTAATATCAGAAAGCTGCAGTTCACAAGTTCTGGCCAAACCCTGCTGGTGCATTGCCGTTCGATCCAGCAAAACCATGAAGTCTTCTTTGCCGGTGTCCGCATCAACGACGGAATCAGGAACGACATAAGAACCGTCTGGTCTCCGGGCACTGTAGTGCAGTTGCAACCGGGCGACTTCTCGTCGGCAGGCCATATCGTCTCGGCATTCCGCGATGAATTTTTGGTGTGCGACCGAGTTTTCCCGAATGCGATCCGCAAGACTCTCCGCCAAAAGGAGATAAGCTTTCAGCTGATCAGGAATCGACAGCACGCCCTTCCAGACCCCACCGGCACAGCTCGTGAAACGATCAAGGTTCCGCTGTAAATTGAGTCCGCTCGAAAGAAACTCACCCGTGCTTTCGCAAACTCCCGTCATTGAGGCCGGCCGGGCATCCGGATTCTCGACGTAATAGGATTCACACTCGATTAAACAAGCGTCTTTTTTTTGTCCCTTGAGTGGCGTCTCTGGACAGTTCTCGGTCGCCACCGAAAACAAAGGAGCCAAGATAAAAATGAGGATCCCCAGCAAGGACCACGCTCTTGAAATTCGCACCTCTTCTTTTCGGAAAACGACCCACGGCAATACACGAATTTCTTCAAGAATTCTGAAGACAAAGGGCATTTCAAGACCCAGCTACGCAGTTTTCCCCTTCAGGTGATGAAACAGGACTCTCGGCAAGCAATGTCAAATCGTGTTTTGTCTCGTTCCGAGGCAATCTCGGCGAAAGCAAGTTGCCTCATTCGTTCAAAAATGAGACGCCGTCTGAGGTTCTGGTTCCGCCATCCTAGGCCTCATGTCAAAATGGAAGTTCAAGGGGGGAGTGCATGCTCCAACGTTTAGCAGTTCTTTTCATCTCGCTCATCGCACTCACTTCATGCCAAACTTCGATGCTGAGATCCTTTGAAAAAATCCACCCCGGAATGGACAAGCATCAGGTTCTCGAGGCCGTCGGAAATCCAAACTCAGCGACTCGAATGCACGGCAAAGACCGATGGATCTATCGTTTTTACGAAGGCAATATCCGATTCGACAAAGAAGTTCACTTCCTTGATGGCATGGCCGTTTACAGCGGTGACGCCTGGGCGCCGGAACCAGAAAAGTCCGCCGTCGCCGTGGACAAGAAAAACGAAGAGCTAAATGAAAAGACTCAGACCGAGTCCGTTGAGCGCGCCAAAAAGAACTCGGAAGACTATGAGAACTTCCAAAACGAAGCTCGCAATGCCGACAAAGTCCGCTATATGCCAAGCTTTAAAAACGTCGAGTAGTCTGCCGATTCATGCAACTGCCCTCCTCCTTCCTGAAAAACATCAAAGCCGTCGATGGCGATCAGGGCCTTTTGTGGCTCGAAAGTCTTGAACATCTGATCGAAGACCTCTCGACACAATGGGGACTTTCCTTGGTCACCCCTTTGCAAAACCTCAGTTTTAACTTTGTCGCGACGGCAAAAGCACGAGCATCTGAAACAGAGGTCATTCTCAAAGTCTCTCCCCCCACTCGCTCAGTGTGGAACGAGGTGCGATGGCTCCGGCATTATCGGAAGGTGACGCCCACCCTTTTGGAATTTGAGAGTCTTTCGAACGCCTTTCTTCTCAAGCGCTGCCACAGCGGCGACACTCTCAGAAAGCGACTGCCGGGCATGGGTGACGAGGCCGTGACACGCGTGATCTGCCGGACGATCAAAGCCCTTCGCTCTTCTGCGACCAAAGACGACTCTTTCAGACATCTGTCTGACTTGATTTCCGACTTCAATGCTCTTGAGGCCTTTACGGACAAAAGACTCTTCGCCAAAGCTCAAGATCTTTTCGGCGATCTCACCAGAGATCGATCTCAGGACATTCTTTTGCATGGAGATCTTCATCACGAAAATATTCTGAGCCATGAAGATGACTGGTTGGTGATTGATCCCCACGGCTATCAGGGGCACCCCGCGGCCGAAGCCGGTGTGATGATTTACAATCCCATCGACGGAGAATCCGACAAAGTTCCAAGCGAAGCCCTCTTGGACCAAAGATTCCGAATCCTCGTCGAGGAACTGCAGGATGATCCTCAACTGATTCAGGCGTGGTGCTTTTGCAAAGCCATGCTGTCTGCCGCCTGGAACGTCAAAGACTTCCCCCGACAATCCAGCCGAGAAATCGAAATTGCCCTGCGAATTGAGAAATGGCGATTCTGATGATCTGGTCTACTTGGACATGACGGAAGGAGTGGTCACACCCTCTTCCGATGAGCTTTTGTTCAAAGGAGCCGCTGGCCGAGCCTCGCCCGCCGAGGCGGGTGTCCGCGCTGAATCCTCTTCAGAAGCGCCATATTGACGATGCATTTTGTTTTGGGTTTTCTGAAGAACCGCTTCCATTCCGATTTGATTTTCCATATCGGTCAGCGATTTGACTTCCACACGCTGGTACTTGCGGCCGTCCTTCAAGCCCTTCTCCGGATAACGATATCGCAGCACATTTCGTTGCTGCTCATATTCTTCGGAGAGTTTGCGAAGTTCGGCATGCTCTCGCTTCAGATGCTCAAAGGACTCGTGGCTTGCGCCCCGGTGCTTGTCCGCAATCAAGTCGCGAACCATCTTTTCCTTCGCACCCATTTTCGCTTTGAGAACTTGCAAACGACTTTGGATTTCAACCCACTCAGGTGGAGGCGACGACTTTTCAGCGGCCTTTTCTCCACCACTGGCGATGGCCAAAGAAGATGCGATCAAACAGGAAATAAAAGTCAGGCTACGCAGTCCCACCGTAGACCTCCTGCTTCCAGGATACCTCAATCGGGAGATACTTGATTCGATTGATCAGAATCGAGGCCTTTGTCGGGTTCAATCCTTTCAATTCGAGACGGCCCGCCTTGACCTGAGCCATCACCTCGTCAGACTCCCAATTAAAACGAGAGTCCGTCAGGGCTTCTTTGAGCTTTTCAAAGGTTTCCGCCAGCTCAAGACCCTCGATCACGACCGTATAAGCCAAAGGTCCGGCCGCATTTTCCTGATTCCCATAATTCAAGACGTCGGCCATCCCCTCGTCACCGGCAACGGCCGCAGGCTCTAGCGCGAAAGGATCCCCCACCGGAGTTTGCTCGGCGCCATCAAAGGACTCATTTGCCACGGGAGTCTCGGCTGGCATCTCAAGAGGGCTTTCAACCGGCATCTCCAAAGGCACATCCAGGGCTGGAGCTTCTTCAGCGACTGGCGAAAGAGCCGCCTCGAATGGCATCTCGAGTGGAGACTCTGAAACTGGCTCATACGCGACCTCAGGAGGAGGCATGTCAACCCCAGCGAAACCATCACTTGGACTCATCGAGGGCATTTCAAGAGGTGATTCAATCGGAGAAGCTTCGACAGAAAATGGATCAGAGGATGGTTCGAGAGGAGCCGGAGTCTCGGGCGGTGGCTCTGGCTCGTGCTGAGCGAGCGCCTCGGGTTGACCATTCCAGTCCACAAAGAAGACCGCACGACAATGGGGGCAGTTGAACAATGCCCCCATGTGCTGACTTTTGATTTCAATGGCCTGATGGCAATTCGGACAGGATGCCAAGTCCGGGCCTCACCCTTAACGTTTCTTGTTTTTTTCCATTCGACGACGATCCGCGCGGTTCAAAACGCGATCATCCGGAGGCCGATTGGAAAAGGTCATTTTGCGTTTCTCAGAGGATTCCAGATCCCCTCCGGGCGAAGAGGCCAAGAGCCCTCCGCTCTCATCCCCACCTTGGTAATCGAGACCGGAAAGGTCTTGCTCCTCAGGTCGGAATTGCTCAGCGGCTTCGGCACCCTGCTGAGCGACGATTTGAACCTTCATGACTTTTTCGATCACGTCGTTCTTGATCGCATTGTTCAGCATCTCGAAGGTGTTAAAAGCTTCCTTCTTATATTCGATCAAAGGATCTTTCTGCGCATAACCGCGCAGGCTAATACCCTCTTTCAACTTGTCGATGACAAGCAGATGTTCTTTCCAGCGCTGATCAATCGTCTGAAGCAAGACCATCTTCTGAATCTGCCCAAGATAAGGACCCATCATCGCTTTTTGGCGCTCGTAGGTGGCTTGAACGTTGGTCCGCACGGCCTCCGTGATGGATTCAGAATTCACGGTCATCTTTTCGAAATCGAGTTTGAAGCCGAAGAGATTCGACAGTGCGTTGTTCAGGCCATCGAAGCTCCAGTCCTCTCTGCGCCCACCCTCTGGAACATAGGTGTCCAGGGTGGTCGAGGTGACGTCACCAAGCATATCCAAGATAGTCCGTTCGATATCTTGACCCTCAAGAGCGCGACGGCGCATGCCATAAATCGCGTTCCTCTGATGGTTCATCACATCGTCGTACTCGATCAAATTTTTACGAACGTCGAACTGATGGCCTTCAACCTTGCGCTGGGCGCCTTCGATCGAATTCGTCACCATTCGAGCGGTGATCGGTTCGTCATCAGGAATATTCAGCATGGTCATGATCTTCTGAATGCGCTCGCCGTTGAAGATCCGCATGAGCGTGTCTTCAAGCGACAGGAAAAACTGCGACTCACCCGGATCGCCTTGACGACCAGCACGACCTCGCAACTGGTTATCGATCCGGCGAGACTCATGCCGTTCAGTTCCGACGATGCAAAGTCCGCCGGCCGCGATCACTTCTTTGCGTTCATCTTCGGTTTGTTTTTTAAATTTCTCGAGCAAAGCTGGGTACTCCGGAGAGTCTTCGGCGCCAGCGGCTTTCCGCGCCTGAACTTCGGCGTTCCCTCCGAGCATGATGTCAGTTCCACGACCGGCCATATTGGTCGCGATCGTAATCGCACCCTTTCGACCCGCCAAAGCCACGATCTCGGCCTCACGCTCGTGCGCCTTCGCATTCAGAACGTCATGACGAATTCCGGCTTTTTTCAAGAACTCGGAAAGCAATTCCGATTTTTCAATCGAAGCGGTCCCGATCAAGATCGGCTGGCCTTTCGCGTGGCGCTCTTTGACCGCCTCGACGATGGCTTTGAATTTCCCCTGCTCGGTTTTATAAACGATGTCTTCCTGATCGATCCGCGCAATCGGCTTGTTCGTCGGGATCACGGAAACATCCAGCTTGTAGATCTTCTTGAATTCCGCCGCCTCGGTATCCGCCGTTCCCGTCATACCGGACAGCTTGTTGTACATCCGGAAGAAGTTCTGGAAAGTGATCGTCGCAAGTGTTTGGTTCTCGCTCTTCACTTCGACGTTTTCTTTGGCTTCGATCGCCTGGTGAAGACCGTCAGACCAACGACGACCCGGCATCAGACGGCCCGTAAATTCATCGACAATAACCACTTCGCCGTTCTGGATCATGTACTCAACGTCTCGGCGATAAAGATAGTGAGCCTTCAGGCCTTGATAAACGTGGTGAAGAAGCTCGATGTGTTCAGGATCGTAGAGATTGTTGATCCCCAAGAGCTCTTCGACCTTGCGGTTCCCATCATCGGTGAGGGATGCCGTCTTGGTTTTTTCTTCCATCGAAAAATGCACATCCCGCTTAAGATGCGGAATGATCGTGTTCACGACGTAATATTTTTCCGTCGACGATTCCGCCGGACCGGAAATGATCAGCGGCGTTCTCGCCTCGTCGATCAAGATCGAGTCGCACTCATCCACGATCGCAAAATTGAAATCGCGCTGGACGTAGTCCTCGAGATCAAACTTCATGTTGTCGCGAAGGTAGTCGAAACCCAGCTCGTTGTTGGTCGCATAGGTGATGTCGGCACCGTAAGCGGCTTTGCGCTCTTGATCGGTCAGACCGTGGCCGATCACGCCAATCGAAAGACCCAACCAGTTGTACAAACGACCCATCCACTCGGCGTCACGACGAGCGAGGTAGTCGTTCACCGTCACAACGTGAACACCTTTTCCAGAAAGCGCATTCAGATAAACGGGCAAAGTGGCGACGAGGGTTTTCCCCTCCCCGGTTCTCATCTCAGCGATGCTTCCGCGGTGAAGGATGTAACCACCGATCAACTGCACGTCATAGTGGCGCATCCCCAACACGCGTCGTGAGGCCTCCCGACAAACGGCAAACGCTTCCGGCAAAATATCATTCAGGGTTTCGCCCTTGGCGAGCCGCTGTTTGAGTTCCGGCGTTTTGGCTTTGAGTTGATCGTCCGTGAGAGCTTTCATCGAACTCTCGAAAGAATTCACCCGATTGATAATGGGGTGGATTCGCTTCATTTCACGGTCGTGTTTCGTTCCAAAAATCTTGGTCAGTGTTTGCATGAACATAGACGCCAAGCATAGACCTGCAAACCGAACAAGAGCAAGAACACCCTACAGGTTCTAGCCCCGGAACCCCTCGAATTTTGTGCAAAACTTAAGACTGAACCTCGGAAAGAGCGGGACCCATTTGACGAATCCCTTCGTAGCTCGCGATCGCCACGGCCGTCGACAAATTCAAACTTCGAGTCGGCCCCAGCAGGGGAATTTTGACCGCCTGATCTGCATTGCGTCGAATCAGCTCGGGGTCGAGACCCTTGGTTTCTTTGCCAAAAACCAACCAGTCACCGGGACGATATTGGACATCCGTATAAAGCTGCGGCGATTTCGTCGTGAAGTAAAAGGCTCTTGTCGGGTCTTCGACCTGCTTCCACCAATCTTCGAAGGTCGCATGGTGAAACCACGTCAGATGGACCCAGTAATCGAGTCCCGCCCTCTTGAGGTTGCGATCATTGATCTCAAAACCCAATTTTCCCACGAGATGAAGCTCGCAGTTCGTCGCGACGCAAGTTCGCCCGATATTCCCCGTGTTCTGAGGAATCTCAGGCTCGATCAGTACGATTCGAAAGGTCGGTGTCTTCGTCATTCTACCCAAGATAGCGAACGACCTCTTGGCCGAACTTCGAGAGTGCCAGCCGTCGCCCTTTGTCCACGATCAAGTCCAAGTTCATCAGCTCCCGGTAGAGAGACATATCATTGATCGGAATAATTTCTCGGCCCGTCGCAGCACCAAGCCGGGTCAGATAAGTCCTCTGCCGCTCAGTCAGCTTGTCCGTTAACGCGGGCTCTTCCACGAGGGACTTTTGCCAGTCCCCATCCGTGATGACACGGGCCCCCGAAGGCATCTTGCGAGGATTCAGAAAATAGACCCAGCAGGAGACCGTTTCGTCACCCACAAGTGCGATCACTTCCTGGCGAACATACAAGCTCTTATCGGGATCAAAGCGGTTAAACCCGTGAAACTCGTCAAGAAGACTGATCAAGAGTTCAGACGATTTCAGGTCCACCAACTGACCGTTGATGAGATGGTCTCCCCCGGCGACGAGGGCGGGAAAACCCACTTTCAGACGCCAGGCGGTTCCCCGGATCGAAGCTGGAACGATTTTCTCAATCATTTCGGAAATTTTCGACCAGTGGACCATGCCTTCCGACATAGAACCATAGACGAAAAAGCGCGTCGTCATCAGAACCCCCTCCAACAGACTGAGCGAACTTTTCGTGCAGGAACTCTAAATATGGAGCTGAACGCCCCCCGAATCCCCGGCGCCTGTGTAGCAAAAACAACTGTCTCGAGCAAGGGCTCTGTTTGACCGATTTATCTGATCTGATATTGTTCTGTAAACCACCGGTAACATGAAAAAAATCGAAGCTATCATAAAACCTTTTAAACTTGACGATGTTGTCGACGCTCTCGCGGAAGTCGGCGTCGAAGGGGTCTCGGTCACGGAAATCCGTGGCTTCGGCCGGCAAAAAGGACGCACCGAAGTTTACAAAGGCGCCGAGTACGTCGTCGATTTTCTCCCAAAAGTAAAACTCGAAGTGGTTCTTCCCTCTGGGATGTGTGACGCCGCTGTCGAGGCGATCCGCAAAGCCGCGCACACCGGGAAAATCGGTGACGGTAAAATTTTTGTTTCAAATATTGAATCCGTTCTCAGAATCCGCACGGGCGAGAAAAACGAGGAAGCCCTGTAGGACGGGAATGGTCACAACACAACAAAGGGAGACGGGGATGAAAGCGCAAGACGCAATCAATTTTGGCAAAGAAAAGGGCGCCAAAATGGTGGACTTCAAGTTCTGCGACATGGTCGGAACTTGGCAACACGTGAGCATTCCGATGACGGAACTCTCGGCGACCACCTTCGAAGACGGCGTGGCTTTCGACGGCAGCTCGATTCGCGGCTGGAAGGGAATCGAAGAATCCGACATGGTTCTTTTGCCTGATCCCGCAACCGCGACCATGGATCCCTTCATGCAAGTCCCCACACTTTCTCTCTTGTGCGACGTGGTTTTGCCCGAAACTCTGCAAGCCTACGAACGTGACCCTCGCCAGATCGTCAAAAAAGCTCTCGCCTACATGCAATCCACCGGCATCGCGGACACCGCCTTCTTCGGTCCCGAAGCCGAGTTTTTCATCTTTGACGATATCCGCTACGAACAAACGAGCAGCAGCGGTTTTTATTCGATCGATTCCGTCGAAGGAACCTGGAACACCGGACGCGAAGAAGCGGGCGGAAACCTGGGATACAAAGCCCGTCATAAAGAAGGTTACTTCCCGGCCCTTCCGACCGACTCCATGCACGACCTCCGAACCGAAATGTGCCTTGAGATGGACCGCCTTGGAATGACGGTCGAGCGCCATCACCACGAAGTGGCTTCGGGACAGCACGAGATCAACTTCCGCTATGATAGCGCGGTCAACATGGGCGACAAAATGATGTGGTTCAAATACATCGTGAAAAACGTCGCTCGCCGCCATGGCAAAACTGTCACCTTCATGCCAAAACCAATCTTCGGCGACAATGGCTCGGGCATGCACATGCACATGTCGTTGTGGAAAGACGGCAAGAATCTTTTTGCTGGCAACAAATACGCGGGACTCTCGGAAATGGCGCTCCACTACATCGGCGGCGTCTTGAAACACGCTCCGGCTCTTTGTGGTTTCATCAACCCGACCACAAATTCCTACAAACGTTTGGTTCCGGGCTTCGAGGCTCCGATCAAACTGGCTTATTCGTTCAAAAACCGATCGGCCGCCATCCGTATCCCGAACTCGGGCCCGAATCCAAAAGCAAAACGCCTGGAGTTCCGCACTCCAGATCCGTCAGCAAATATTTATCTCGCGGAAGCGGCAGTTTTGATGGCGGGTCTCGATGGGATCATCAACAAAATCAATCCCGGAGATCCACTCGACAAGGACATCTACGGATTGCCACCTCAAGAAGCTGCGAAAATTCCTTCAATTCCCGGAACGCTCGAGGAAAGCCTGAATGCTCTTCGCGACAAAGGCTCTTTCTTGACCAAAGGGGATGTTTTCTCCCAAGATCTCTTGGATACCTGGATCTCGTACAAGATCGACAAAGAAGTCCGTCCCGTTCAACAACGGCCGGTTCCTTATGAGTTCCATCTGTATTACGATATCTAGGATTGATTTGAAGAACCGAAAGGATTTGAGATGAGCGACGTCAGAAACTTCATGGGCTACCTCTGGTACAAGCAGGAAGACAACGTGATCACCATCGGGATCAACGAGGACTCTCTCGAGGATTTCGACGAGATCTCTTCCGTCGAACTGCCCTCCGAGGGCGAACAAGTCGAAGAAGAGGTCGCTTTCGGAACCGTCGAAACCAATGACGGCCCTCTTGATATTTACTCTCCGGTTGCCGGAACCGTTCTTGAAATCAACAGCCAAGTCGTCGAAGAGCCCGGCCTGATCCAAGAAGACCCTTACGAAGAAGGATGGCTCGTCCGTCTGGAAGTCGAAGAAGACGCGGATGATGAGGATGAAGATGATGATGACGAGGAAGATGATGACGACGAGGACGACGACAGCGATGAAGATGAAGACTAGGCGCGAGCCGTTTTCCCTCTGACAACCAGATTCAAAAGGGGCCAAATGGCCCCTTTTTTATTGAATATTTTCACCCTCGAAGCCCCATGCCTTGACCTTCCCCGGGTCTCCCTCTAAATCCCTCTGTTCTCATCGATACCCGGAGGTTTCCTTGAAATACGCCATTCTCGTTTTCTTCGCCCTTTTCTTCAGCGTTTCGGCCCTTATTCTTCCGTATAAAGTGGCGGCTTGTGAAACCTATGAACAGCCCTGCGGCGGCGACGAAGACCGAACCGGAGATGACCGTGACGACGGACGTAGACACGACGATATCGACGGCACGGACGATCGTGACACTCGTCATGATAACGACGACAACGAACCTGCGTTCTAAATCAGCCGCCCTGCGAGCGACGTTCGAATTCGTCCAGGCTTCCTCGTAAATAACGAGCCTTCGTGGAATCCGGAGGAAGCCTTTTTAAGACCTCTCGATAATAGGAAACGGACTGGGGAGTCAGAAATCCCCGGACCAAACTCCCCGCCTTCTGAGACGCAAAGAGCGCTCCATCCGTCAGTGTTTTTGCCATGAACTGATGAACCACCGGCTCTTCCGCTCGGCCCAGATAACGAGCCAGCTCCGCACCCGCCTGCTCCAAGATCAAAACATCCGCAGGATTCATCTGAAGACCTTCAACGATTGCCTCCAGGTTTTCAGAGGCCGGAGCGAGTTCCGCGAAAATCGCCAGAGCCCCCTCCTGAATATGACCGTCGGGATTCACCACCAACTCACGGGCCAATACTTCCGCTTCTACGGAAAGATTCGGTTCCGCTTTGAGGCGCGTGGCCAAAGCCTTGAGGCTCTTCTGCAGATCCTGCCCGACTCCCAGGGCGTAAGATTGGGGATCGGTCTGAGGATAATCGCATTTCTCTGACTCCAGACATTCACGCAAACGCCGGATCTCCGGAATTTCATTTGTTGCACCAGCCAGAGACGGGCCCTTTGGAGCGGGGGGCTCTTTCGCTGCCGGAGTCAGGGATGCCGCCTTGGTCGGCTCCTCACTGGAGGCCAGGGATCTTGTCTCTGGTTTTTTTGTATCGACAGAAGTCACCGGCGAGCGCCGAAGGCCGTAACCTGCCGCCAGGATCAAGAGCACGATCAGAGTGCCCCATTTCATCTGCTTCATGGGACCTCCTCAGTTAGGGCTGAGCCCAATCGGTCAAAGTCTCTTCCGGCAAAAGAAGGCCTGCATAGATGTATCCGCTCTGACTTCCCACTTTGACCCGGTAGTAGATTTTGTTTTCTCCGGTGCGGGCGACGACCTCTTCGACCTTGTGAGAAGTTCCCTTGGCAAGGTTCCGGAGCAAGGTGCCTCCAGGGGAAGAACGGAAATTGATTCCTGCGGCGTTCACGATCCGCACCTTGTCACCGACCCGGGCCAAAGTGCTCCGAGGAGCTCGGCTGGCAGCAACTTCCACAGCCCAAGTGGATGCCTCGGCAGCATCACCCGCGAAAATGTATCCCACTTTGCCACCGTAAGTGACACGGTAGTATCTGTCCTTCGATGCATTTCGGATCTCGAAGTCCCGCACCTGCAAGATGCTTCCGCTCGGAACCACTCCGATCTGTCCACCAGCCGGAGTCGAGCGCAGATTGATGCTCTTTCGAACCTGGATTGCAGATCCAACGGCGATCAATGACCGATCATGGGATCGGCACAGCAGATGTCGGTCTTCTCTTTGAATCGAATATTTTGCAAGCTGAGCGGGCGTCCAATCGATCACCGCATCCGATTGCACAGGGCCAAGTGCGGCCAAGCAGGAGCGATCGCGCTCATCATCCAAACAGAAGAAAATTTTGTTTTTCACTAAGCACACCGAACCAGAGACGCGGTACAAGCGACCTTCCTGAGGATCCTGAGAAACCGGTGGAACCTCGGGCGCTCCGCAGTTTTCGCGTTTCTCCATCAAACAGGAAACAGCCACCGACGAAGTCCGGTTTGGATCAGCCACGATGGTTTCCCAACGACGGCCCTTGAGGATGGAATGAAAGTTCGTGTCATTGTGCGCCCAGGTTCCCGTTGTTTTCGTCCAACGGCAGATCTGCGAAGGGCCTCCATTGTATGCACTCCAGGCAGATCGGATGCGCGCTTCCCAATTGGTCGCACTCCCAACACAACTCTGTGACGGTGCTCGCTCCCAAGCGGCATAAAAGATATCCATTCCATAGGCGATATTGGTCACCAGATTCCAAGCAATCCCTTCGTTGACCGCCGGGTAGTGGTGGCGGTCATCTACCTGCATGAGACCGTGTCCATGACCGGAATCTCCACGCATCATTTTCATGCGCCCATCACTGGCGACTCGGTAGTGACTCCAGTAGCTTTCATGGGCCGAGGTCGCCAGAATCGCCAGTGTCCATTGCTGAATTTCTGCAGCCGAGGCACTTGGCTTTCGCTTTTTCAAATAGACCTGGGCGGCGGTCTTCACCACCGCGTTCAGCTCACTTCCATAGCGACGTCGTTCAGCATCCCGAGTCTGGGAGTCCTGGAACACAACACCCAAATAGTTGGTTTTAACAAAGCGATCTTCACCAAAGGCGCTGGCATCGCAAGCATACGGCGCCCGGCCATAATTCCACTCTCCGCTCACCCTGTTATTGCATTTATAAAAGTCAGGCGTGGCATTCGCCGACCAACCGGAAACCGGCGCCAGGAGCGGGAGACAAAGGATCATGATTGTATTCAGAAGTCTTTTTGAAAGAGTCATAAGAACCCTTTCGGACAGGCCTTCGATCACTTAATGGATGTCATGAAATTTCACTTTCCAAGACCACATTCCCGAAAAAACAGTCGATGTCGTAGACGGTTTCTTGAAAACTGAGGCCAGACCAAAGACCAGGTCGTCTTAGAAAAAGAAAAGGCTCCATTCTTTCGAATGGAGCCTTCGAAAAACAACATTCAGTCAACTTATGCCGCTTGTGAATACGGCTTCACGACTTCACCAGTCTCAAACAGTCCGCCCTCTTCAAAGTATTTCGCCTGCTGAGAGTTGACGTTGACGACCATTGTTTTCATCAAGGTGTCATGAGCCGCCAACAGCCAAGGGAAGGATTGGATGATCTTCAAAGACATGGCAGCTCCGGCAGCCGCACCTGCTGCAGCGGCCGCATTGGCGCGGTTCTCATTCATCTGCCGAAGAACTGGATCCCCGTAATCATCACCGTTCGTCGCATGAGTCAGGCCCCCCGCCAGAGCGCCACCCATGATGATCGGAACCGAAAGGACCATCGTTGGAATTGGCAGATAAGCGATGGCGAGAATGTCCCTCATCACATACTCCTTCGGAGTGCAGCGACGATAAGCCTTCAGCTCCGGATCAAACTTGAGGACCTGCATCCCGAACAACTTTTTGAACGGAGACGTTCCTTTTTGGAGGAGCTTGTATTGATAGTAAACCAAACCACCCATGGCGGCGGCGAAAAGGAGAAGCTGAAAACCCGCACTGAATTTTCCAGTAAAGATCTGAGCAAATCCGGCGACCGTCAGAAACGCGCAGGCCACAGAGGCCAACCCGATCGAATCAATGGCGGTGACCCAGAAAAACAGAGAAACGATTCGGATCAATCCCCGCTTGCGAGCGTCTGCGAACGGGAGATACATCATATCTTTCTTTTCATCAGCCATATACGTACAACCCCTTTTGTTGTGGTGTGCACAATTCTTCGGAAGTTCATGATGAAACTTGATGAGGCCTCAGCCGATTCTCATTGAGTCGCAATTTGGGATGGCGGCGTCTCGACCCGAAATGGGAAAGATTCCCCGAAATTGAAAAAGCTCAGGATTTCAACCGGGCACAGCTCATGACGAAAGAGCCATCTTCACTTTGGCTCCAAAGTTTAACCGCATCACTGTCTTGAGTCGCATCGAATTGAGAGATTTCCCGGAAGAGCAAAGAGCCCTTCGCCTTGATATAGGCTTCCTTGCGGGTCCAAAGGGTCAGCATCCGGCGAATCTGATCTTCAGTCGACGGAAGCGAAGACCAAGATTCATTCTCATGGGGCTGAAAGACCCGAAGGGCGACTTTCGAAAGACGGTCGCGATCACTCCAGGCTTCGAGATCAATACCGATTTCGTCATCCTCGGAATAGGCAAAAGCCCAATACGCATCTGAATGAGTGATGCTGAAATGAACCTTCGAGTTTTCAAGATAGGGTTTTCCGTTCTCTGTTTTCTGCCACTGAATCTCAGTTGGCTTCTGACCTAGAAGCTCGGCCAGAAACCGCCTTTTCAATCGATCCGTCATCACGGGATCATGGGTCTGCGCAAACTGCACGACGACAAATCGGCAGCCAATTGCCTCTTGAAAATCGATGATCGATAGCTGATCTGCCTCTTCAGGTGTTCGAACCTTGAGCTTCATCAAGGCATTGAAACACCTCTCACATCAGAGTCAAACCATAGGCCACGATGCCTTCATGAATTTTCATTGATGACCCCCGTCAAATCTGAAAGGATCACTGACAAAGAAGGAGCCCGATGATGAAAGTCTTTCTGTTCTCTTTACTGGCTCTCGCCGGCTTGACCTCGCCCGCAATGGCGGCGCTCACTTTGGAACTGCGACCAGATTACGATGCGGGCAACTTTAACCGTGCGGCAAAAGCGGCTGGTGCCGCCGACGAAACGGCTTTTACTCTCAATACCGCTCGCTTGGATTTACGGGGCGATATGAACGAGGACTTGTCCTACCGTTTGCGCTTTCGACTCAACAATGAAAGCACCGATCAAGGTGTAGACAGTCTGTCTAGCCGAGTTGACCACGCCTCGATCACTCATCGCCTAGGCCAACTGGCTCTGACCTTCGGAAAAACCAATACCGATGTCGGCGGCCACGAGACCATTTCCGATGCCAGGGACCTTTATTTCAAATCCGAAGCTAGCACAGCCCTGACCGGTCCTTATGGTGCCCTGTCAAATGGTGCACAGATCGTTTTCCATCAGGCCAAGTACGACACCGGAGTCAAAGCGACCATTGACCTCGGGGCAAGCGACCTGATCCTGATGGCCATGAACAGTCCCGAGTCCGAGGCCAAAGCAAACCCTCGACCGCACAAGCACCTCATGCATGGGGCCGTCTGGAAAGGTCAGTTTGCAGAGAATCGCCTGCAACCCGTGCTGTCCTATCACGCCTTTAAATCCAATTCAGACTCGACGGCATCAGGTCCGGACACACAGTCCCGCCTGATGGCGGCAGGCCTCA
>JAHBUU010000159.1 GCA_019637895.1 Pseudobdellovibrionaceae bacterium | reverse complement strand
TCCCTCGTTGTTGGATCAGCCTATAACAAAGCGAGAGGGAGCCTCAAGCAAAGGCGGTCGGAGGATGAAGACTTCTTCCGCACTGCGGAAGAAGTCTTATTTCAGAGGGTAACGATTGTTCAGATGCTGACGAATTCGCCCAAAGAGCGGATCGCTGAGTCCATAGATGGCCTGACTATCGTCATAGAGGACCTCGACGACCTGACCAACAAGCCCAGGATTGGCCGAATCCAGCTTGCCGACACCGAACGGCGCCGTGAAAGCACTCGGCAGCATCGCAGAGATCATCGGATCCACAGAACAACTCTGAGGGGTCTGGTCATCGATCTGATAGTAAATATCCATGAACGCAAACAACGGACCGCGACTGACGACAAGGGTATGCCAGTTCCCATCATTTAACCCCAAACCCATGCTACAGCCCATGACATTCACCGAGCCACTTGGACCAATCACATACTGCTCCATGGCCTGGTCTCTGAATCCCATCAGAACCTGAGTTCCCGTCGCGCTGGTGCGGAACATGATGGCGGCGGTATACCCCATCGTCAGGAAAATATTCGAATCGACGCTATTGGCGATCCCATCGCCACCATTCAACTCCCAAACCCTCTGATTGATCGCACGGTTCGCCTCTTGCCCCACATGGACAGCCAAAGGCGATGTCGCATTGTAGGCAACGCTCATCTTGCTGCTGGAATAAGCAGCGTCCCCGAGTTCGCTGACGACCGGGACATCGGACAATGGAACCGAGAGAGGTATCCCCGAAAGCACTCGTGGCAGACGGAACACCTGTCGCATTGAGCCACCCAAGGACACGAGGTTCCCGACGACTGCCGCTGTCCAGGACACAGCCGAGGAATTCAATCGAGGAGGGCTCATCGGAGGAACCTCTTCGTATCCCAAGATGGTCAAGAAAGCCGCCTGCGATGAAGACGCCAATTTCAGATAAACTTTTTGCGTAAAATCGCCAGATGCAAAACTCACGACCCTTTTGCTCGCAGGGGTCCCGATGCAGCCGGAGTTCGAATAAAGTGCGGTCAGCCCCATGTCATCGATCGTATAGTCGAACTCCGCAGGGAAAGAGATGGTGTTTTGAGGGTAACCGTGTTGATCAACCAAAGTCACTTTGATCTCGATGCAGTCAGGCGCCTGATAAGGCAGCACCGAATACGACGACGAGGACAAATGAACTCCATGAGCGGCCATCCATGGGTTGATGTAATGACGGCCCGGTTCGGACGAGGTTAAAAGCGCGGACGAAGCAAAGAGAGCGGTCGACGACTCATGATCCACCCGATAGGAGATCTCTCGCCAAGAAGCTCCACCAGTGGGGAATGTCAGATTCAAACTGCCGGGAGAGGCGGAACCCTGGCAACTTCGATTGTCAAAAAGACTGACCCCGGCCAACTCGGAACCGCCCTCCCCCGAAACCAAAACAGGGATCTCGGATGCAAGCGTGCTCGTGACAGCCCCATGATCGTCCTGCAAGAAAACAGTGAGCGTTTGGCAAGTGCCCGCACTCGGCCGACGCAGAGAATCCGAGAATCGCACTTCATAAGGATCTGAGGTCGAACGAATCTCGATCGATGTAGGCCCTTCGACGCCCATCCCACCAAAACCGACGCCAGTTCCATGAATCCGCCCGGTTCCAGACACCGTCCCCTTGAAATACAATCGTTTCGAAACTTCATTCTTGGGAATCGAGACGGCAGAAACAATTCCCGTCTGACAGTCACCATCAGAGTAGAATTTGAAATCGTTCGACGTAAAATCCAAAATATTCAGACCGATCTGCCGTTCGGCAGAGTTCGACACCCATCCCGACCACGCGGTCGAGCCCGATTCGACATAAACAAGCATCAGATCCACCGGCATACACAGGTCGACACCAAACCGCGAACTGAGTGGACGCATAATGAAGGAGTTGGCTTCAGGTCCACCGCCTCCACCGGGCCCTTGACCCGTGCCATAGAAGGTCAGCGGTTCCGTCGTGAAAGGACCAGCCACTCCTCGTAAATGAACGGCGGAGGGAGAATAGGTCTCGAAATTTTGACCGGCCGGCAGATAAGCCTGCAGCTCGTCCGCGAACAGATAGATGAAAAAGAGTCCGTCCGAACAATCCGCATCGTAAGGTCTCGCAGGCGGAGTCACTCCCGGCGGGGCCATCCCTCCGGAAGCAGAGATGTCTTTCCAACCATTCCGATCAAACTGAAACTGAAAACCGGTCACCGATTTATCGCAGGTCCCTTGAAGTTCGATATAACCCTGTGACTCCAGTTCCTGCTGAAAAGGACTGGCTCCGGTGTTCTTTAAGCTCGGCAAAGAAAACGAAAGGAACGAAACGCTGGGATCCACGGCACCCGTGCAACCCACGATCAACGAGGACGACAAGAAAAGTGGCACCAACAGCCCACTGACATTCCACATTCGCATGAGAAACTTATCGGGACTCGCCCTCCTGGACTTGAGGCTGTCAAAAGACGAGACAGACGCACCTTGACGAGACGCTTTTTCGTACCATATTGAAGCGGAGGGTGAGAGCTTCACCCCTTCAAAGCGAGAGGAGACCCCCGTGGGCGTACTGGAAATGACCGCAAAAAATGTGAAGGAAACCATCGACAACAATGAAATGGTTTTTATTGATTTCTGGGCTCCCTGGTGCGGTCCTTGTCGCAACTTCGCCCCGATCTTCGAAGCGACGGCGGCGAAACACCCCGATCTGAAATTCGTCAAAGTGAACACCGACGACGAAGCCGAGCTCGCGGGACAATTCGGCATCATGTCCATCCCGACCCTTGGGATTTTCAAGGACAAGGAACTGATCTTCCTTCAGCCGGGCTCCCTGCCCGAAGACGTTCTCGAAGAGATCGTTCAAAAAGTTCGTGAAGTGAACATGGACGAAGTTCGTTCGCAAGTGGCCGCCGACGGCGGTGGCGAAGAAGAAAAGAACTAAGACCTTATGGTCGCGGCTTCATCCTCGAGCAGAGATCGAGGTTGGCCGCGATCGTTTGTCGCTGAGCTTTGAGATCCCGCTCATCCATCATGAAACGCTCGGGCTCGCATCCCGCTTGACGAACGATTCCTTGAATCGCCTGAGCCTCACGGACGTTCAGTGCCAAGCCCCAGATCATTTTCGTTCTCAGCCAGTTGTTCAGATAAGCGCAGGTAACGCCTCGGTTCGGCGGCATCCAATCAGCGGGCGTCCGGGCACCCTTCCGCATATTTTCCCTCGCATCCGCCGTCACGAGATGAAAGCTGTTCCCAAGGTAATTCGCATACAGGCAACGCGACGGCCAGTCCCACTTGGAAGCTCCGCTCACATAAGCATTCTTCAAAGCAACCAGATGATCGATTTGCACTTCTTTCGCTAAGCGCGCCGTTTTTCCGACATAAGGTTCGAGCCATTCTCCGCCGTCGACCACGCAAGGATTCGAGCGAAACACCACGGGTTTAGTCGAATCCCTGATCAAAACTTTCGCTCGCGTGTTGTAGCAATTGTTATCCCGCGGATCATTCACCCAATCACCGAAATGTCCCCGTCGGTTGTAAGGCTCCTGCGGTGCTGGGAGCGGACGATTGTAAAAATCGAAATTCAAAAGATTGGCAACCGCCTTCACAAAGCTCGGAGCGTGCAACAAATTTTGCGGATCTTCGAAGCGTGGGCGGAAGCTGGAAAACGGATCATGGATCAAGTAGTACTGGTTGAAGGGCTCATCGCTCCCCCATTCGGGGGACGATTCGCCACTTTGAGCGAAGGCAAAACACGAGAGAAAAAGCACCATCGCGCTGTGCGAAACTCTCTTGAGAGAACTTCCCATCCCCATGCCGGACTCCCTTCCGTATCGAAGGCCAATCCGTGGCCCTCGACTTTATGAGAAGCTGGTTCAAGGGCGAGGTCAAAGCATTTTCCCCTCTGAAATGTCAGGATTTTATCGAGCGGCGAAGAGGGTTTTCACCGAGTTTTTCGAGAGAAAACCCGGCTGGACTTTTGTCTTGGCGAAGATGGAGACGGGACTATTTGGAAGTTAAAATTAGCTTAGCCACTTAGCTATCTTATTTGATTTCTTTTGAAATGACCTATTCTTGAGCTACCTCAATGTTTAATTTGTGAAAAGAAAGTTAAGCTATGATGGAGGTCACCATCGCAACCGCAGCCTTTAGAAGTCTCAAAGGAACCGTCATGCAGCATCCTCAAATGTGCAAGGAATGTCCTGTTGCCAATCAGTGCATACTCAGACTGACCCGTCCTGCTGAACAGTTGGACCGCCCCGAGAACGAGCTGAAAATTCTCACCATCAAGAAAAAAGACACTCAAGCCCTCACTCAACTTCTCAAAGAAAATGCCATCACCACTCGCCACGGAGCCTTCAAGGTCACCGACGAAGGCGGAGATATTTTGTTCCTCACAGGAGAGGGTTCACTGTTCGGCCCCGAGCTTCATCTGCCACGAATCAAAATCGAATTTCACGCCCGTCCACTCATGCCGGAAATTGAAGTCTGCGCTTTACCATGGAGCGCATTCCGCAAAAATGCGGAAGCCC
The DNA here is from genome assembly GCA_019637895.1 of Pseudobdellovibrionaceae bacterium. GTDB lineage: Bacteria > Bdellovibrionota > Bdellovibrionia > Bdellovibrionales > Bdellovibrionaceae > JAHBUV01. Next base: position 2,002 of record JAHBUU010000159.1, on the reverse strand, counting down.
GTCCCGCATTGATGGAACATGTTTTGGTCGAGATGGCGAACAACGCATTGACCTCGCGCCTTGCATTCCAATGGACCAAACGCAGTTTGCGTGACCGCGCGATTTTGCTTTTGGATATGCTGAGAGAACGTTTCGGAACTCGTTACGGGCAGTTCAAAATGATCAAAGTTCCGCTGACCAAGATCGACATCGCTTCCATGATGAGCACCGTGCAAGAATCGGCCGTTCGCGTTCTCTCCGAGCTGCGTGAAAACGGTCTCATTTCGCAAAATGGGAAACGCATCATCATCCTCGACAATGATCGCCTCGACCATCTGATCCAGGAAATCCGAGACAGCCAGCGGGCCGTTCTGCAACCAGCCCTTCAGGAAGTCCCCGCTCCCAAAGAGCCTTGAAACGGTCAAAACCGCCCCACCTCGACGTGCCGTAAAGAAAGTTTAATCCGCCATTCATTCCGTCTTGAACCTCGTCGCCGATACTAACTGCGTACGAAGAGACATTCCGTTTCTTCGCTTAAAACATCGGTTTTCCCAAGGAGACCTGGTTATGAAAATGATTTTGTCCGCACTCGTTGCTCTGTCCGCTTCGATCGCTCTGGCCAACCCACCTGCTCACACTGGTCATGCCGCTGCCAAAGAAACAAAAACAACTGCGACCACAACAACGACAACCACCGAAGCCACAGAAACAAAAGCGGCTGCGAAAACCGTTGATTGCAAAGACATGAAAAACAAAGACAAAGCTGAGTGCAAAAAAGCCGCTCACTGATTGTTCGTTTCGAACCACAAAGGAACGAAAAGAAAAGCCGCTCATCAGCGGCTTTTCTTTTTCTCTGCTCTCAGGGATGAGCTTATTCTTTTCGAGAGCAAAACACGCATCGCGTCAAGATCTCAAGCACTGCCTTTTTTTCAGGATCGGTTGACTTTTGGAACCACCAAAACGAGAAAAGCCTCCAACGAGGGGGTTTCCATGACAACAATCGCCAGCCTGTTTTTGAGTCTCGCTCTTTCTGCGACCGCTCACGCCAAGGTCATTGGGTCCAACGACTTGGTCGTCTCGAACGGAGGCGCCGTCAATCTCCCGCACCAAGTTCGCGAAGCCGTCGACACCGTGGGTTTGATTTCCATGGGCTGCACCGGCACCCATATCGGCAGCAATCTGGTTCTAACGGCAGGCCACTGCTTTCTGACCCTGCCCGCTCCGATCGGCGACAACTACGCCTGCCCTGACATCACGATCCAGTGGGGTGTTCGCGGCGACCGCCGTGGTCTCGTGTCCCGCTGCCTGCGCGTGGTTTCACTGCAGCTTGATCGCGAATCCGACTGGGCCGTCTTCGAAGTCGATCGCGCTCCCATCAAATACTCGACCGTCAACATCAAGGATCGCGTTCAACCGAACCAAGTCCTCACCGTCCTTAGCCATCCTGAAGGACGCCCGTTGGAATGGTCTCGCCGATGCAAAATGCTGCCTTTCGTTTCCCGCGGAAACGGCCCTCGCAGCCTGCATCACCAGTGTGACACCCAACCCGGCAGCTCAGGCGCCCCCGTCTACGACCTGGAAACCATGCAAGTCATCGGCGTCCACAACGGCGGCTTCGGAAACAACGTCAACGGCGCAGGAACCGTCAACTACGGCACCTACGTCAACACCCTGCCATGGCAACGAATCATCGCCAAAGCCCGCACCAGAGGCCAACTCCGCCCCCTCCCAGGCAGCGTCTTCTAAACAAAAAGAAAAAAGATCTTCATAAAAAAGAGAGAGGCCACCCTCTCTCTTTTTTTATACAAAACTTGTCCCCCATCCCACCCAAGCACAAATCAAAAAACGCAAAGAGCAGGGGACTCCCCCCGGCCAGTAAGACCCCCAGATTCCCCCGCTTTCCGCTGGGGAGTGAGGGGCCATCCTGGATGCGAGTTTTGGATTGGCGCGAGCTTGCGAACGCAAGCGAGTGACAAGACAAGTGTCTGAGACAGCCAGGTTGGCCCCTCACTCCCCAGCGGAA
>JAHBUU010000158.1 GCA_019637895.1 Pseudobdellovibrionaceae bacterium | reverse complement strand
GCATGCCTCCCAGCATGACGGTGTCGGCCCCAGCCGCAAGGGCTTTCATGATGTCGCCCGAGGTTCTGAGTCCGCCATCGGCAATCAAGGGAACTCCGTGTTTGAGCGCGACTTCGGCGCAGAGGGCGATGGCGGTGAGTTGGGGAACTCCGCAGCCGGTGATGATGCGCGTGGTGCACATCGAGCCCGGACCGATACCGACCTTGATGGCATCGGCGCCCGCATTGATCAGGTCGACGGCGGCCTCAGGGGTCGCCATATTGCCAGCGATGATTTCGGTTTTCGGCGAGATCCTTTTAATCCATTCCATCATCTCGAGCATTTGCACCGAGTGTCCGTGGGCGATGTCGATGGTGAGAATATCCACGCCGGCATCGATCAGGGCTTGGGCGCGGTTTCGTTCGTCCTCGGTGACGCCGACACTGGCGGAAACGGGACCGACTTTGGCTTCGACGACTTCGCGGGCTTGGCGAACTTGCTCTTTGGCATCCATGAACCGGTGAAGGATCCCAAGACCACCCAGTGAGCCCATGGCGATGGCCATGCCTGACTCAGTGATCGTGTCCATATTGGCGCTGATCAGGGGAAGCTGGATGGTGCGTGTCTTTGTGACTCGAGTTTCGAGGGAGGGTTCACGCCGAGAGCGGATGTCGGACCGTGCGGGAACGATCAGAACGTCGTCAAACGTGAGCCCCTTGTTGCGAGAGGGAATGTCTTTCCATTGGAAGAAGAGATTCATCACCGGACTCCTTTCGTATGCGATCGAACAATCGGAAGAGGATTTGCGTTGAGAGGGTCAATAAAACGAGATCAAGCAAAGTGCACAGCAAGGCGCTGATGGGATCGCTGGCGTAGCTTCTCCAGGGATCGGTGAGGCTGGTCACGACAAGAGGAATGACGATGACGAAGGCCAGAATGTAAGCGGACAGCCGAAGGGGACGCTTGCCGGCATATCGGGTGGATGTCTTCAGCACTTCGGCTTGGCCCTCATCGTAGGGTTTCGAGAACATCACGATGAGAGGAACATAGGCCAGTTGAACCAGCCGGATCAGTCCCGGAAGAACGAGGAGCAGTCCCCAGGCCATGGCGGAACCCCAGGATCGGAGGGTCTCGATGAAAACTTGGACAGGCACCCGGGCGACAAAATGGGAGTAGCCTTCAAGAGAGCCGCGAAACCGGGCAAGGCCATACATCAGTGACAGAGCGGCCAGAGTCGGAAAGATCAGGCTGTTCAGGAGCGAGCCCCGGCCAGGAAGGCAATGGAAACCCCGGGGCCTGAGTCGTTCATCATGGCCTGTTCCAGAAGTGAGTTCAGGAACTGGTCGTTCATGGTGCCGATGATCAGGAAAATCAGGGCGGGAAGGCCCGAGAGGCGTAAAATTTGAGCAAGCTCTCTGAAAAAGACCATGGGACCCATGAAATCGCGATTCTTGCGGGCAGTCAATCAGGGGGATGATGGATTGTGCCGTTGGCGGGAGTCCGCGATGTCTGTTAGGCTGGCGTCTCTTTTTCCATCTGCCCCGGTGGCGAAATTGGTAGACGCACAGGACTTAAAATCCTGGGGCACCTTCACAGGGCCGTGCCGGTTCGATTCCGGCCCGGGGCACCAAATTAAAATTTCAATCGATTCACTTCAGGGCCGAATGGCGCCTGAAGAAATACAGCGGCAGTGCCAATGACAACCCCAGCAGAAGATTCGCCGCCAGAATCAGCCACCAGTGGGTCACCTTATTTTTCTTGGAATCGAAATAGGACCACAGCAGAAACGCGATCGATGAAATGATCAAATCCGTTGCAAAGAAACTGGAGACTCTGTTTGCAAAAAGAAGATCCCAGAAAAGAGGAAGATTGAGCCCCTGCTCCATGAGAAATGGGGCGAAATGGGAGAAGGGGATTGCCACGCCGAGAACTGCCAAAACGAGCCAGATATTTCGCATGAGGCATTCTATCTGTCTCCGTTGATCCATGCAAGAGTGTGCGGATGAAGGAAGAGGAAAGTCTCGAGTTAGCAGTTGTTCCTTGGCATTTTTGGCCCATAGAATGGTTCGACAACAAGGAGGTCTCTATGGCGCACTATGTGGACGGATTTGTCATTCCGATCAAAAAGAAGAATCTAAAGGCCTATCAAAAGATGGCCAAGCTTGGCTGCAAGACTTGGATGAAGCACGGGGCTCTGAGCTACTACGAGTGTGTGACGGATGATCATTCGAAGTACGGCATGGGTTTCAAAAAAATGTGCAAGCTCAAGCCCGATGAGACGGCGGTGTTCGCTTATATCGTTTTTAAATCCAAGGCCCATCGCAATCAGGTGAACAAGAAGGTCCATAAAGAGTTTGCCGAGATGGAAGCGGACAAAATGTTCGAGATGCCGTTTGATATGAAGAGATTCGCGATGGCCGGCTGCAAAGTCTTGGTCAACTCGAAGAAGTAGTTGGTGGAGATCAGGCTGCAAGCCAGTTAAGTCTCGTTCCGAGAGTGAAAGTGAACCATGCTTTTCGATCCCCATCGTCATGAAAGACTGCAAGAGAAGCCTTGGAATTCTGGCGAGATGGAGAGTGCCGTTTCTTCCATTCTACTCGAGTTGGATGCTTCTCTTCACGATGGTTTCTTGAGTCTTAGTGGGGACCGACCTGGTCATGATGGCTTGGCGTCACTTTCGCTCTATGGAGGGGCCCTTGGCACGGCCTGGTCGCTTTTGCGTCTTTCGGAGCAAACAGGTCTTTCTCTTTCTGCCAACTATCGGGAAATGCTTGAGCCCACCTATGAACATCAACTCTCTCGCTTGGCCGATCAGGACGTTCATTTAGGCTATCTTCACGGAAAGCTGGGGCAGCTTGCAGTCCTTTGCTGTTTTGACGAGACGTCGTCCAGGATTGATGAATTTTTGCAGGTGAGTCGGGCTGTGATCGAACGGCCCGAAAATGAACTCATGTGGGCGGCCCCCGGGGCTCTGCTTGCGGCAAGCCTGCTTTATCAGCGAACCGGGCGAAAGGAACTGGTTCCGATCATTGATCTGGCGATTCGGCGAGTTTTCAATGAATGGAAGGTCTCTGATGAATCACCCACGGCCATTTGGACACAGGTTCTCTATGGAAAGAGCTATCAACTGCTTGGCGCGGCCCATGGCTTTGCTGGAAATATTCTTTCGCTGCTATCTGCCTTCCGTTTCTTGTCTGAGCCCCAGAGAGGCGAGCTGATCAAAAGAGCGTCTGAAACCCTGCACGGATCGGTCTCTCGTGACAATGGCCGCGTAAATTGGATTCAATCGCTGACATTCAAGCAGCCGAACAAGTTTTTACTGCAATGGTGTCACGGGGCTCCCGGTCTGCTGACCTGCTTCAGGGCTTTTCCGACGAATGAGGTCGATTCACTCCTGTTGGAGGCCGGTCATACGGTTTGGGCCGCCGGTCCTTTGACGAAGACCCACGGATTTTGTCATGGGAATGCCGGAAATGGGTATGCCTTCCTTTCTCTCTTTGAACGAACCGGGGACGAGGAGTGGCTTGATCGGGCGAAGGCTTTTGCCGTGCATTCGCTCTGGCAATCCAATCGAGCTTTCGAGAGGTCGGGTCAAAGACAACTGGGCCTTTATGACGGAGATTCTGGACTCTGTTGGTTTCTGATGAGCTGCCTTCGAGCCGAGGCGAAAATGCCTTCGCTCGACTTTCTTTAGCATTCAAACAAACACTTCGTGGGTGAAAGTCGCAAATCATCAACTTTAAGCATCGGGATTTGGCGTCGAGGCCCGCAGTTAAGTAAGCTCAGTGTACGGCTTGAGTGTGTCCGGATCTCGGAGGATCTCGCAAAGAAAACTTGCTGACATGGCGGCTGTGCCACTATCGCAGGGACCCCGGTTCTTATGACGACAGACCTTCAAAGTGGTACGCAATGGATGATGACATTTTCGAATGCTCGAAAGGCTTCTTTTGCGGGCTTGAAGGTCGGGCAGTCTTATGCCTTTGATTGTGAGATCCAGAAAATCGACATTTTTAATGTCTGTCATATCGAATGACATTCGTTGACCATGTCCGAAAATAGCCAGACAGTCTAAGATTCCGGGTGTATACCTCGTTCTATGAAAAGGGACGACGTCTATTTCCAAGCGATGCAAACCCGGGATCACCGTTTCGACGGGAAATTCTTTGTCGGGGTGAAGACCACGGGAGTTTACTGTCGTCCCATCTGCCCGGCCAAGCCCAAACGGGAAAACGTCGAGTTCTTTCAAAGTCACATCGAGGCGGAGCGGGCGGGGTATCGGCCCTGCCTGCGGTGTCGCCCTGAAAGTGCGCCGCGGTCCCCGGCCTGGATCGGTAAATCAGCCATCGTCCAGCGAGCCATCAAGGTCCTGCATACCCAAGATGCACTTGAGTTCGATGAAGACAAGTTTGCCGCGAAATTTGGAGTGACGGCTCGGCACCTCCGAAGACTCTTCGTCGAAGAGATCGGGAAAACGCCAAAGCAGCTCTCTTTTGAAAGTCGATTGAACCTGGCTCGTCAGCTCATCGTCGAAACCGCGCTTCCGATTTCGGAGGTGGCTTTTGCCGCCGGTTTTTCCTCGATTCGACGATTCAACGATGCCTTCAAAGATCGGTTCAAAAAAAGCCCTCGCGAGATCCGCCGTCACAAGACGAGCCCCCATGAAGGACTGAAACTCTCTCTGTCCTACCGTCCTCCGTTTGATTTTGGCGGGCTCATGAAATCCTATGAGAGCCATCGCGTGGGAAACCTTGAACACTTTGCCGCCGGACGAATGCATCGGCTCGTGTCCCTGAATGGACAGATCGGGTGGGTCAGTATTCAGGATGACCCCGAGAATTCGAGTCTCGTCGTTGAAATCGACTTTCCCGAAACTTCAGCGATTCATGCGATTGCGTCTCGGGTGCGGCAGCTTTTTGATCTGGACTCGGATCCGGTGATGGTGGCAAACGCTTTGGAAACGGATCCTCGGCTCAAAAAACTTCTCCGGTCTTCGCCAGGGGTTCGTTTGCCCTCGGGCTGGGATCCTTTTGAAATCGCCGTCTCGACGATTCTTGGTCAACTGGTGAGTCTTGAGCGGGGTCGGACGTTGGTGCGAGACCTGATCGAAATCGCCGGTACGCCCACGGGGCTTTTTCAAGATGGGCAGCCCGTCGTCTTGTTCCCCACGCCTGACCAGATCATCGGAGCGGATCTTTCAAAACTCAAAACCACTGCTGTTCGCAGGACGGCTCTCGTCGAGTTCTCAAAAGCCGTTCGCGATGGCGTGATTTCTTTAGAGCCGACCCAAGACGTCGAGGCTTTCCTGAAGGCGGCACTTTCGATCAAGGGCATTGGTCCTTGGACCGCTCAGTATATGGCTCTTAAAGTTTTGCGAGATGCGGATGCCTTTCCAGCTAGCGACCTTATTCTTGCCCGGGCTCTTGAAGCCCATTCGAAAGAGGCGATCGAAAACATGCGCCCTTGGCGGGGCTATGTGGCGGCTTTGCTCTGGCGGACTTCGACCCCTTCTTCCCAAAAAAAGGAACACTCATGGACAAAGCGCAAAGAAAAATAAACTCCAAGATCGGGCCTTTGTATTTGGTCGCTTCCGATAAGGCCCTCCACGGCGTTTTCTGGGATGACGAGCACCACCCGAAAGAAAAGGCCGGTTCCGCTCAATCAAAAATCCTTGATCGGGCCGAAAAGCAGATCACGGAATATCTCGAGGGGCGACGGAAAATCTTTGATCTTCCGCTTGAGCTTGAGGGAACTCCTTTTCAACAGCGAGTCTGGGCCGAGCTGCGAAAAATTCCCTATGGTGAAACCCGCTCTTACAAACAAATCGCCACGGCTCTGAAAGATCCAAATGCCTGCCGAGCGGTCGGCACGGCCAATGGACGAAACCCCATCAGCCTGATCGTTCCCTGTCATCGAGTGATCAATGCCGGAGGAAAGCTGGGTGGCTATGCCGGTGGATTGTCCATCAAAGAACGTCTGTTGGAGCTTGAAACGACAGGGAAAATGAGAAAAGAGAAATCCTAGAAAAGTGAATTCTACAGCAGGACTCGCGAGCACCTGAGCGGCATCACATGGTTTTTCTGCTGAATGACTTTTTTGAGGATGCGCTCTCCGAGATCATCGTTCATCAGCTCGGGGTGGAACTGCAGCAGCAATCCTTTGCCATTCTTGAATTCGGTGGCTTCGGTGGTCCCATCGCTGCTCTGAGCGGCCAGCTGCAAGGGGCCTCCCTCATGAAAAATCACGGATTGATGATGAAGCGAGTTCACCCGCAAGTTCCCTTTTGAATCCGCCAGTGACCGCAAAAGATTGTGTTTGGTTTCCTTGGTCTCGATCGGATGCCAATCGTTCGCATGGGGAACATCATGGCCTTTCAGCAAAGGAAGATCCTGCAGAAGCTTGTACCCCAGAGCCACCGAAGTCAGTTGAGACCCGCGACAGATCGCAAAAACAAAACCTTTTTCCTGTGCAACATAATGCTTGATCAAATTGATTTCGAATTGGTCTCGGACGGGGTTCACATTTTTTGCGTGCAGATTTTCTCGTTGATAAAAGTGAGGGTCCACGTCATCTCCGCCCATGGGAACCAAGAGGGGAAATCTCTCTGAAATCTGCTGGAAGAGTTCGGCCGTTTCAG
>JAHBUU010000157.1 GCA_019637895.1 Pseudobdellovibrionaceae bacterium | reverse complement strand
CACGTTCTGGGTTTCCTCGAGATCACGGATGCCGTTCTGGAAAAGGACTCTGAAAGACAGGCCGAACTGAATTTTCAAGCCCTGGTGAGCTTGAAGACCAGTCAGAGCAGCACACGCTGGTCCTCGAAAGTGAGCCTGCGTGGAGCTCTGAATGTCGATGGCTCTGCCGTCCTTTATCCTGTGAATGGCGACGTTGCCGGTGACCTTCCTGTTCGAGCCCGAGTCACCTGCCTATCCGACACCAATCCGATGGATTGCGATCAAGCCATCATCGATATCTTCGTCAAAGAGGGCGACAAAACCCATGCGGCCCAGATGTTGGCAGAGATGCGTAAAAACGTTCCTCCGGAAAGCTTCGCTCCAAAAAAAGAAGAAGCGACCGAAGACTCTGAAGAGGTTCTGCCTCCGACTTCGTCCGGTCCAAAGAGACGTTATGACAACGGCCGGGCGGCTCGCGCCAAACGAGCGGCCGAAGAGAAGCGCAAACAAGAAGAGCTGCTGCAACAACGCATGAATCCCGAGCTCCCTCCGGCGGACGAAGCCACCGCTGAGCTGTTGAGAAAAAAATATGCGGAACAGCAAGCCGAGAAAGAAAAGCGTGAGGCTGATCTGCGAGCGCGAATGACGCCTGAGCCTGTCACACCCAAAACTCCCGCACAAAAAGCCCTTGAAGAGGCGCTGAAGAAAAAATACGCCGGTCATCACACGACTCCAAAGACCGGTCGTTTGCCACGCGCCACTCCGAATGCCGATGACGGAGTCAAAACCACTCCGAAAACATCCCGTCTGCCACGCGTGACTCCGAAAGTGGATCCGAAACCGAAAGTCGTGGAGACAGCTCCGGGAAAAGAGGCGGGAAAAACCCCGGACAAAGCTCCTGTGAAAACTCCTGTCGAGGACAAGCCTGCTGTCGTGGAAACGACTCCGGACAAGACCCCCGTTAAGGTTCCCGAAAAAGGTTCAGGCAAGACACCTGACAAGGCCCCCGTGAAAACTCCGACAGAGGAAAAACCTGCTGTCGTGGAAACAGCTCCAGGCAAGGTCCCAGCTAAAGTTCCAGAGAAAGACGCAGGCAAAACACCTGACAAAGCTCCGGTGAAAACTCCGACGGAAGAAAAGCCAGCCGTTGTAAAGACAACTCCGGAAAAGGCGGCCCCTGTTCCCGAGGTGAAACCAAAACAAGAAGAAGCTCCAGCCGATCAGGATGAAGATGAAGAAGGAGACGAAGAGGAAGGTGTTGATCCGACTGAAAAGCCGTCTCTTTTCATCGGAACTTTGCATGAGCCTTCGGATGACCTTTTTAAAAGTGATCGCCCCAGCGAAGAACCGAAAAAAGACATTCCGCTTCCGATTCCGAAGCCTGATCAAAAGGGCGACGGCAAAAAAGAAGATCCCAAAAAGGATCCTCCTGTCGTCACGCCGACTCCTCCGAAAACTTCCGGAGGCAATCGCCCGCGCGACCAGGTGATCGGACTCGCGAACAAAGGCTCGTTGCAGAATGCTTCGAACATGACAAAAAAATCTGAGGCTTCGGGCTTTGTCGTCATGCGCCCGGGTCGCAATCGCCATTTCGGAAGTTACGAGCTTGTAGAAGTGATCGAGTATCTGGCGAAGTTCGCAAAAAGTCGCGGTTCCATCGGCACTCTGCAAGTGGGAGACTTGTCGCAGCAGAGCGGTGGAAAACTGCAGAACTCAAAACACAAGAGCCACCAGAACGGCTTGGACGTCGACCTCGGCTATCCGATGACCGGCAACCAGACTCCGTTCACGAATCTGGTCAGCGGCGGAAAAGTTTCCTCTGTCCTCAAGGTCAATGAAACATGGGCCATGATGAAAGCCGCTTGGGCCACCAAGACCGTGGATCGCGTGTTCATGGACGTGAAAATCAAGCAGGCTCTTTGTCAGGTCGCCAAAAAGACCGGAGAGTTGGACGCCAATGGCAAAGGCTCTGCTGTCGAGCTTCTGCGCCGGATCCGTCCAACCCCAGGCCACGGAACGCATTTCCATCTGCGGATTCGTTGCTCGACGGACCAGCCACGCTGCCGGATGATTGGCGATCCTCCATTCGGAAGCGGCTGTTAATCAACTAGAAGACGAGCGTGAGACTCCGATCCGTGAGTCTCACTTCGGTCTCTGAAAGCTCCACCATCAAAACCGTGATCCTGACACCCTTGTCACGAGCCTCGCGCAAAAGCTTGCCATAAACGGCGTCAATCTCGTCAGCAGGGGCGAACGACTTCACATCCCCTCGCTGGACGGTGAAAATCAGCTCGGTTCCAAAACCCTCCTCGGAAAGCCGCATCAACTCACGCAGATGTTTCTGTCCCCGCTCGGTCACGGCATCCGGAAAAAGAGCGACATCCCCTTGGGCCATGGTCACATTCTTGACCTCAAGATAAGTCTTGTTCCCGTTGGCATCCAAGGCCTCGAAATCGAATCTGGTTTTTGCATCGAGCTTGGCCTCGGCTTTGATCGAAGCAAAGTTTTTCCAATGAGGCAGGAGGCGCGCCTCCAAGGCTTCTTTCACGATTTTATTCGGAGAGGAGGTATTGACGCCAACCCAAGCACCGCTCTTCGCTTGGATCATTTCCAGAGTGTATTTGAGCTTTCTCGCCGGATCGTCGCTGACACTGAACAGACAAGGACTGCCGGGATCATTGCAGCCTTTCAAACTTCCCGTATTTGGAACATGAGCGGTGATCATCTGGCCATCCCATTCGAGATCGGCGAAGAACCGCTTGTAGCGTTTTAGGAAAGTCCCGTTTTGCAATTTGGAATGAAACTTCACGATGACGGTCTCTTTCTCATTGGGAATCTCGCGATTTCCGCGATATTTTTCGAAGTTTTTTCCCGTTCATCCTTATGAAGGTTTCGTCCTTTGTCATGACGACAGGCGCAGAATTATTCTGTGTGAACCAGACGAGGAGGTAGAAATGCTGACACAAGACGTCCGAGTGCACTTCCTGGGTTTCCATCCCGCCGAAAAGACCGAGCAACGTCTCGAAGCCTGGGCGAGGGATCTCCACGAAGAGGGCCCTTCGGAATCAAATCTGAAGGCGATTTACACGAAACAAGGGCGCGAGTATCAGGGCGAACTGCGAGTCACTTCGCGGGTCGGGCAATTTTACGTAGTGGCACGCGGAGTGAATCTGTATTCCGTCGCACGGGATGCGATGAAAAGAATGCGGCGCCAGCTCGAAAAATGGAAAACCGTGCGGTTCCATCCCCATGCCGACATCGCTGCCCCGAACCCAACCGATGACAGCACCGAGCAGCAGCGCTTGGCTTCCCTCGAAAGGGAGCTTGCGATTTAACATTTACGGAGAAGGGATGGGCTCCTTCCCAAGCTCTTCCTGAGAGAAAAAATTCCCTTCTCCATCGGCGGTCCTCTCCCCCCATCCGAGGACCGCCTCTTTTTTGCCCGTGACACAGTGTTCGCGCCGCGTTATGGAGTGACCACTCCAGCCGTGAAGACGACAAAGGAATCGGTCTATTTTCACTCGAGGAACCCTATGTCAGAAGCGGCCGCAAAAAAGGTGTCGCCGAAACCGGCTTGGCTCAAAGTTCGAGCCCCCACCGGCGACAACTATGCGCGCATCAAAGACCTGTTGGGTGAGCTCAAACTCGCAACGGTCTGCCAGGAAGCGAAGTGCCCGAACATCGGCGAATGTTGGAGCGGCGGAACCGCGACCTTCATGCTGATGGGCGAGGTCTGCACACGCGGCTGCCGATTCTGCAACATCAAGACCGGCAACCCCAAAGGCGTCATCGATCCTTTCGAGCCTGAAAAAATCGCCTACTCCATTTCGCAAATGGATCTTGAATACGTCGTCATCACCAGCGTCGACCGCGACGACCTCGAGGACCAGGGCTCGAATCATTTTGCCCGCACCGTCGCCACCATCAAAAAGCTGGCGCCCAAGTTGATCGTTGAAATCCTCACTCCGGATTTCAAAGGCGACTTCGACTGCGTGCGGATCGTGACCGAGTCGAAACCCGACGTCTTTGCCCATAACATCGAAACCGTCGAACGCCTGACGCCTTCGGTGCGGGACCCACGGGCCAAATACCGCCAGAGCCTGCGCGTCCTCGAAATGGTGAAAGAGGTCGACCCCAGTCGTTACACGAAGTCCTCGATCATGCTGGGGCTCGGTGAAACGGACGACGAAATCCTCCAGACCCTCAAAGACCTACGCGCCGTGGGTTGCGATGTGGTGACCTTCGGGCAATATCTTCAGCCGACACCCCGCCATCTCAAGGTGGTGGAGTTCATCACGCCGGAGAAGTTCGCCGAATGGCAGAAAACGGCCGAAGACATGGGCTTTCTGTACGTCGCTTCCGGACCCTTGGTCCGCAGCTCGTACCGCGCCGGTGAGTTTTTTATGAAAAGTATTATCGCCCGCGAACGCGCGGCGGAAAAGAATCAACAACCCGAACATGGGGAGCGAGAGCAAAATGGCATCTGATGTAAAACTTCCGGAACTTGGTGAAGGTGTCTCTGAAGGCGAATTGATCAAATGGCTGGTGAAGCCGGGTGATCAAGTGAAGCCGGATCAAGCGGTTGCGGAAATCATGACCGACAAAGCCACCGTCGAAGTTCCCTCCCCAACAGCCGGGATTGTCAAAGAGCTCAAAGCCAAACCAGGTGACGTCGTGAAAGTCGAATCCGTCCTTCTCACTCTCGAAGGTGGCGCGGCTGCGACTCCCTCGAAACCCGCACCTCAAGCGGCAGCTGCTCCAGCAGCCTCTCAGTCCATTGGCAAAGCTCCAGCCGCAGCATCCATTGGTGGTGGAACCAAAGACGTCAAACTTCCAGAACTGGGAGAGGGCGTCTCTGAAGGTGAACTCGTCAAGTGGCTGGTGAAGCCGGGCGACCAAGTGAAGCCCGATCAAGCGGTTGCGGAAATCATGACCGACAAAGCCACCGTTGAAGTTCCATCGCCATCCGCAGGAACAGTCAAAGAATTGAAATTCAAAGCCGGTGATGTCGTGAAAGTCGAAGCCGTTCTTTTGACCCTCGAGGGCGCAGGCGGTGCTAGCGCTGCCGCTCCACAAGCCGCGAAAGCAGCTCCGGCAGCAGCAGCTCATGCCGCTCCGGCGGCCCGCACGACGTCGGCTTCGATGGAAATGTCGGCAGGTGGTGGCATCTTCCCACCGGCTGCGGACTCGCGAGTTCTGGCCACTCCGGCCACGCGTCGTTTGGCTCGCGAAATGAGCATCGACATCAATCAACTGAAAGGTTCGGGCCTGGCTGGCCGAGTGACTCGTGACGATGTCATGGGCGCCAAAGGCGGCACGGGTGCAACCGTTGCTGGTGACGTTCAGTTCCGCACACCAAGCACAGGTGGAACCCCTTCGATTCCTCGTCCTGGTTACCAAGGCCCGGCGGGCGCTCTCGAAGAACGCGTTCCTCTGATCGGGATCCGCAAAAAGATCGCCGAGAACCTGCAGCGTTCGAAACAGATCATCCCGCACTTCACCCTCATGGACGAATGCGATGTGACTGAACTCGTTCACTTGCGCGACTCGGTGAAAGACTTCGCCGAAGCTCAAGGCACCAAGATCACGTATCTGCCGATCGTGATGAAGGCCCTGATCGCAACAGTTCGCGAGTTCCCGATGTTCATCGCCTCTATCGACGATGCTGCGGGTGAAATCGTTTACAAAAAATACTTCAACATCGGTTTCGCGGCCGACACTCCGAATGGACTGGTCGTGCCCGTCATCAAGGACGCCGATCGCAAGTCGGTCATCGAGATCTCGAAAGAAATCCTCGATCTGTCGAAGCGCGCTCGTGACAACAAGCTGAAGCCCGACGAGATGAAAGGCGCTTGCATCACGATCACGAACATCGGTTCCGTGGGCGGCACTTACGCGACCCCGGTGATCAACCATCCGGAAGTGGCGATCCTCGGCATGTACAAGATCCAGGACCGCCCGGTCATCAAAGACGGCGAACTCAGCGTGATCAAAGTCATGAACTACACGATCACCTGCGATCACCGTTTGATCGATGGCGCCGTGGCCGCTCGCTTCTTGAAATCCTTCCTCGGCAAGCTTGAGAAGCCGGGTCAACTCATGATGGGGATGATGTAATGAATAACTTTGACGTTGTTGTCATCGGTTCCGGCCCCGGCGGTTATGTCGCGGCCATTCGCTCGGCTCAGCTCGGTTTCAAAACCGCGATCATCGAGCGCGAATTCATCGGCGGCGTTTGCTTGAACGTCGGCTGCATTCCCTCGAAGGCCATGATCACGGCGGCTCACCGCCTGCATCAGGCTCAACACGACTTCCCGACCATGGGTCTGAAGATCAAAGGCTCCGTCGAAGTCGACATGGGTCAGCTCGCAAAATGGAAACAATCCGTTTGTGACAAAATGTCCGGCGGCGTGAACCAATTGCTGAAAGGCAATGGCGTCACTGTCATCAAAGGCGAAGCGAGCTTCAAGAACTCGAAAGAGCTCACCGTCACGCCAAGTGGAATCAACGGCAGCGTGACCGGCACCCAATCCGTCACCGCGAAGAACTTCATCATCGCGAACGGTTCACGTCCGATCGAAATTCCAGGATTCAAATTCGACGAGAAAGACATCATGTCCTCGACCGGTGCTTTGGCCATGACCGAAGTTCCGAAACGTCTCGTCACCATCGGTGG
>JAHBUU010000156.1 GCA_019637895.1 Pseudobdellovibrionaceae bacterium | reverse complement strand
CTTTCACAAGACACCTCCAACACTCCTGCACGCTACGCTTCGAGGAAAAGCTTGTCATGGCCAGATGGCCGCAAAACCGGACTTATGAAGAAAAGGAAAGAATCACAAAACAAGGTTTTTCTTTTCTTTCTGTGGGCTGTGAAAGTCTTCTCGAGCCAGGACTAAATTTGTAATTTCCTTCGGATTTTCGGTTTTGAATTTTTCTTCTAATGCGGGACTGAGATGTCCCAAAAGACACCCGATTTGATATGACCAAATCTCTTTCTTGAGACAGATCAATGAGAACTCTACGCCCGGCGTCAGCACTCCGGTTCGATGGCCTTCGCCTGATGAGGAGACAAGAGTGAAAAAGGTCCTTTCTTCGAACTTGAGCGGCACGACTCTGTTTTTGATCGGAATGCTCATTCTCCTGATCGGAAATGGGTGGATTCTCCGCAGCAGCTTCAAAAGTGTGAGCGAACAAGAAACCTGGGTCAGGCACACCGCCGAAGTTATCAATGAACTCGACTTGCTCCTGTCTTCGCTGAAAGACGCCGAGACTGGGCAACGAGGCTATCTGCTGACCAAGGACTCCCGGTTTTTGGATCCTTACAAGGCCTCACTGGTCGAGATCTGGGATCATCACAGCCGGATCAAAAAGCTGCTCGAAGACAATCCCGAACAACTGGCAAGGCTTGAAGCGATCAAAGCCGTCGTCAGTGATCGTCTTGATCGCCTCGAACGACATCTCACGATGCCCGTCGAAAGCGCCGATCGCCAGAGCCGATTCTTCGAGGGAAAAATCTTGATGGATTCGATCCGCTCTTCGATCGAAAACATGAAATCCGAAGAGACAAAGCTTCTCGAATTTCGCACGGCCAATGTTCAAGAAAGTAAATCCATTTTCTGGTGGACCTTGCTGATCACGACCACCGTGACGATTTTTGCGGTTCTGCTCTTTTTTGTACAGATTCGGCGTGGGCAGATCCGGGCTTTGGCCGAAGCCGAACGGGAAGTCCGCGAAGGCTGGATCCAATCCCAACTGGCCGACATGGGAAATCTGATCGGCGGAGACACCTCGCTCGGGGATCTCACACAGCAGATCGTTGATCATCTTTCGGAACGTTTCGATTTTCTGGCGGCCAATTTTTACGTCATCGACACCGGACTCCTCCGAAAAACAGCCAGCCATGGGACGGACAGCGGATCTGGCACGCTCCCCGACTCTCTTCGGGTCGGAGAAGGTTTGCTCGGCCAGGCTTACCGTGCGAACAAGCTGATCGAAGTCAAAGACGCCCCGGCCGACTATCTGAAGATCTCGTCGTCCCTTGGTTCCGCGGCGGCAACCCATTTAGCTTTTTTGCCCATCCTCTTCCAACGCCGAACGCTCGGGGTGATCGAGCTTGCTTCCTTCCATCCCATGTCGAGTCTCACCCGGGACACCCTGGAAAAACTGCGTGAATCGATCGGGATAGGAATCAATGCGGCCCAGTCCCGCGAGCAGCAGCAAAGCCTTCTCGAAAAAACGCAGCAGCAAGCAGAAGAACTGCAAGCCCAACAAGAAGAGCTCCGGACCTCGAACGAGGAACTCGAACAGCAAACCCGTGCTCTCGAAAGCCAGCAACAGGCTCTGAATATCAAAAACAGGGAACTTGAAAGCGCTAACCAGGCAACCCAGCAAAAAGCTCAAGAGCTTGAGAAAATCAATCATTACAAGTCCGAGTTTCTGGCCAAGATGTCTCACGAATTGCGGACTCCGCTGAACAGTCTGTTGATTCTGGCCTCCTTGCTGATCGAGAACAAAGAAAAGAATCTGACAGAGCAACAACGCGAGTTTTCGAGATCGATCTATGGAGCAGGCCAAGACTTGCTGAATTTGATCAATGACATTCTGGATCTGTCGAAAATCGAAGCCAGAAAATTGAGCATGCGTCCAGAGCCTTTCTTTGTTCAATCCCTTGTCGATCAGATCAAATCCACTTTCAATCCCATGACGACGGCCAAAGGCTTGGATCTTCAGATCAAGATCAGTGACGGCCTTCAGAACTTGAAAATGTTTACCGACCGCCAGCGCCTTGAGCAGATTCTGCGGAATTTCCTTTCGAATGGCATCAAGTTCACCGAACACGGTCACGTTCGCCTGTCTGTCGAAGAGCTTAACGGTGGTCGTCTGAGATTCTCGGTCGAAGACACCGGCGTCGGCATTCCCAAGGACAAGCAGAATCTGATTTTTGAAGCCTTCGAGCAGGCCGATGGTTCGGTCAGCCGAAAATACGGAGGCACGGGCCTTGGGCTCACGATTTCAAAAGAGCTTGCTCAGCTTCTGGGTGGAAATATCCAAATGAGCAGTGTCGAAGGCGAAGGAAGCCGGTTCTCGCTGGAAATCCCATCGGTCCTCCCCGGATTGAACGAAGAGTCCCGACCGACACCTCCTCCGACTTCTCTGACCCATCAGCACTCGGCCGAACCGGAGGTTCTGTCGGTGAAACCCGACGAGGCCGTCGCCAAAGAAGCACAGAGCTTGCTCAAAGGCGTCTCTGAAGGAGAAAAGACCATTCTGATCGTTGAGGATGACGACATCTTCAGACGATCCGTTGCCGAGACCTCGGAAAGTTACGGATTTCACCCCATCGAGGTTCAAGACGGCGAGACCGCGCTCGAAATTTTACACAAGCACATTCCAAGCGCCATTCTTCTCGACATCAAGTTGCCTGGACTGAGCGGACTCGGGCTACTTGAAATGATCAAGCAGATGCCACAGCTGCGACACGTTCCTATCCATATGATCTCCGCCATGGAGTATCAGCAGAATGCCCTCCGGATGGGGGCCATGGGTTTCCTCGGAAAGCCAGTCACCATCGACAAAATCAGATCGGCCTTGGGGCGCATCGAGAATCTGGTGTCACGCAAAGTCCGTCGTCTTCTCATCATCGAAGATGATGATCGACAACGTCAGGCCATCAAGGAACTCATTTCGGGGCAGGATATCGAAATCGAACTGGCCCGGTCCGGAAAAGAAAGCATCGAGAAGGTCAAACAAACAGGTTACGACTGCATTATTCTGGATCTCTCGCTTCCTGACATTTCCGGATTCGAGCTGCTGGATCATTTCAACTCTTTAGAGATCTCGCTGCCACCGATTGTCATCTACACAGGACGGGATCTGTCCCGCAAGGAACAAGAGTATCTGCGGCGTTATTCAGAGAGCATCATCATCAAAGGAGCAAAATCCCCTGAACGTCTGCTCGACGAGGTCAATTTGTTCCTTCACCGAGTCGAAAGCATGCTCCCCGAGGACAAACAGCGCATGCTCACTCAGCTCCGCTCACAAGACTCGGCTCTTGAGGGAAAAAGCGTTCTCGTGGTCGACGATGATCTGAGAAATGTTTTTGCCCTGACCAGTGTCCTTGAAAGCAAAGGGATGAGTGTCCGAATCGCGAGGGATGGCTTCGAGGCCATCGAAGCCCTGGAAAAGCATCAAGACATCGAGGTTGTGCTCATGGACATCATGATGCCGAAGATGGATGGCTATGAAACCATGAAGCGCATCCGCAAAATCGAAAAGCTCAAAGACCTTCCGATCATCGCCTTGACCGCAAAAGCGATGAAGGAAGATCACGAGCGATGCATCGAGGCTGGCGCAAACGACTATCTGCAAAAGCCGATCAATATCTCGAATCTCATGTCCGTCCTGAAAGTCTGGCTGGCACCGAAAGGAATTTTTTCTTGAGAAAGGTGTCCCACGTCGATCAACATCTTCTGCTTGAGGCCGTCTTCATGAAGTACGGCTTTGATTTCCGTCAATACGCAGAAGCCTCTTTGGCCAGAAGACTCGATGACATCATGACGAAACACCATTTCGAAGATCCCATGGATCTGTTGAAAAGAATCGTTCAAGATCGTGAGTTCTTTCGCGAGATCCTGCCTCTCTTCACCATCTCGACCACGGAGTTTTTTCGCGATCCCGAGTTTTTCCGTCTTTTGCGGAAAAAGGTGATCCCCGTTCTGAAAACATACCCTCACACGAACATCTGGGTCGCAGGATGCAGCACCGGAGAAGAAGTCTATTCGATGGCGATTCTCCTGAAAGAAGAAGGGCTGGACGAAAGATCCACGATTTATGCGACGGACATCAACCCGATCGTGCTGAAAAAGGCCAAAGAGGGAATCTTTCCGGTCGAAACCATCAAGCAGTTTTCAAAAAACTACACCGAGGCCGGGGGAACCCACAGTCCTTCGGACTATTATACAGCGGACTACGGCTTTGCCCGATTCAATCCCGATCTGCGGGAAAATATGGTTTTTTCCGAACACAACTTGGTGACTGATTCGTTTTTCACCGAGGCGCATCTGATTCTGTGCCGAAACGTCATGATCTATTTCAACCGAGATCTTCAGGACAACGTGCTCCGGCTGTTCTCGTCCTCGCTCGCCCATCGTGGATTCCTCGGCTTAGGCAGCAAAGAATCGCTCAAGTTCCATTCGGCTGGAGTCGACTTTGAGCCCTTGGATGAACACTGGCGACTCTTCCAAAAGAAAAACCTCCAGTTGATGAAGGCACATCCTCATCACGGAGGACGCGCATGAACCAAATCAGAATGATCGCCCTTGGCGCTTCGGCCGGAGGAGTCGGAGCGATCAATCAGCTCCTTGATCTGCTTCCTGACTCTTTCCGAATCCCCGTCGTCGTCGTTCAGCACCTGCCAGCCAGTGCGACCGTGGATGTGAACTTGATCTTTGGCCGAAGGACGAAAAATCGAGTGGCCGAAGCGACCGACAAGCTCCCCGTCGAATCCGGGCATATCTATTTTGCCCCTCCTGCCTATCACCTTTTGGTTGAATCGGATGGGACTCTGGCCCTCAGCCAAGACGACCCCGTCAAATTTTCGAGACCTTCGATTGATGTTTTTTTTGAGTCGGCGGCCCGAGCTTACGGAAAAAACCTGGCTGGCATCATCCTGACAGGCGCCAACAACGACGGCGCCCAAGGCATGAAGGCCATTCAGCAAAGCGGTGGTCTTACCATTGTACAAGATCCCAAAAGCGCAGAGGTCGCCACCATGCCTGAAGAGACGCTGAAAGTGATTCGCCCCGATCATGTCTTGGATCTGCCCGCGATCGCAAAACTCATGGCCGACCTCAGCGAAGGAGGACCTCGTGGATAAAACCAATGTGCTGATCGTGGATGATCGGCCAGAGAACATCCTGGCCCTGTCAAACCTGATTCAATCCGACGACATTCAAATTTTCTCGGCCGAGTCCGCCGAAGCCGCCCTGGATTTGCTGGTTCGTCATGATTTCGCGCTCGCCCTGCTCGACGTTCAGATGCCGATCGTGACTGGCTTTGAGCTGGCCAGACTGATTCGCGGGGTTAAAAAGTTCAAACATCTCCCGATCATTTTTGTCACCGCCCAACCTCAGGATCAGTCCGCTGTTTTTGAAGGTTACGAAACGGGCGCCGTCGACCTGATGTTCAAGCCTCTGGATCCCCATGTCGTGCGCAGCAAAGTCCGCGTGTTCGTTCAACTGGATCAGCAAAGCCGCCTCTTGAAATCGCAGATGGACCAGCTCGAAAGATTGAAACAACAGGCCGACGTCGCGAACACGGCGAAAAGTCACTTCCTGGCGAATATGTCCCACGAGATCCGCACACCTTTGACAGCCGTTCTGGGATTTGTCGATGTCCTTTCCAATGACGATCTTTCAAAGGAAGAACGAGGCAACTGTTTGTCAGCGATCCATCGAAATGGAGATCTGCTCCTTCGCCTGATCGACGACGTCCTGGATTTGTCGAAAATCGAGGCTCAGCGTCTGGTCCTGGAAACCCAAGAGTTCAGCCTGGTCGATCTGCTGCGAGATGTGAATGCGGCTCTGTCCTTGAAAGCCAAGGCCAAGGGCATCTCACTCAAAATGCAACAGGACGACAGCCTGAAGGGGCATTATGTTTCGGATCCCTCGCGGATTAAGCAGGTTCTTCTCAATATCATCGGGAATGCCATCAAGTTCACCACCAAAGGAAATGTCGAGGTGATTGCCACCTCTCAACCCGTCGAGTCCTCCGGCAAAGACCGGACTTCTGAGGTTGTCTTTACCGTCATCGATACCGGCGTTGGCCTGTCGACAGAACAGGCTAAAAAACTTTTCCAGCCGTTCATTCAAGCGGATGCTTCGACTCGTCGCCAGTTCGGAGGAACCGGGCTTGGCTTAATGATCTCGAAAAAAATCGCTCAGGCCCTGGGAGGAACCGTTGAACTGATTTCTTCACAGCCGGGCAAAGGCTCGACTTTTGAAATTCGATTCAAGCTGCTCGCAAAGGAAGCCTCGACCCATACGAACAGCCCGATACAGCAAGGAAGTCCCTCGAAACAGCAATTCGAAGAGCTGCAGGGAAAACGCATCCTCGTCGTGGATGACTCCAGTGACAACCGAGCGCTGGTTCAAATGTTCCTGAGATCATCGGGCCTCGAACTCGATTTCGCCTCAAGTGCTCAAGAGGCGTTCAAGCTCATCGAAGCCAAACGCCCGGATCTCATTTACATGGACATTCAAATGCCAGAGATGGACGGACATGAAGCCACTCAAAAGCTTCGCCGAGAGGGATTCAGCGGACCTATCGTCGCATTGACGGCTCACGTAATGAAAGAAGAGCATGAAAAGTGCCGCGAATCGGGTTGTAATTCAATCCTCACCAAGCCGATCAA
>JAHBUU010000155.1 GCA_019637895.1 Pseudobdellovibrionaceae bacterium | reverse complement strand
ATTGAGTGCCGGATCTGCGCCGAAGATCCGATCACCTATCAGCCGCACCCGGGCGTTATCCGCGCCTGCCGTCACCCGCAAGGGCCCTTCCTGCGCGTGGATTCGTACGCCTATCCAGGTTACGAGGTCCCTCTGTTCTACGACCCGATGATCGCCAAAGTGATCACCTGGGGAGAGGACCGCGAAGAAGCCATCGGACGGATGCAGCGAGCTCTGACCGAGTTTGTGATCACAGGGATCAAGACCAACATCGTTCTGCACAAGTCGATCTTGGACCACCCCAAATTCCGCGACGGTTCTTACACCACTCAGTTCATCGAAAAGAACTTCGAGGTTCTAGAGCCGAATCTGTTCAAAGAAGTCGAAGATCCCGTATTTTTGATCGCGGCTGCCATCACGGCCTATAACGATCGAAAAGCCAAGGATGTCCGCCAACTCAATATCGTTTCCAACTGGAAGCGCACGGGCCGCAAGCTCGCCTTGAGGACTTAGTTTATGTATTTCGAAGCAGAACTTCAGGGTCGTAAATACAATGTGGACGTCACCGAGCATCGCCATGCGTGGAAGGTTTCCTTACAAGGCGAAGGCAAAGACTGGGTTCACTATGAAATCCCCAAGAAGGATTACAAGCAGGCCGAGGAGTACATCAGCTTCCTGCACAACGGTCAGTCCTACCTGATCGACGTGATTGGGAAAGACACCGAGTACACGGTCTTCACGCGGAACTCTTTCCGATCGATCAACATCTTTAACGATGAAATGCTCTTGCACCAATCCCTGAAAAAAGGCGGCGGCTTCGGGGCGGATCTGGAGCTTAAATCCGGCATGCCGGGAAAAATCATCCAGATCTTCGCCAAAGAAGGCGATGTCGTAAAAGCGCAAAAGCCTCTTCTCATCATGGAAGCCATGAAGATGGAGAACGAAATGCGCGCATCTCGCGACGTACGGATCAAGGAAATCTGCGTGAAACAGGGTGATTCCGTCGAGTCAGGAGCCGTCCTGATTCGCTTCGAAGAGGCCTCCGAATAGATTTCATTCTTATATGAGGTCAGGGATCAAAAACCGCCTCCGAAAGGGGCGGTTTCTTTTTTGCGCCTTCGGCTTATCCGACGGCCTCTTGGGAGCGGCCTCTTTTTTTCTCGATCAGGCCCACCAGAATCACACTGATTTCATACAGAACCCACATCGGCCCCAGCATCATCAGCATGGACAAGAGATCCGGCGGCGTGATGACCGCAGAGATTACAGCCATTGCCATGATCGCGTAACGGCGTTTTTCAGAGAGGAATTCTTTAGAAACGATCCCCATCATTCCAAGGGTCACAAGGACCAGCGGCAGCTCGAAGGCAACGCCGAACATCAAGGTCAGATGGGTCACGAAAGACAAATAGCTTTCGATCGTGATCATCGGCTTGTCGGCATCTCCGCCAAAGGTCATCAAAAAACCGAAGGCCATCGGAAGAACGACGAAATAAGAAAAGAGAATCCCGCAGACGAATAAAAACGTCCCCGAAAAAATGAATCCGGCAGCGTATTTCTTTTCGCGCCGATACAGACCGGGGGCGACGAACTTCCAAATCTGCCACAACCAAAATGGGCAAGAGACGATGATCCCGGAAACAATGGCGATTTTGATGTACGCCATGAACTTGTCAATGGGACCCGTATAGATCAAACCACCCTCGGGCAAAAACGGAGCAATCGGCGTCCTCAGGATATCGAGAATCGGTCCGGCAAAGTGAAAGCAAACGAAGGTCGCGATAACGATTGCAATCAAAGAGTTCACCAAACGGATACGAAGCTCCGTCAGATGCTCGATGAGCGATTGACCCGGATCTTCAATATGATCGCTTTGATCCAGTCTCAATCGGGCTTCTCCGGCTTGTTTTCGGTCTGAGAGTCAGGAGTCTCTGCTGCCGGCTGGGGTGGCTCTGGGGGTGTTTTCTCTAAAAGATCGTCGTGATCCCGAAGACGTTTCGAGTTCAAATCAAAGTCGATCTGAGTTTGACTGCGGATATCGTTGGTCAGGCCATCGGTGGCCCGCTTGAGCTCGTTCAGGAATCGGCCCAGATGTCTGGCCATCTCCGGAAGCTGCTTTGGACCGATGACGATCAACGCCAATACCGCCAAAAATAGAATTTCCGAAAATCCCAGACCAAACATGTCCCCAACCTATCCCCTGCCGAAGGGACAAGTCACTTCAAAATTGTCGGGCTTTTTTCGCCTGTTCAAGAGAGATCGTGAGGATCCCCTTCTCGACCAGCTTTTCACGAGCAAGCTCGGAGCCGGTTTTCAGGTAGCGATCATAGAGCCGCAAAAGGCTCTCGTTCGATTGGACCAAGGTGCTTTGACTGATATAGGTGAGCACATCGACATAGTCGATAAAGCGCCGCGAAAAGGTTCGATAGACTTTCGCCAGCATTTCGTCTTCGGTGAATTCTGCAAGGTCCCGATAGGCAGCCCCGCCCATTTGCGCATAGTAGTCGATATCCACGATTTTCCGAGAGAGCGAGTCACCAAAAAACCCGCTGATGTACAGACTGCGATCCCCCAGCTTTTTCAACATTTCGCCCCGAGCCGTATCTTCGAGATGGACTGCCGTCATGTACATTTCAGCCAAAGTTTGAGGGCGACGCTGGCCCTGCTCATCATGTTCAGACTCGAAAAGATTTCGAGCATCCATGTAATGCTGAAGCAGATCGACCAGGTAGGCTTCTACCCGAGGAAACTCGACGAGGCGACGCTGCCGAAGCCCCTCTTGAACGATCTCGGCGAAATACTCTTTCGGCGAAACAAACAAGCTCATCGCGATCTTCTCCTGTCGTCCCATTTCGAGACGAAGGTGGTTCTCTCCCTTACATCTTATCAAATGTATCGGACGTTCCGCGACCGGAGCTGAATATCTGGACCCCTGACCCTTCGAAATTGGTCTTCTTTTTAGGGGAGACAGGGCTCCCATTAGAGAGCCTTATTCTTCAGATGATCGTTCGTTATGAGGGTTCTTTCTCGGGCTCGAGGGGACCGACAAGACTGGTGACCGAAGGCCTTTCGAAAATCTCTCGCGCCAGCTTTCGAATATCCTCTGCGGTCACTCGATCGTAGCGTTCAGCCGGTCTCAGGCTTTCCTCGGAATCCAGTCCGTAGATCTCATCGAACAACAGACTGTTGCAGATGGCCGACTTCCTTTGAAGATCAATGGCCGTGCGACCGACGAGGAAATTTTTTGCCCGCGCCAGTTCATCATCCGGAATCAGATGGTCCATGATTTTTTGGAATTCCTCATGAATCATTTGTTCTGCGAGGGTCGCTTTTTCCGGAGAACAGGCAATGTACGCCCCAAAATAGCCAGTTCCCAGACCCTCCATCCGTAAAGGACTGACGGAGTAAGCGAGGGATTTCTTGTCACGCAGTTCGATGAACAGTCGTCCACCCTGCCCTGCCAGAACCGCTTGCATCACCTGCAAAGCCCAGCGGCGTTGATCCGAAAGGCTCAAGCCACGATACCCGACGACCAGGTGGCTCTGCTCTTTCTTGAGATGCTGGTACTTTCGAATATTTTTGGTGGGTGCTTGGTGTGGAACTTCGCGGATCAGGGACGGACCGTCCGGCAGCCGTTCCACGAATTTTTCCAGACGACGACGCCATTCCAAAGATGAAAAGTCCCCGGTCAAACACATCGAGACATTTCCCTTGGTGAAAACTTTTCGATGGTGATCCTTGATGTCGTTCACCGAAATGGCGGGAAGACTTTCTTCGGTTCCCTGCATTTCCTTGGCATAAGGATGATCGCCAAACAAGCTGTCCGTGAAAGCACGCATACAAACCTGGGCCGGATTGTCGCGACGGAACTTAATCTGTCGCAAGAGAACTTCTTTTTCTCTTTCAAAAACGGCGGGCGGCAACGTCGGTGAAACCAAAACGTCCTCGATCAGGTCCCACATTTCACCATCGAAGTCCGAGATGAAATCCGCACTCATTCCCATCGTGTTTCGACCACCGAAAGTTCCAAAGCCCGCCGCCAAAGAGTCAACTTTCTGATTGATTGCCGTCTCGTCGTATTTTTTCCCACCCGCCGACCAGACTCTCGTGAAGAGTTCAGTCAGGCCGTCTTTCCCAGGCGGCTCGACTAAAAGTCCACCACCCAAAGCAATCCGCATCGACACGGTCGGTGTCTCTCTTTCATCACGCAACAAAAGAAGACCCCCGCCAGGCAGACGGAGCTTTTCGGTCACCTGCTGACCGGAAAGACCCAGTCCCTTGGCCTTCAATTTCAGCGGCTGAGACTTGCCCTTGGAGACTTCGATTTTTTTGGCTTTGAATTGCTTTTGGCGAAGAGCAAACTGTTTCAGTCGCGCTGAGAGCTTGCCGGGGTCCCCGTCCGTGAGTGCCGTCAAACGAAGGGTCTCTGCTTTCAGGTACTTCCTGGCGATACGAACCAAGTCTTCGGCTTTGAGTGCTTTCAGTTTTTTGAGATAGTCGTTAAAAGCACCCGGGTCCCGGAGGTAAAACTCCATGTGACCGAATGATCGAGACAATCCATCCACCGTCTCCATCGAATAAATCTGCTCGCTCGCCAGACAAACCAGGGCCTTTGCCATTTCTTCGCTGCTGGGGGCGGATTGACGAATCGTTGCGATTTCCTGTTCAACGATTTCAAGCGCCTGATCGAGATGTTCGGCATCCAAGCTCATGCTCAGAACAAAGAGTCCCGTATCGATCGGAGTAAAAGCCGAGGTTCCGACGGAATGAACCAGAGGGCTTTCGATTCTCATTTTTCGCACAAGCCGGGAGCTATCCCCCTGACCTAGGATCAACGCCAATAGATCAAGGGCCGGAACATCTTCATGCTGAACGGAAGGGATTTTCCAGGTCGCACTGATCATCGTTTCTTTGAAGGCTGTTTTTTCAACCTTCACCAAAGGTGATTTTGAAGCAGGCTCTTTCGTTCTTTTGACTTTTCGGACCGAGTAGTCAGTAAAGGTTCCAAAAAAGCTTTGCACCGACTTCTTCATGAGCGCGGACTCAAAATCTCCGGTCACAACCAAGAACATGTTTCGGGGACAATAACGGTCCTGATAATATTTTTTGAGAGTGGAAACGGACACTTTTCGAATGATCCGGTCATAGCCGATCACGGGCCGCCCATAAGGATGCTTTTTGAACGCCGTCGAAAACATCAGCTGTGAGCTGCGTCGTCCGGGACTGTCGTGACCCCGCTTGATTTCCTCGATGACGACTTCTCTTTCCTTGTCGATTTCCTCGGGATCGAACCGAGGAAATCCCATCATTTCCGAGATGGACTCCAAGGCCACATCCGCTTTTGAACTGGCAATGGTCACATGGAACACCGTTTGGTCGAAGGATGTATAGGCATTCAGCTCTCCACCGGAGCCCTCGACGAAGGAGGCGACCTCTCCGACACCGAATTTTTTTGTGCCCTTGAAGACAAGGTGTTCGATGAAATGGCTGATGCCCGCCTGCGAAGGATTTTCATCAGCGCTTCCGGTTCTGACCCACATCTGCACCGAAACCACCGGAGACTTCCGGCTTTCCGTCAGCAAAACGGTGAGCCCATTTTTCAGTTGATATTTCTTGGTCTTCATATAGGACTCCCGTCATGTCGTTCGGGGTTTATCTTCACATCCCCTATTGCCTTCAACGCTGCACCTACTGCGATTTTGCGACCTATGAGCGGTCCAAAATCATGCCGTCGGTTCAATACGTCGATCTCGTTTTGCAAGAGATCGATCGTCGAAAGAACTTTTTCGGTCCAAGGGCGCTCGACACTCTTTACTTTGGCGGTGGAACTCCGAGTCTCCTCCCCCATCAGGAAATTGTATCCCTGATCAAGGGCCTTGAGAAGCAGGGCTATCCCGTCAAGCCGGATGCCGAGGTCACGATCGAGATCAACCCGGCGACCATCGATCATGATAAATTGTCCGCCTATATCGATGCCGGTATCAACCGCTTCAGCGTCGGAGCCCAGACCTTTGACGACAGACTCCTCAAGATGGTCCACCGAGAACACAATGCGAAGCAGACGCTGGAAACTCTCGACCTTCTTTTGCGGCGAAATCTCAATTTCAGTTTTGACATCCTGTTCGCTCTTCCCTCCCAGACCCTGGACGGTGTGAAACGCGACCTGGACATTGCCATCGAGCGGGGCTCCAAGCACGTGAGTCCCTATTGCCTGACGGTCCCAACAGGGCACCCACTCTCCAAGGGCCGCGCCCCCGAGGAAGAACAGGTTGAAATGTTCGAAGCGATTCGTGAAATCCTCATGTCGAAGGGCTTTTTGCCCTATGAGATCTCGAATTTCGCTCTCCCTGGTTTCGAATCCAGACACAATCTTCTCTATTGGACCGACGAGGAGTATTGGGGTCTGGGCCTGAGTGCGCACTCCTACAGAAAAGAACCCGGCTGGGGCACCCGTTTTTGGAATAAAAACGCCATCGGTGACTACCGCTCGCAAATTTCCAGTTCAGCTGACAGGCACGGATATCCTTTAGAGCGGGCCCTCGACGAAGATCAGTACGAATCGCTCGAAGCCCATCAGTCTTTGACCGATTACTGCCACACTTCCCTCCGTTTGATGCGAGGGCTCAGCCTGGCGGGCCTGCAGAACAAGTTTCCCGAAAAAGCGGCGGAATCGGCAAAAAATCGTCTGGAAAAACTCGTGG
>JAHBUU010000154.1 GCA_019637895.1 Pseudobdellovibrionaceae bacterium | reverse complement strand
GAACAGGCGGCTTTGGATCAGATCTCTGCGTTGATTCGCGGTGGATTCCAAGAGTAGGACTTCGGAACAAGGGGCGGAGGCCGAGATGAAGACGTTGCAAGGACTTTGCGTTTATCCGGGACTGGCCATGGCGAAGATCATGCGGGGCGCCCTCGAAGCAGATCCTGCGACAGAGGCCTTCACCACGATCGAAAATGAGCAAAGTCTTTTTCGCAAGGCTCTGGCCCTCACCGAATCCCAGATCGAAGCGATCAAAGTCTCGGCATCGAAGCGTCTCAGCAAAGAAGAGGTTGAAATCTTCGAAGCGCATCGCATGATGCTGACCGATCCCGAGTACACCGAAGGAATCGAATCCGAAATCCAAAGCGGGCCGTCTTCGGCGGCGATGGCCGTTCGCAAAGTGACGGAAACCTTCATTCAGGTCCTTTCTCTGTCTTCGAGCGAGTATCTGCGCGAGCGGGTGGCTGACTTGAAGGACATTTCCGGTCGTCTGATCCGTAACCTTCATCCGCAAGAATCAGGCCCGACGAGCGAAGAACCCTTCATTTACGTTGGTGTCGACATTGCCCCCTCCGACTTGATCGCTCTCAGCGAGTTGCAACTCAAAGGGGTCGTGCTGGCAAAAGGTGGCTCGACGTCTCATGCCTCGATTTTGATGAAGGCCATGGGGATTCCTTCGATCATCACTGCCCTCGAGGCCGAGGAATGGTTGCAAAACACGAAGGCCCAAGGGGATATCGGGTTTCTCGATTCTGCTCAGGGGACTTTCGAAATCAATCCGTCCGCAGATCGCCAAGCGGGCTATGAAAAAAAACTCGCCGAAGAAGAGCAGCAGAAACAGGCCTTGCAGGCTTGGAAATCCAAGCCGTCCAAATTGAAAAGTGGAGAGTCGCTGCCGCTGCTGGCGAATGTTGGCAATCAGAAACAGCTGGATCAATCCATCGCGGAAGGGGCCGAAGGCGTCGGACTTTATCGCACCGAGTTTTTATTCCTTGATCGGAAAAGTGCGCCGACCCTCGAGGAACAAACCGAGATTTACCTTCAGGCCGTTCGGGCCTTGAAAGGGAAATCCCTCGTCGTTCGGACTCTGGATATCGGAGGGGACAAGCAGGTTTCCTATATGAACCTGCCCAAAGAAGAAAATCCATTCCTGGGCGTGCGTGGGCTCCGTTTGTGCCTTGAGCGAGAAGAGCTTTTCTTGACTCAGATCCGGGCGCTTTTGAAAGCTTCAGAGGAAGGCCCCATCGATATCATGTTCCCAATGGTGACCGATCCGAAAGAGCTCACCCAGGCCTTTGCTCTGATTGAGCCCTTGAAGAAGCCAACGATGAAAGTGCGTTGGGGAATGATGCTCGAAGTTCCGCAAAATATCTTTATGATCCTTGAACTGTCCAAGCACGTCGAATTTTTCAGTGTCGGAACGAATGACCTGACTCAGTATTTGACAGCTTGTGATCGTCAGAATCCGAACGTGCAGCAGTTGAATGACACTTATTCTCCGGGAATTTTGCGGGCCATGGCTTATTTGGCTCGTGAAGTGAAGGCCGCCAGGCGCGAACTGTCGATCTGTGGCGAGATGGCCGCCGATCAAACGCTGCTTCCCTTTGTGGTCGGTCTTGGCGTCAACAAACTGAGCATGAGCGCTCGGATGGTGGCCCGCCAGCGGGCTCGCTTGGCGGAACTAAAAGGGAGCGATTGTCAGGCTCTTGTGGACAGGATTCTTGCCTGCTCGAATCGCTCCCAGGTTCTAGAATTGCTACGGACGGTCTGATTCAAGGGCAAGCAGGTCAAGAACGGTCTCGTAAAACAGCCATGAGGACTCTCAACGTTTCGCGTTGATGGCGGATAAACAATCGCGCTCTTGCTTTGCAACCGAATTATTTCCGGAAAATTTTTGGGCCGCTTGAAAATGAGAAACGGCGATGAAATCGCTCCGTTAGAGAGTCTCGCTTCGAGAAGGGGTTTTTCCGTCTCAACTCGGCTCTTCAGGAAAGGTCGAGGTCACCGAAGAGTTGTATGTCCGGCGCTGGAAACCACGCTCGAGAGGGCGGGCTAGCGGCAAGAGGTTCGAAACTCGTCGACGGACAAAATACTTTATGGAGGACGTGTGCTGAAAACAAGCCAAAGCAAAACGTTGTTGGAATATAAAGCCTGCTGTGGACGAGGCCCGCCCTGAGGACCGTCCTATCGAGATTGGCTGACGAAACGCCGGGAATGAGCCCGGCGTTTTCTTTTTTTAAAGACGCTCAGAGGCCCCTGTCGAATAGTCCTGAAACCCTTTGCCAGAACGGGACTTGTGGGAATGACCTTCCAAACGCATCATTTGAGAAGATCGGAATTTCCGTCGGAATTCTCGGGAGGGTTTCATCATGATGAAATGGCTGGCGATCCTTGTTTTCTCGGTGATGGCAGCGCCTGACCATGATCACGATGATGATCACGAAGGTCACGAGGATCTCCTACAGGATTCTTCGATTGAAGCTCTGAATGCCAGATGCCGTGATGAAGTGAATCAAGCCGAAGGTGATCCGACGACCAAGGAAAATGTCTTGGCTGGTCTCACTCGGATCAAGCGCGAAGAATTGAAAGACATTGCGATGGCAAACTTCCCCGGGATGATCGATGAAGGCCCGCCGATGAAGTTGAAAGACACCGATGTGACCGTTCACTTTGATGGCGGGCTTCAGCGGGAGTTTTGCAAAACCAATCCTATGCAAGCGGCGTATACGACCTACAAAGGGCAAAAGATCGTCGTCTTCTGTGTCGTTCCCAGTAAAAAATCGGTTTTCTTGGATCAATTCCGTCACGAAGCTATTCATGCGGTGCAGTTCAATTCGAAGCGAGATCCCCCGGAGGCCTTCAAGCAGCTCCATCGGTACTTAGTTCCTCCGGATGGCAAACCACGCATGGCTGAACAGCTCGCACCGTACACGATGCCTTCGAAACAAGCGGCCACTTTGGATGGCCACAATGCGAATACGTTTGCCGTTTTCGATCAGGCCGAGAAGTCGATCAAAGGTTCAAAAGAAGAGCTGTCACATCTGTTTGGACTCTCTGGTTCCGGAAGGCAAAATGCCCTTGATCTGCTGACTCTGACAGGCAAAGTGACGGTCAAAAACAGGCAGCCTGTGGAGCTTTCCTGGGAGCCAGCCTTCGAGGCCGAGGGCGGAGAGCGGAAATACAAGGAAATGCTCCGCAAGATGGTGAAGGATCCCAGGGTCTGTCCGAGCGGGCAGACGGGCGGCTGCTTTTTCCAAAAACAGTTCAGTGAAAAATGCGGGCATCTCAACAGCAGTTCGGACGAGGACGTTTACTCGTGCTTGAACAAGTTCGCGAAGGACTCTTTGCGGGCGATGGAAGCGCTCGCGAATAAAAAAGGAGCCTCCGGAAATGCGTCCGCCGTCTTGTCGATGGTCGATGCTATGCAGAGGGGCTCTTGCACGGGTTTGGTGACTTATTGCACAGAAACTCAGGCGAACTTTGCGGCCAGTCTGGACAAGGTCGTTCTGGCATTGAACGTGCGTTCACTCAAAATTTCCGATGAGTGTCAGGCGGCGGCTTTGGGGCGGGCGAGTTCAAAAAACAAAGGGCAGCGTGATCCGATGGAGGATGCTTACCAGGCATTCGATAGCGGTGGGTGGGGTGCTCTACAAAAGGTTGTGCAAAAGCAAGAGACCGAACGTTTGCGCATGGGATATGGGGCCGATCGGCAATCCATGCTTTCGGGTTATGGCACTTTCGAACCTTCGATGTGTCGGAAGCTCGCGACTCCGGATCAGTGCCATTCACGGGATTTCACCTCGTCGACAGGTGCGGTGGCTCCGGCTGCGGATGGCGGCGGTGAGGCCGTCGGGAGCCCGCGAAGGAACCAGCGCTAGATCGTTTCCCCTCGGTGGACAGGGTTTTCCTTTGCCCAGAATCGGCACCGGGGGGTTCCTTTTTTCCAAGAGTTTCAGTTGGAAGCAATGTGGAAGCTTTGAGAAAGGCCCAGGGATTGTAATGCTCCTTTCTTAGCTTGGAAGGAGCGTTATGAAGGGGCTCATCGCCATCTTGATCTCTTGCCTGGGACTGATCCTGGGGGCCTTGCCGGCCCAAGGAGCCATGGGGCCTTTGCTCGAGAGCGCCCTCGAGGGGAAAGCCCCTGCCAGCCTCCTGCCATTTTGGCATGACTATCCCTGGAGAAAAATCGACCAAGCCGAAGAGTGGACCCGCTTCACCCACGAGAGCCTTGAGCGGGACGGGGACGCCCTGATTCGCAGCGAACCCGGCGACATCGGTTTTTATTGCCCCGCCTATCCTCGCCTGAATCGGGAAAAGCGTCTGGTTTTTTGGACTCGCTTCATTTCAGTTTTGGCTGAGCTTGAAAGCACCTACGACTCTTCGGCATCGACCAAAGAGGAAACCTGGATCAGCACGGGACTGATGATGCTGTCACTGGGTTCGGCTCAGTTGGCGCCTTATCAGTGCGACATGATCCGCAAGCAAAGTGATTTGAGCGACTGGAAAAAGAACATCGCTTGTTCGATCCGGATCATGTCGAATTTCATGAACCGGGATGGTGTTTTGACCTGGTTCGAAGAGGAAGAGCGCACGCCTTTGTGGACGGGATTGGCTCGTTACTGGGGACCTTTGCGCGACATGCGTCTGCAGGCCGACAAGGGGCGCTTAGAGCTGTTTCAGGTGGTGAACGCCAGACGAGCCGCTTGGCAACAGGAAGGTCGCGAGAAGACTCACCCTGCACTCAAGGATCAGCAGTATCGCAAAGTCGGTGAAAAACGTTTCGAGCGTTTGCTGCGGTTGATGAATGCGATGCCGATTTGTTATTCGTCGTCAGGATATTGAGGATCTCCCGGCTGTCGGGGGAGTTCGATGATCTTTTCCGGAAACGTGCCCGTCGCCAGATAATGATCCAACAGAGGTTTCAGTTTCCGCCGACAGGAGCCGCCACAGGCACCCACGCCCGCCGTGGTGGCATCGAAGATTTCATTCAAAGTTTTTGCGCCGTTTCGGATGGCGTCTTGAATCGTCTCTCTCGAGATTTCGTTGCAGCGACAGATGATCTCGGGTCTTTTTTTGTGACGGTTCATGTCCCCGAAACAGAAAGCCGTCGAGAGATTTCAGCGACCACTTGCCCCTTGAGGTCTGCGTAGTTCGCGCCTTTCACCGAGGCTCCGGCCGCGTGGACGTGACCACCGCCACCCAAAAGTTCGGCCACGCCATGGACTTCGATTTGCCCCTTGGAGCGCAGACTCACTTTGAATTCGCCAGGAGAGTCTTCACGGAAGAGGGCGGCCGCTTCGAGGGATTCGATATTCATCACCATGTCGATGACGTCACGAGACTCATCGATTTCCAGATTGTAGTGGAACAAGTCAGCGTCTTTCACGCGGAGGACCGCGAGCTGCCCATCACAAAAGTACTCGATCTGCCCCAGGGCTTTGGCGAGGAACGCGAATTTCTGCACCGTTTGATTGCCGAACAGATAACGGTGGATATTGGTGGCATCGATCGGGTGCTCCAAAAGTTCCGCCGCGATCCGATGAGAGGTCGGAGAGTTTCGGATGTAGCGATAGAGCTGGGTATCGAAGGTGATGCTGGTGTACAGAGCCTTGGCGATATCGGTGTCCAAGGGAATCCCCAGCGCCTTGATGATCCTGTAAGCCATCTCTCCGGTGCTGGCGCTCGAAATGTCGATCAGGGACTCTTTGGTCGGTTGCGGTCCGTTGGACAGAACCGGGTGATGATCAATGAAGGCGATCTGTTTGCAGTGCGGCTTCAGAACGGACGAGAAGAGTGGCTCCAGCAAACGTTGGTCGTTGGTGTCAAAGACCAGGCACAGGTCGGCTTCGATTTTCAAATCCGGAACTTCGGAAAAATAGGTGATGTGGAAATCCGGGTTCAGGAAACGGTATTTGCGTGGGGTTTCATCGACATTGATGACTCGAACGTTTTTGCCGATTTTTTTGAGGGCGTAGTACAGGGCCAACTCGGCTCCAAGACCGTCGCCATCGCATTGTCGGTGTGTCGTAAGAAGAATGGTCTGCGCGTTCCGAATGGCTTCTACAATTCGTTCCAAGATGGTCTCCCGTCCTGTCAGAATAAGCAGTTCAGAGTCGAGGGGGTAGGTCCCGGAAAAGGAACGCGACCGAAGCCCGGACGAATTTTATATGCGTCGAGTCATTCGCTGGAGTTCCGGGGAGTTGAAAGGACTTCCCCTTTGATTCAGAGGTTGCTTAAAATAGCCACTGGCCCTAGAGTGGCCGCCTTCAAAGTGAGGTATTTATGGCAACCCCTGATAAGCTGCCGATGACAGTCCGTGGGAAAAGTCTGCTCGATACAGAGCTCAAAAAGCTCATGAACGAGGAGCGTCCGACCGTGATCCGCGACATCGAAGAAGCTCGCGCCCAAGGCGATATCAGCGAAAACGCGGAGTATGAATCTGCGAAAGAGCGTCAGGGGATGATTGAAGGCCGTATTGCCGAAATCCAAACCAAACTGGCATCGGCCGAAGTGATCGATCCTGCGCAAATCAAAGCGGATCGCATTGTTTTTGGTGCGACGGTGAAAATCGTCGACGGCGAAACGGACGAAGAGTCCATCTACCAGATCGTCGGTGTCGACGAGGCCGACGTGAAGAAGGGGATGATTTCTATTCTTTCTCCGTTGGCTCGGGCTTTGATCGGTAAAAAAGACGGTGACCAAGTGGTC
>JAHBUU010000153.1 GCA_019637895.1 Pseudobdellovibrionaceae bacterium | reverse complement strand
GCGAAATGGTGCGCCGAGAGCGAGATGGTCTTCATCCCGATGAAGAGCAAAGCGAAACCCATCAGCACCAAGCTGATATTTTTGATGCCGGGTTTTTTCGCCTGGAAATAAACGAAGAAAGCCACGGCAAAAACAGGAAGGGCGAACGACGAGATGTCCAAAGAGATCAACTGCACCGTGATGGTGGAGCCGATGGCAGCACCGATGATCACGCCCATGACCTGACGAAGAGTCACAACCCGGGCTGAGCCGAGGCCGACCAACATGGACGTCACGGCGCCCGAACTTTGCAAAAGGGTGGTCAAGGAAACGCCGGTCACAATGGCCAGGAATTGGTTGGTGGACAGCTTGGTCATGAGGCCGGTGATCCGACCGGACATCAATTTCTCGAGAGCATTGGACGCAATCATCATTCCGTAGAGGAAAAGGGCCACGCCCCCGATCAAAAGAGCGAAATAAGAATTCCCAAGATCAATCATGATTTGCGCCTATGGAGCCTTTCGGAAATGCGGAGTTTCTCGCGGATGCGGAGCCATTCGCGAAACGAGGGGAGGGTGAAGTGTTTCAAAGTCATATACCAGATGACCAAAGAGATCATCGTCGGCAGAGCGAATCCCCAATATTGGTGGGCGATGAAAATAAAGGCTGCGATCGCCGAGCCGAGCATGAAGCTGGCGATGACGCCGATCCTCATCCAGACAGCACGGATTTCATCGATTCGACTGAGCTTGTGGTTATGGAAAAGGACTCGAACCAAACCGATGCCCAAGTCCGTGGTGATTCCGGTCAAGTGAGTCGTGCGGACGACGGCTCCGGATGCCGATGTCACCATGGCATTTTGCAGTCCGCTCACGAAACAGAGCAGGGCCAGCAGAACATAATTCCTGAGATAAGTGACCGGTTCGCCGAATTCCCCGAAGCGTTCGTCGAGCCCGGCGGCGAGGACGCCGATGTGGATCAAGACGATCAAAAACAAAACGCTCGAGTAGCGAGGAGAACGTCCTTGAATTTTCCGGCGATCCACGAGGAAGCCCGAGATCATCGCGCCGAGAATGAAAAATCCAGGAACCGCGAGCATCCCGAGTGCGTGAAAAACGCTGCTTTGTGCGAGATCGGTTCCGATCAAGGTGGCAAAGCCGGTGATATGACTGACGAAGCGTCCACAAGCCAGGAATCCCCCGGCATTGATCATTCCGGATTGGAATGCGAGAAGGAACCAGATGACGGCGTTTCGCAAAGAGAAGTGAGAGAGAGTTTCGCCACGGAACATAGCCTCAGATTCTACGGCATTTACCGAGGAGAACCTAGCATTCAGGACCTTTTCGGGGCAAAGTGTTGAGAGGAGGTCCTTTGTCGGACAGTGCTCGTCGGTCCATCGATGTTGTTGGCGCGGTTCTCGTTGCGGATGAAAAAGTTCTCATCGTGCGAAGACCCCCTCATGACACTGGCGCTGGTTTTTGGGAATTCCCAGGCGGCAAGATCGATCCGGGCGAGACCCCTGAGCAGGCCCTTCACCGCGAGATCCAAGAAGAGCTCGAGATCCAAATCGAAATTTTGGCGGATTTAGGCATCGTTCATCACGCCTATCCGAATTTGGACGTGCATCTGCATCTCTTTCTTTGCAGGCAAACGGGTGGCGAGCTGGTTTTAAGGGAGCACGATGCCCTGGAGTGGATCTCTCCCTGGCTTTTGGAAAACGAACGGCTTCTCGCTGCAGACAGGCCCTTCGTCGGGCCCCTGCAAATGATGATGGCGCAACTCAAGCTGACTTTTCCAGGAACTTTTGGCTGGAATGACTTTTTCGCCAACCAACTGAGAAACCCAGGCGAAATGGGACGAGTGGCCCGGGTCGTCTCGCTCGACGTTTCGGGTCCGACGGTGATGACTGCCCGAGGAGAAGCCGCGGCGGTCGTCAAGGGAACTTTGCGCAAGGGTGGCTCAAGAGATGAGCAGCCGACTGTCGGCGACTGGGTGATGGTGCGCGATCTGTCCGAGAACCCCATGTCCATCGACAAACGCTTCGAACGAAGCACGGTTTTGCTTCGGAAGTCCCCAAGGGGTGACTTTCAGGCGATGGCGGCGAATGTCGACCTTGTTTTCGTTGTCAGCTCGTTGAATGAAGACTTCAGCCTGAGGCGTTTAGAACGCTACTTGGCTGTGATCTATGCGGCCGGAGCCCAGCCTGTGATCCTGCTGACCAAAGCTGATTTGGTGGAAGTGCCACAGGAAATCGCCGATGAAGTCCGCCGTCGTTTTCCTGAGGTCAAGACGATCCTTCTTGCGACGACCGAGACGGCGGGCTTCGATGAGTTGCGCGCTTTGCTCCCCGAGGGTATGACCGGTGTTTTGATCGGATCGAGTGGTGTGGGGAAGTCCACGATTCTCAATCAGCTCTCCGGCGAGCGAGTGCGCGAGACCTCGACCATCAGGGAAGAAGACGGCAAGGGACGACATACGACCGTTTCGCGGGCTCTGTTTCGATTGTCGGGCGGTGGCTTGCTGATCGACAATCCCGGACTTCGCGAGATCCAGCTTGCCGATGCCGAAGAGGGCGTCGAAACGCTTTTTGCGGATCTGGCCGAGCTGATTTTGAAATGCAAATTTTCGAATTGCACTCACGAGAAAGAGCCGGGCTGTGCTGTGCGTGCAGCCTTGAGTGATGGCAGCTTGGATCCTGATCGTTGGGTCAGTTATCAAAAACTGCAAAGGGAAGCCGAGGCGCGAGACGCAAAAACCGACAAGGCGGCCGCGAGTGACCGGAAGGCGAAGCAGAAAAAAATCTCGAACGCTTACGAAGCCAAAAAGAAATGGCTGAAAAGAGAATAGCAACCGGCGGCGACCACGAGCAGGCTGGCCCAGCGACGGATTTTGGGAGGAGCGGCCGGCAGAGCTGTTCGCACATAGCCGCCGATCAGTGCAAGAGCGGGAAGAGACCCCAGCCAGAGCGCGAAAAGAACCAAAGATCCCGAAGCGGCGCTTCCTGAGGCCGCTGCTGCGAAAAGAAAACTCCACAGCCATCCACAAGGCAGAAACACCGACAGGAAGCCCGTCAGGAAAAGCCATTCTTTGCGCCATTTCATCAGGCGGAAAGATTTCTGAGCCCAACTTCGGGACCAAGCTCCTTGGCTGGAGACGCCGAAACTGAACAGCAGAGCCGCGAGAATCAGAACACCTGCGGCGATTTTTAGAGGAAGCGGGGGGAGCTTCAGCCCTTGCTGGCCCACCCAGCCCGCCAGCGCCCCTGCGAGTGTGTAGGAAAACCCGCGTCCCAGATGATAAAGCCAGATTCGTTGACCGGCAGAGAGGGCGCCGACCAGAGGGCCGCACATTCCCGCGCAGTGCCAGCTCCCGAGAAACGCCGAACCCAGAATCATCAAGAAAAGAACCGGAGCCTCATGGCCCATGACTCGGTCCCACGAGCTGATAATTCTGACTTCTGAAATTTTGCGGATTGGTTTCGTCGACCAGGCGAACCTCGATTGGAACTTTGCCGTCGGCCCCGAGGAGCGAAGACGGGAAGATCACGAACAGGTGAACGGTCTTCATCTCGTCGGCGCTCGCGACAAAAGGATTTTCCGCACTGGTGATGTCCAGCGGTTGTCCGGCCGCGAACGCCTGAATCCGTCGATGGATGGCCTGTCGGGTTTGGTTCTGCAGATGCACGCGCAGATGGTTCGAATAGGACAAGGAGCCATCCGGATTTTTGATTTCACGGAAAACGGGGCCCTGACCACGCAGCAGGTTCCAGTGGATTTCCTGACGGCTGGCCACTGACCAAGAGAGACCGGTGACGGTCGCCAGCAACAGGCCCAGATAAACCAAGGCTCTGGGTTTCTTGATTTTCCAAGAGGTTCCATCGACGTTTCCGTAACGAATCAGACCTTTCGGTTTGTTGACCTTCTCCATGATCTCGTCGCAGGCATCGATACAGCCAGTGCAGGCAATGCACTCCATCTGAACGCCTTGCCGGATGTCGATTCCCGTCGGGCAAACTTGCACGCAGCGATTGCAGGCCACACAGTCGCCAGCGCCTTTTTCTTTGGCGGCAGGAGTGCCCTTGCGGGGTTCTCCTCTTTTTTCATCGTAAATGACAGCCAGAGAGGTCGAATCCATCAGCACGCTTTGAAAGCGTCCGTAGGGACACATGATCACGCAGAACTGCTCACGGAACCAACCGAAGTCGAAAAGCAAAACGCCCGTAATGCTGCTCACGAGAACGAAATAGAACCAATTGTCGGACGGCGAGTGCCCCATCATCGAAAGCAAGGCCTTGGATCCCGAGAACAGCGCGATCGCACTATGAGCGAGCACAGAGGAAACGATGAAAAACAAAAACCATTTCAAACCGGTTCGCAACCAATCGGTCAGAGAGCGGGGCTCTCCCTGAGCGATTCGTCGCCGACGGATGTAGTCGCCTTCGGTCCATTTTTCGATTCGGCGAAAAACGCCATCGACAAAGACGGTCTGCGGACAGGCCCAACCACACCAAACACGCCCCCAGACGGCCGTTGCCCAGAGAAGGCCAAAGGCTGCCGTCGAAAGCACGAAAAAAACCATCGGGGTGTCGTGAGCGAAAAAACGAAGGCCGAAAATGGCGAATTGTCCGTGGACCAAGTCGATCAGAAAAGCCTGTTCTCCGCGGATCTGAATCCAGGGGAGCATCAGGAAGAAAATGATCAAAACCCCTTGAACCCAAGTGCGCTGCCGGTGAAAACGGCCGCGCACGGGAGCAGGGATGATGTTTTTCTTGTGACCGTAGCGGTCAATACTCGAAAGTCTTTCCGATTCTTGATCCTCGAACGACATTTTATTTTACCTCGGCGCCCTCCGGCGCTTTCGCGTTAGGAGGGTTGCTGCCTTTCATGGAGTGGATATAGGCCGTCAGCTCGGCGATTTCGGATTCTTTCATCAGTTCCTGCCAAGGCGGCATGCCCTTTTCCGGAATCCCTTCGCGGATGACGACGGCGATTTCGTGGTAGGAACCGTCCCCATGCAACCAGAAGCTGTCGGTCAGATTCGGTCCGATCATCCCCTCGAGTTTGGGACCGTGGCAGGCCGCACACTTGGCTTGAAAGTTACCCGCCGCTGCTTGCAATCGCCCCTGATCGGCGGCGATCTCAGCGTAGACTTCGTCGGTGGTGAGTTCTTTCGGCGCATGAGCTTGGCGTGTTTCGATTTCTTTCATCGCCACGGCCAATTCCTGATCGAGGGTTGGTCCGCCCGCGATCTCATAGTGCATCCAATAGATGAAGGCGAAGATGATGGTTGCGAAAAAAGTAACGAGCCACCAGTTCGGAAGTGGATTGTCGTACTCTTTGATCCCGTCATATTCGTGATTGAGTTCGCGATCGTCACTCATACTTGTTCTCCGTCTTCTAGCGCGTGGCGAGCAATTTTCTCATACTTGGCGCGGTTTTCCTTGAGGCCCGTCCAGATGACGGCGCCCGCGAAAACCGCGACGAACAGAACCAAACCGATCAAGGTCAGCGGAACGTCGGTGTAATGAGCGAAAGCTTCGGCTTTCATTATTGCCCTCCTTGTTGGGCTTCGGTCGCCAGAACGGGTTTTTGTCCCATGGCTTGGAGATAAGCGATCAGAGCCACGATCTCTTGGCTTTCAAGTCCTTGAGGTGCTCCTTCGGCCGCCAAGCGATCGGCAATCACTTTGGCTTCTTTCTGGGCGATGATGTCCGGATTCGCCACGACTTCGTCCGAGTACGGCGTTCCCAGGAACTTCAAGACCGAGATCTTTTTCCGGAGCGCAATGAAGTCAGTTTTGTTCGCCACGAGCCATGGATAGGCGGGCATGATCGACTGACTGGTGATGGCGCGTGGATCAAGCATGTGCCGGTAGTGCCACAGATCGGGATATTTTTTTCCGATACGGGACAGATCCGGCCCCGTTCGTTTCGAACCCCATTGGTGAGGGCGATCCCACATCGATTCTTCGATGGTGGAGGGAGCGCCGTATCTCATGACGTCGAAAGACAGTTTTCGGATCTGCTGACTATGGCAGGTGTAGCAACCTTCACGAACGTAGATGTCGCGTCCAGCCAGCTCCAGCGGTGTCCATGGCTCGGTGACCTTGTCGTTATGGACGTACTGGTTCAGGTTCAGGATCGGATAAATCGAAATCACCGAACCGCTCCCGACGGCAACCAAAGTCAGAACCGAGAAGATGGTTCCCAGTCCTTCGAGACGACGATGTCCTTCGCCTTCTTTTTGAGTGGCGAAGACCACGGCTCTTTTCGGAACGACGACTTCGCTGTTCTCGGGCTGTTTTCCGCGAACGGACATGATGAAGTTGTAAACCATCAGCACGAAACCAGTCAGGAAGAACAGACCACCGATCGCGCGGACCCAGTACAGAGGCACGATGCGGGACACGGTTTCCACGAAATCAGGGTAGACCAGTTTGCCTTCGGGATTGAGGGCCATCCACATCATCCCTTGAGTGATCCCGGCAGAGACCATCGAGATGTAGTAAAGAAGGACACCCAAGAGAGCGAGCCAGAAATGCCACTCGGCGAGTTTCTTCGAGTAGAGCTCTGTTTTCCAGAGGCGCGGAATCATGTAGTAGGCCATCCCGAAAGACAGCATCCCGTTCCATCCCAAAGCGCCGCCATGAACGTGACCGACGATCCAGTCCGTGTAGTGACCGAGGGCACTGACGGTTTTGATCGACAACAGCGGACCTTCGAAGGTCGCCATCCCGTAAGCGGTCAAGGCGGCCACGAAGAATTTGATCACG
>JAHBUU010000152.1 GCA_019637895.1 Pseudobdellovibrionaceae bacterium | reverse complement strand
CCGATAAAGGCCTTATTGAAACTCACACCATCGATGATGTATCGACCGCGAAGCTCTTTCGTGACCTCTTTCGAAGCAATGTAGTTATCGATGGCCGAGGGCTCCATGAACTTCAAGCCAGTCTTATCCTCGACTCGGCGGATGAAATCCTTCACGTTGGCGCCTTCTTTGTTCATCTCGTTGTATTCGATGATCTCGTCCGGAAAGATAACCAGAGGGGCGAGCAATTCGATCTCGCTTGCGAACATGCTGCTCAGGTTTGGAACCATCCGGCGCGCATCCATTTTGACGGCCAAAAGGCCTCCGCCATTGACCATCATCGTTTCACCTTTGAAGGTTCTCTTCATCTGCGCACCAATGAAGTTCTTGGCCACATAGGGGTCATAGGTGAAGGAAATAAAGATGGACCCTTGTGGATTCTGCGCATGGGAGTGCATCTGCTCGGTGATGCGAACACTCGGATTCTCTTTGGGTGTTCTTTTCAGGGTGACGTCACCGTTTTGCAGGCGCTTGGTCGAGAGTGATCTCAGACGACGAGTGTAGCTCCCCTGATTTTGGGTGAGCAGGGTGGACATGAAACCGTAACTGGTTTTCCCCGTCACAGGGTCCACGAACTGTTGAACGAAGTCGGTTCTGAAATCGACACCCCGGAAGGCGACGGTCTGTTTGCTTGGGTCCGGAGACACAATGGCATCGAGCCACATTTTCCAGGCCCGGGTTTCCGAAGGTTCCATCACCGACCAAGGCAGGTAAGCGTCGAGCATAGCTTTCACGCCCGCTCGATCATTTCTGACGATCAGATCGTTCAGTTTCAGCTCTTGGTTTTCATAGGCCTCAAGAGTTCCGGTTTCTTGTCTCCAACGGTCGAGGGCCTTTTGGCGAGTGCGCAAGTCTTCGGTCGCCTTCTTGGTCAACTCGGGAAGCTCGGTGCTTTCCAGACGAGTGACTTCCTCGTTGAAATGCCCGCGCAGGGTCTGCTCGAAGGCCGACCGACTTTCGTTTTGATATTTCGATAGAAGCTCCATCGCATCCGCGGACAGGATGAAGTTTTTCATCAAGGCCACTTCCAACTGAAGCAGGCGTTCTTTGCTGGGCAGGCTTCCTTCGTTCGCATTCATCAGCAGCTCGGCATAGATCTGGGCTGAGGATTTTCGGTCCGTATGGATCAGACGGATCAACTCTTTTTGAATTTCAGTCAGCTGATGGGTCGGGTGATGTTGGGTCTGCAGGATATCCCGGGCGATGGCTCCCATCGTCAGAATCTGACGGATGTATTCCATGGGCTGATCCGCGATGCCTTTGACGATCTTCAATCTCAGGATCAGGGCGATATCCGAGAAGTCCACTTCGATCTGGGCCTTTTGTCCGTTCGGCAAAGAGTCCACAAACTCATAGCTCGAAAAAACCTGGGCATCCAGGCTCTGGCGCTGGCCGATGCGGTTCATATAGTTCATCAATGGAACCAAAAGTTTTCCTTCGACCGGAAGCCCGTCTTTGGCGGCGATCTTGAGTTCTTGTTTGATCACGTCCGCCTGATTGACCTTCAAAGCCTGAGAAGGATCTTTTTGAACGATCTTGGACAGATCATCCTGACTGACCGGAGCCGGGGCCGTCCCCGTGATTTTGTGCCAGAGGTTTGTCAGCCACTGCAATCCGCCCGCATGAGCGGGGGCTGCGGAGAACAGCAAAACGATGGCGATCATCGGAGCCCCGAGGCTCGACGACACGGACTTTACAGGAATACGGCTTCGCATCGCCAACCTCCGGCCGCTTGCGGGATCCGGCGCAAACGCCAGTCGCCACTCGCATTGACTTCAATGAGCAAACCATTTTTACGATAAACTTCTCTTTCGAAATGATGACGGATCGTCTTCGCATCCTTGTTCGTGAC
Source organism: Pseudobdellovibrionaceae bacterium (assembly GCA_019637895.1). GTDB lineage: Bacteria > Bdellovibrionota > Bdellovibrionia > Bdellovibrionales > Bdellovibrionaceae > JAHBUV01. Next base: position 4,869 of record JAHBUU010000152.1, on the reverse strand, counting down.
GGTGAGCCCCGAACGTTCCAATCCGTCTTCGGTCGGTCCCAGGATCTGCAGATTCATTTCCTTCAGGAAAGGCTCGAGATTCCAGCCGTTTTTCTGCAGACGTTGCAGAACCTGCTCTTCGTTCAAAGAACCGATTTGGATTTTGACCGTCGGTTTTGCCTTAGGATTCAAGATTCCATCCTGCAGATCCGGAGAGTCGACGATTTGCAAACGAGACTCTCCTGTCAGGCGCAGCAAGGTTTGAAAGGCTTGATCTAAGGAGGTCAATTTCCCCAAGAGGTGACGGCGGTCGAAGTTCGATTCGACTTCCAAAAGCGCGGCGATGTCCATCTCTGTTGTCATTCCCAAACGTTGCGCTTTCAAAGCCATTTGCGCCAAAGAGAAAGGATCCCGGTTCGGTTTCAGAGCCTCGAACTTGGTATAGATGCGGTCGAAATCGCGATTGGATTCAGAGGAATCGATGACGGTTTCCACGAGGCCTTTTTGCGAGAAGAGGCTCTCCAGAAGTTTCAACTGAGAGTTCTTCCGTCGACCGGCGTTTTGCACGGCCGCAGCCAAGCTTTCGCCTTCGGAACCAACGACGTCGGAGATCAGGAAATAAGCTTCGAGGCGAGCCTGACTTCCCAGCTCTTTGCGCAGCAAACCGGTCTCGACCTCGACGATATCAAAGTTTTTACGGGACTCTTGCAGCCAGCGTTCCGTTTCTTCAAAAGGAGTCCGAACCTGGCCGACAGTCAAACCTTTTTTAGAAACGTCCTGAGCAAAACGTCCTTCTGAAAATTCAAGGATCTGATTGTCATGGGAAAGAACGTTTTTAGCCGAGATCAAATCACCCAGGGCAACACCTTTGCCTTCGAGCGCTCCGGCTGTTCCAATATAGACGACTTCTCGATGGCCGGAGTTTTTCAACGAACGGGCGATCGGGATGATCTCGTCTCCCCAGACGGCGGAAAAGACTCTCCAGCGCTGCACTTTGCCCTTTGCATCCTTCAAGAGGTAGTCAGAGAACTCATGGCTGGGGTGCTCGACCGTCAACAGGGCAGGGGAGGACGAGACCTGCTTCTCTGCCCCGATTCTTTCGAGCTCTTTTCTGAGTTTTGCCCCCTCCCCGATCAGGGTCAGGGCACTTTGTGAACGCTCAGCTTGGGTGAGGAGTCGCTGAATCGAAGGCTCAAGAGCGATTCCATCTGCCGCTTGGCGCTGAAGTTCGCGCACCATCAAGGAAGTCAGAAGAGCGGACTCCAAGGAACCCTTTTGACCGATGACGACGAAGTCGGCCTTGGGCAGAGTTTTCAGATGGTCTGTCAGGCGCTCTGTTAAACGATCATGAAAAGGCACCCAAGAGGACATCAAGCGAACCTTTTGTCCCTCGAAACCTTTGTTTTGCCAGCGGATCAACTGCAACTGAGCCATGAAGTGACGAACGCGGTCTTGCCCCGAAATCGAGGAAATCGTGTAGAAAAGCTCTCCGGTGGCGGGGTCTTGCACCAGGCTCAGACGATTGTAATTGTGCGCCTGAGGTGAGATCTCGACGATCAGATTCAGACGGCGTTGACGAACGGTTTCGCGGAAATCCTGTTCGGTTCCCACATGAAATTCGATCCGACGATTCGATTCGATGGCTTCCCAGAACATGGCACGGGTGGTTTTTTCCGAGATATAGCGTTCCGTCTCCAACAAAACTTTCGAGCGATCGGCTCGGGCTGGAATGACCAGATCCCGTCCTGTCGGCGAGACTTCGGTCAGGGTATTCCATGGATTCGGAGCAACGAGGTCCTTCATGGTTTTGAGTTTGAAACCATCAAAGATCTTCTTCTTATAGAAGTTGTAGCTCCAGCCCAGATCGCTGGCGGAAACCGTCTGCAGACTCGGGATGGTCTTGGTCAAAACGATTCTCAGAAGCTCGTCCCAGGCTTCGATTTTGGTCAAATCAGAACCCTTTGGCAGATGCTTCAGATAGTCTTCGGGAGTGAGCTGGCGCAGGCCCTCGGCGATATCTGGGCGGCCTTTTTTCTCGATCTGGTCAGCCAGGGAATAGGAATAAAACTGTAGCCGGTCGACCTCCAGAAGCACTTGCAGGCGCTGGGTGACCTGGGCGGGATCTTGTGGCGCCGCCATGGCCGAGAATGTCGGCGTCAGCAGGCTGGCCAGCAATAAAAGATGACTCAAAATGAATCGCAGCGGATGAAGTTCCATCGATGGAACGAAATGCAAGAATCAGGAGGCTTTAAGAGCAATCTATTGCAGATGGCAAAGCCTGATTGAGATGGGAAAGCGGTTTGTTCGACGAACCTTCAAAAGATCGACAGGCCGGATTCAGGGAAGCCTACCTGTGGAACATAATATAACTTATCAGGAACCCCAGCACCTAAAAAAAGGACCCGGAGGTCCCTTTGATAATTACTTCTTTGTCTTATACGAAGACGGACACTCGATCGCCTTGGTCTTCAGCGAGATTCGATCCGGATGGGTTTCTTCGTTCTCACTGTCCTCAAAAATGATCGCGTAGTCTTCGTTGATCGGATCACTGTCTTTGCGTGGAGGCAATCCGGAGATCGCACCCAAAGCGAAGTTCAAATACTCGGCTTCAAAGAAAACGGTCCCGTCTTTTTCCACTAACAAGAAATCACCGGCACCATCCGGCTGCACGCAGACCGTCTCTTTGCCTTGATAGGTACAATCAAAGGCCGTGGTGATTTCTCCACCGGCGGCTTTGACCGCTCGGGTCTGGATTTGAACAGGCCCCGCCATCTTTGCCGATACCTTTGGAGTCTGGATAATCAAGGACTCAAGCCGATCGGAAACACCGCCGACTTCCGTCGTTAGGCAGTCTTTGACGGATTGGGCTTGAGCCTGCATGGAGATCCCCAAGAGGGCCGACAAAACAGCCATCAAGGCAAAAGCGCGCTTCATCATTTTTTCATTTTTCATCGCTGACCTCTCTCGTTCTTTCCAGAGCCACCAGTTCCAGACCCGGCCGTTCCAGACCCACTCGTATCCGCACAGGGCGGGCAGCCAATTTTAAAGAGCCAACAGAAAAGATTTTTTGAGCATCGATTTCTGACAAATCCGCCTTCGCCGGCCCGTCGTTCGGCACCGGCCAGCATCAGGCCTTCACCATCCATGCTTTCGCCACAATTCGCGGCGGCATTGCTGCCTGGGAAAACCTGTTTTTCAAAGAAAGCGTAGGCATCGGGACAAACGGTTTTCAGATGGGATGGACGTGTGACGAAAGCAGCAAATGCTTCGGCGAACTCTTCGTTTCTCCCTCTCACCCGGGAGCTGCAATAGGGACTGATGTTGCATTTTCCGACGGACGCACTGTATTTGCCGTAATTTCCCGCTCCCCCGACCTTGTGGCCAAGCTCATGCATCAAACGTGTTTCGTTCATGCCGCCGGCGCTGCCTTGTGGTCGTCGAACAGTGATCGCGTTTGCCATGGAAAGGCCTTGGTTCCAAGTGAACTTCCCCTCCGCATTCGGTGACGTGACGTAATTTACTTTCGTTCTCCATGATGACGGCAATGTTCGTCCGCCCAGGAGATGCTGAACCTTGGCGATTCCATTGGCAAGAGCCTGTCGTTCGCCGCTGGATGCAGCACCGACCGTACTGATGCCGTTCTGAGCGAGAACCGAATCCGGGTTTGAAACCGTTGGGACACATTTGCTATCGTGCGAGTGATCGAACTGGTAGAGCGCAAAAGCGCCACGAGCCGCCCGCGCCTCTTGTCCTGTGAAAAACAATGTTCCCAAAAAAATGGCGAAAAAACCGCGTTGAATCGCCCTTAAAAAGGATCGCGTTTCACTCATTACCCCTCCACCACAGAAGAAATGTGCCGTCCCTTTATTCTAGAGTAGGCCGACGAAGGGCCGCAGCAAAAAAAGAAGCTTGTTCGGAGAAATTCGAGCTATTAGTCTAGGGAGCGTGACAAAGAGTTCGACAGTTCCCTTTATCAGTGTCTTTGATCTTTTCAAAATCGGTATCGGGCCGTCTAGCTCCCATACGGTGGGCCCAATGAAAGCGGCTTTGGTGTTTCTCGAGGAGCTTGCTCAAGAGGGACTCTTCGAATCCATCACTCATGTTCGCGTTTCGCTCTACGGCTCGTTGGCTCTGACGGGAATCGGTCATGGAACGGATCGTGCTCTCCTGGCGGGATTGTCCGGGCGCTCGCCGGAGTCCATCGACCCTGCCGAACTCGAGTCTTTGGTCTCGTCGATCAAGACGCATCAACGGATCAAACTTCTTGATCGACGAGAGATCGCTTTCGATGTTCCCAAAGATCTCGTCTGGCATCGCAATCAGAACCTCCCTCGCCATCCGAATGGGATGAAGTTCGAGGCGTTCACGGACAAGGGCGATCTGATTCGCGACAAAAACTTCTACTCGATTGGCGGTGGGTTCATCGTCGACGACCGGGCTGAAGACCATGTCCCTGCGGGGGAAAGCAGACCACTCCCCTTCCCCTTCCGCAGCGGGGAGGACTTGCTGCAGCTGGGGAAAAAATCAAATCTGAAGATCTGGCAGATGGTCCTCGAAAACGAGAAAACCCTGCGCTCCGAACAAGAAATCAAAGACGGAGTCCAGCGCATCTGGGGCGTGATGAAATCTTGCATCGAGCGAGGCTTTGTTCATCCGGGAACCCTTCCTGGAGGAATGAAGGTCAAGCGGCGAGCTCCCGACCTGGTCAAAGCCCTGAAAGCGAATGGTGAACAGGACCCGCTCTCTGTTTTGGACTGGGTGAATGCAGCGGCGATCTCTGTCAATGAAGAGAACGCCGCCTTCGGTCGTGTCGTGACGGCGCCCACAAATGGGGCTGCGGGGATCATTCCGGCGGTGATGTTTTATGTCGAACGCTTTCTCCCCGGCTCT
>JAHBUU010000151.1 GCA_019637895.1 Pseudobdellovibrionaceae bacterium | reverse complement strand
TTTTTTGAGGCGCAAAGCCCTGTTGTCGGCGACGGCTGGAAAAACGACCCCGCGGGGCAAACCCTGTGCGGTCTCACCAGAAATCCAACCCAGCTCGCCAGCCTAACGGCCTCGATGGCCTATAACCGCTGCAGCAACCGAGGCTCCGGTGGAATGATCCAAGCCATGGGTCTTGTCTATGCCTCGATCTGGTGGGAAATCCGCAAACAATCCCCGAACTCCGCTCAATTCGAAAAATTCTTTTTACGACATTTCGAACTGATCCGCGGAGACGACGATTTCGCCTCGATCAAAACAAAACTCTTGAATCTGGACACCACCAGCTTTCAGGGCGCCTTCTCGGCCCTTATTAACGCCGAATTCGCAAAGCGCGGCCTCTAACGTCAGATAAAGCACTTACAGCCGCAGGAAAGGGCAATTCGCCCTCACTGGCGCGATAACGCCTGACATTAACTGCGCTTTGATTGCTCGAAACGCGAAAGGTCGTTAAGCAGTAAGAAGACATGGATAAAAAACGCTGGCTCCTCTCTTTCGTCCTCGCCATCATGACCGTCCTCTTGGTGGACTTCCTTTTTGTTCACTTTCTCTTTCCCGTAAAGAAAGAGGCGATCCTTCAGGAGCTAAAGGAAAACGTCGAAGAGGAAATCTTAAACAATCCTTATGTTCCAGTCCCTCAGGACCCTTTGCCCATTCCCTCCAAACCGGATGAAATCCCTCGTTCAGACAACAGTGGCGCTGACAACTAAACTGAACGAATTTTGTTTCTGACGGTTGACCTTGATCCCGATTTGAAACATTCCCCCTGAAGAGGTGGGAAAAGACAGAGCAATCCTTATAATAGAAGGAGATGCGACTCTTTCTTCTCTTTCTCCTCATTTTTGGGTGTCATTCCGTCTTTGCCGACACGTCAGATCCGAATCGTCTCCTCAAATGCAAACAGAAGTGCGTCGAAGATGCCCGCAACAAGCAGGCCTGGCTCAAAGTGGATGCCCGGGAGTTGACGGGAATCGAGAGCCTGAACTTTGAGATCGATCAATGCTCGATCTCCTGCACCACCTCGACAAAAATCATGGAAAAATCGAAATCCAAAGAATGGGATCCGAACAACCCCGTGGTTCAAAGATGTTTCGCGGAATCCGGGGTCAGCGACAAGAACATCTCGCTGAACAACTATGTCACCAACAACTGCATCATGAGAGGACTCGCCGAGGAACGGCAAACGGCCGGTGAGGTCCCTTTGCCGACCCCAAGACCCGAGACTTCTGGAACAACTCCGCAACTCCGTTGTGACCGAGACATTCTGAGCAGGCTCGAATCCGCTTGTATGGGAGCAAAAGAGGCGGCTTTCACCTCCTGCAGTGAAAGCCAGATTCCTGCCGTCGAGGCGCCCTCTCAAATCAATGGACAGCATGCGGCCTGCCAACAAACGGCTTCTTACAATGCTCAGCTCTCGGATTCACTGGGACAGTATATTTCGCAGTGCCAGGGAGCGAAGTCCCGCTGCTCATCAAGCTGCCTGGAGTATTCAAGAGCCGTCAGCGAATATGGATCTGGCTGCTCAAGCCAACTGACGGGGTCTTTTCATAGCACCGCTTCGGCGATGTCGGATATGTGCAACGGAATGGGCTCCAAACTCTCTCTCGTGCAGAGTCAAAAAGACGCCGCCGACCAAGCCAAAGCCAGCGCTCAACAAGATTGCCAGCAGCAGGTCGCCGCCTCCAGCAATCCGACGCAAAATGAAGAGGGTGGTGGGAATAACGGGAATACCCTTCGAACTCCTTCGACGGCCGTGGGCAATGGGCCCCACCTCAACGGCATCAATACCAGCGGCCACATCGGAGCAGACTTCAGCCAATATGCAGGTGGTGTTCATCGCGGTTCATCCGACAACGGAGCCTCTGAACAAGGAGATTCCGCCATCGATACCAGCGGCAAGAAGCCAGAGTCGTCGATGGACCCCGCCTCGAGCGAATCCATGATGCTGGCCTCTTTGCCAACCAGACAGGATCTCACAGAGATGGACAATGCCGACGAGGGCAAAGGGAAAAACTCGCCCGATGGCAAAGTAACAGCGGCGGCAGAAGGGGGCGGCTCGGCGATGAATGGAAGCGGCGGTTCCCGTTTTCAGTTCAAAATGCCTTTCGGCCAATCGAATCTGAAAGACAAAAACGGTCTTCCCATCGAAGGGGTTCGCGGAACCGCCTCGATGGCGGACGAAACGCCGGACCTCAAAAGCTTTTTGCCCGCGATGGGCGGAATGAAAGCCTCTGGATTCGACGGCCACGGCCCTCACACCAATCTGTTCCGCAAGATTTCGGAAAGATACAAACTCATCGAACCCTCGCTCTTTCAGGATTTCCCTTAGAGCGAGTCTTCTTACTTAAACCCAAAGACTGCGAACGCCCCGCTCTTTTGCGATCTCGACGGCATCTTCGTAACCCGCATCGACGTGGCGGAAAACGCCCATCGCTGGATCCGCCGTCAGGACGCGCTCAAGCCGTTTCGCAGCCGCTTCGGTCCCATCGGCCAGAATGACCTGACCCGAATGCTGACTGTAACCCATGCCCACACCACCACCGTGGTGCAAGCTCACCCAGGTCGCCCCGCAGGCGACGTTGGTCATGGCATTCAGCAGAGGCCAGTCGGAAACCGCATCTGAACCGTCTTTCATCGCTTCGGTCTCGCGATTCGGTGAAGCCACCGATCCGCAGTCCAGATGGTCGCGACCAATGATGATCGGCGCTTTGACTTTGCCCTCTTTGACCAAACGATTGAACAGCAAACCGGCTTGTGCCCGCTCGCCGTATTCAAGCCAGCAAATGCGGGCTGGAAGGCCTTGGAAGTGAATGCGTTTTTCAGCCATATCGAGCCAACGCAACAGATGTTTTTTGTGAGGGAACAACTCGCGAAGGGCGTCGTCCGTCACCTTGATGTCCGCAGGATCGCCCGACAGAGCCACCCAACGGAAAGGACCGCTGCCACGACAGAACAAAGGACGGATATAAGCCGGAACGAAACCGGGGAAATCGAAAGCGTTCGTCACGCCCGCTTCCTGAGCTCGAGCCCGGATGTTGTTTCCGTAATCGAAAGTGATGGCACCCATCTTTTGCAATTCGAGCATGCCGCGAACATGTTTTGCCATCGAGGCATAAGCCGCCGCCAGATAAGCCTTCTGATCACGACCACGGAACTCGGCCGCCGTTTCGACAGTGTAACCTTCGGGGATGTATCCGACCAAAGGATCATGAGCAGAAGTCTGATCGGTCAAAAGATCCGGAACGAATTTTTTCTCGATGAGTTGATGAATGACCGTCGCCGCATTCCCAAGAAGGGCGATGGATTTTGCTTCTCCGGAGGCTTGATATTTCCGGACCCGGGCCATGGCATCATCAAGATCGGTCGCCAGCTCATCGACGTAACCGGTTTCCAATCGTTTTTGGATTCGGGTCGGATCGATTTCCACGGCCAAGACGATGGCACCCGCGAAAACTCCAGCCAAAGGCTGAGCTCCGCCCATTCCTCCAAGACCGCCGGTGAAGATCACCTTGCCTTTGAGATCGCCGCCGAAATGTTTGCGTCCAGCTTCGACGAAGGTTTCGTAAGTGCCTTGGATGATGCCTTGGGTTCCGATGTAGATCCAGGAACCGGCCGTCATCTGGCCATACATCATCAAGCCCTTTTTATCGAGCTCATGAAAATGCTCCCAAGTCGCCCACTTCGGAACGAGGTTCGAATTCGCCAGCAAAACACGAGGCGCATCTTCGTGGGTTTTGATCACGCCGATGGGTTTTCCCGATTGCACGAGCAAAGTCTCGTCATTCTCCAGCGTTTTCAAAGTCGACAGAATTTTATCAAAGGACGCCCAGTCACGAGCCGCTTTGCCGATCCCACCGTAAACGACGAGATCCTCGGGACGTTCGGCAACCGACGGATCCAGATTGTTTTGAATCATGCGGAAAGCGGCCTCTTGTTGCCAGCCCTTGCAATTCAGCTTGGTGCCCGTTGGGGCTTTGACGACTCTCGACATCTTTCCTCCTACCATTCCAATTCGCCGACGGACTTTTCAACCACGTCGACGAGACGATTCGAAGCGACCACCTCGCGGTACAGGTCGCGCAGATCATGAGCGAAAACCCGGTCCTCTTTCGCAAAAGGCACGCTGTCGCGAATCGCTTTGAAGGCAACCTCGACGCCTTTCGACGGTTTCAGTGGAGCGAGCAGATCCAGAGCCTGAGCTGCGGACAAAAGTTCCATGGTCAAAACCTGTTCGGCGTTTCTCAGGATCTTTTCGAATTTGCGAGCGGCGATCGTTCCCATGGACACATGATCCTCTTTGTCCGTCGATGTCGGAATCGAATCGACACAAGCGGGATGCGCCAGAACTTTGTTTTCACTCACCAAGGAGGCCGCCGCCACCTGGACGATCATGTGACCCGAGTTCAAGCCACCATCCGGCGCCAAAAACGCGGGCAGTTCACTGAAGGCAGGGTTGATCAACTTTGCAATCCGGCACTCCGAAATGCTCGCGATCACCGAGAACGCCATTCCGGCGAAATCCATGGCCATCGCCACCGGTTCACCGTGGAAGTTCCCACAGGACAAAACCTCGTTGTCCTGGGCAAAGACCAAGGGATTATCGGTCGATGAGTTGGCTTCGGTCTCGAGCACTTTCCAAATGTAGCCAAGGGCATCCTTTGCGGCGCCATGAACAGCCGGAATACAGCGCAGAGAATAGGAATCCTGCACCCGACCGCAGTTCGCGTGACTGTCCGCAATTTCCGAAGTGTCGCCGAGAACCTTCATCATGTTCTTGGCTGTTTTTGCTTCTCCGGGATGAGGACGGGTCGGAGCGATCAGTGGATGATAGGCCCGGCGCGAACCACGCAGTCCTTCAAGAGACATCGCGCCCGCGATATCGGCAATTTTCAAAAGTCGTTTCGCATCGAGGGCCGCAAGAATTCCGACCGCCGTCATCACCTGACAGCCGTTGATCAGCGAAAGACCCTCTTTCGCCTTCAAAACGAGGGGCTCGACACCTTTGGATTTCAAATAGGTTTTGGCGGCGACCTCTTTGCCGTTCTCGTCCCAAACCTCACCCTCGCCCATCAGTCCCAAAGCCAGATGAGACAAAGGCGCCAGATCTCCGCTGGCCCCGACGCTCCCCTGAGAAGGGATCACCGGGATGATGTCCTTGTTCAGAAATTCGAGGATCTTGTCGACGACCTCGGGACGAACGCCGCTATGACCGCGAGCCAAGGTGTTCGCACGAAGCCCCATCATCGCCCGAGTCTGACGCTTACTGAAGGGCTCTCCGATGCCCGAAGAGTGCGAGCGGATCAGGTTGCGCTGAAGCTCTTCAATTTGTGAATCGGAAATGCGAACGCTCGAGAACGCACCGAAACCCGTATTGACCCCGTACATGACTTCTCCGGCGGCAATCCGGCGCTCGATATAGTCCCGGGACTCCTTCATCCGCCCGCGAGCCGCTGGCGACATTTCAACGCGTGTTTCGGGACCATTGGCGATCTGAGCGAGCTGTTCGGAAACCAAACCTTCGCCATGGAGTTGGACGGTCGAGGACATAAAAAAAGCTCCTTGGATGAGGAGCTTTTCATAGCCGAGGTTGATGTCAGGAGCAAGGCTATAAAAGTTCGAAAAGACAGGAGGTTTCGCTCTTGGAAATCTCGTAGATCATGCCATCCGGGCGGCTCTCCAGATAGGGCGTTTTTTCGACCTCAACCACCAATCGTCGCTGAGGCCCCAATCGGTGCTCAAGATGCACCAGCGTGTGGTCAGGAACCTCAACACCGTTCCGGAAAGACCTCAAGATCACTCGCTTGCCATCCTCCAGACGATAATGAACGGCAAAGAACTCTTCTGTTTCCCAAGAGCCTCGGGTGGCCGTCTCGTACTTGGTCCAAACAACCGTGCGCTCGATGGTAAAACCATCTTCATGTTTTTCGATTTGCAGTTGTCGGAGCTGATCAATCGCATGATCGGCCGTCCGATTGCCTTCGTCGTCCTGAGCGTAAACCGAGGCCTCGATCCGGGACCATTCAAGGTCGTCCTGATGCCAGCTTGTCATTTGCCCCACGGTCTTTGTCAGATAGGTCGTTGGCAAGACATCAAGACTTTCCATTTTTTGACGATAGATCGATTGGCAGGTCATTTTTTCCTGACGGCGAGGAAGGCTGTCAGGAAGCGCGGGTCTCGCGAAAGCAGCCGCGCTCATCAACAAGACGATGGTGAAAATTCCGGTTTTCATCATTCTCCCTTTTCCGAGTTTTTCAAGGTGCGGATCGTGTCCTCGAGACGGCCTTTGAAAACATAGCTCCCGGCCACCAACACATCGGCGTCTCGACAAAGACGCGCCGTCTGCTCGTTGATGCCACCGTCGACTTCGATCAGGACCTGCAGATTCCTGCGATCAATCTCGCGACGAAGGATGGTGATTTTTTCGATTTGGTCTTCCATGAAGGATTGGCCACCGAAGCCGGGTTCGACCGTCATCACCAGCACCAGATCCACTTGATCGAGATAAGGAAGAACGGTTTCGATTGCCGTTCCCGGCCGCAAGGTCAGACCGGCCTTGACACCGCCATCACGAATGCGTTTCAGACATCCGGAAACATCCGTCGTTGCTTCGACGTGGATGGTGAGCCAATCGCTCCCGGCCTTCAGAAAGTCGTCGATATACCGTTCCGGCTTTTCGATCATGAGATGAACATCTAAAGGCAGCGGCGAAATCTTTTTCAGAGCCTTCACCACAGGCGCACCGATGGTGAGATTCGGAACGAAATGTC
>JAHBUU010000150.1 GCA_019637895.1 Pseudobdellovibrionaceae bacterium | reverse complement strand
CAAGTGCACGCTCAAGATTTCCCCAAGCCAAGTCATGGTCACCGAACTCGTGGTGAATCATCGCAAGCCCCGCCCAGGCCCGATCGTTCGACGGGTTCAATTCGACCGCCTGACGGAAACAGGACAGCGCACGGCCCTTGTCACCACGTTGAATTTCAAGAGTTCCAAAATTCACCATCAAGGCATCCGATTCGGAATCGATGCGATAGGCCTTATTATAGGACTCTTCCGCGCCCTCATAGTCACCGCTTCGAACAAAGATATTGCCCATGTTCTTATGAATCTCGAACAGGGCCGGATGTTCATCCGAAAGAATCGATAAGGCCTCATAATAAAGATTCAAGGCTTCGGCGTCCTTATTCAGACGATAGAGCGCCTGCGCTTGATTAAAGACACTTTCAAAACCGTAATCGTAACGGCTCAGAGCATCGCGCACTTTCATGGCCTCTTCGCCATATCCGCATTTTTCCAGAGTCTCGGCCAAAGGGCGCAAGATCGTCGGATTTTTGGAATCACGACTGCAAGCCTGCCGGAGAAGATTCAGCGCGAGATGGGTTTCACCCGCCTGCAGAAGAACTTTCGCGTTCGTCAGCAATGTGGCGGTCTCGACCTGGAGAGGATTCGAAGGGATAAAAGACTTCGCTTTTCCCTTCAGGCCCGAAGGCGAGGTCTGTTGGTCCGGTGCCATCCGTGGCGCTTCGTTCAAAATCATCATCTGGACTCCTTGATCACTTCCTGTGATCTGAATCCAGAAAGAGCAACGGCGGTGCCATTGCTCAGTTGCGATTTATTTGATTCTCAGCTTTTTTTGAGTCGCGACCTTGACGAATTCATACAAGAGCCGCGTCGTTTTTTTGACCTGGATGAGCGAGAGGGGCAGATTTTGCCGACCGGCACGGCCTACGAAATGGTAGGCCGTCCCTCTTCAATTAGGCCTTTTCGTCCAGACGCTGGGCGAAGTTCGGGGACCGATAGCCAGTGACGGCTTTCTTGCCCTTACGAATGTCCTGCAATTCACGAATGATGGAATTTTTCGCGGACTCGATGCAGGCCAGGACCTGCAGATCCTGCTCCAAAATCCGGGCAACATATTCGTCCTTGATGGTGAGGGCTTCCAAAACCGCACGTTTTTCACGCGGGCCCGAGGTGGCCGCCATATGAGGATTGCGATTCTGTTCCAAATCCATCTGGCCATCGATGTACTTGATGACTTCGAGGATCCGCTCGCGGGTTTCATAGAACCCCTCGAGATTTCCGAAATCGTCTTTCATGAAGTTCGCCAGCTCTTTTTCATTCAGAGCGTAAAACTTCTCCAGATAGTGGTTCTTCTCGTTCATGAGATCGATGATTCTTTTCACACTGCCCCCTTGTTGCCCGCTGCTTCAGATTCTTTTTTGAGTTTTTCAATGGCTCCGACCCATCCCTGATACAGGTTTTCGATAACCTTCAGGGCATTGTGCAGATGCTCCGGCTTTCCGGAAATATTCGCCTTGGTGTATTCGTCGGTGATGAACATATAAAGCTGCTCGAGGCGCATCGCGATGTCCCCGCCGACTTTATGATCCAAGGTATTGTTGAGTTCCATGATGATGTCGTAAGCCCGTCCGATATTGTAACCACGGTCGGCGATCTTTTTTTCCTCGCAGGCCTTGATCGCCAATTTCGTGAACTTGATCGCGCCTTCGTAAAGCATCAGCAGGATCTTTTCCTTGCTCGCGCTTTGGACCGAGGTCGTTTTGTACTTCTGATATGGGTTCGACATTTTCTACTCCGCCTCCGCTTTAACCTTTTGGCATCGCCATTCCGCCGCTGAGAGAAGCTCCCTGCTGCTGGAGTTTCGACATCTTGGTTTCCAAATCTGAAAATTTACGTCTTAAATGTTCTTCTTTTTTCTCGAGCTGCCGCTCTTTGTTGTCGATCTGCCGGTTCATCGTTTCGATCTTGTCCTGCAAACCTTTTTTCCGCTGAGCAATGGCGCCAAACTGACCATTGGTCATCATGCCGATCTCGCGCTTCAAGGTGGGAACAAAACCTGTATTGAATCCATCTCCCCGCAGGAAAGCGGCGACACCCTTGGGGTTCGTGGCCAGCGTCTTGTTGAATTTCTCCTGCGAAAAGTTCAAGGTTCCGTTTCGGTTGAACTCGATCCCCAGCTCCATCACACGAGTGATCGGGCTTTCGACGCCGTACTGAGGGGATTGGATGATCCGTCGCAGACGATTCTCGATATTGCGAAGCATGGAGTCCCCACCCAGAGGCCCCAGGCTTTCCCGTCCGCTTTGTCCTTTTTGGAGTTTGTTCTGACCTTGGATCCAACCGAGAGCGGCGTTATAGGAATCCACGAAAGTTTTGATCTTTCCAGAGATCACTTCCATGTCTTCTTTGACCGTGATGCGAACTTCGCGGCCCGGAGCCGCCTGCTTCAGATCCAAGGTCACGCCCGGAATCAGATCCTTCACCACGTTCTCGGCGAGCTCGATCTCGAAACCGTCCACTTTGACTTTCGCATTCGATCCCTTACGAGATTGGTCGAAAAAGAAATCCTGATCGCCGTCCAGCATGTAAACGCTGGGGAATTCGATCTGCTCGCCCGTTCCCGTCGCAAGGCCCGTCACCATCAGACGATAAGGATTTTCATGATCCTTGTGATCCTCGAAGACCATGGCACGAACGCCGACATTGGCCGCATTGATCTGCTTGACCGCGCCTTCAAGAGTGCTGGCGCCGCCAGAGCCGATGTAAACTTCCTTTTCGCCTTCCGGAGTCTGGAAGCGGATATAGCCCACGCCGATCTGAGTTTCATTTTTATCCGGAAACCCATTGGAAAGAGCACCTGGCTTTTGCGCCAGCTCGCTGACCTCAAGAGCATACTCCCCGGTCACCGCAGTGTCCGGATCGACGGAACCCTCGATCAGGTTCGGATCACCCGAGATCAGCTTGGTGTCGCTGAATCCCCGAGTGCCCGTGAGTTCACCGAGGTTCTTCGTGATATCCATGATCTTTGTCTCAAGATCGGCGACGATCTTCAGGGTTTCCTCCTGGATCGTCTTTTTCGTCTCGAGATTTTTTACCGGAATTTTTTCGGCTCCCATGATCTGCTCGACGATGTCGGGGGGCAGACCGGATGCCATTCCGGAGATACGAATGGATGCCACGACTCAGTCCTCCTGACACGGTGATGGCGGGTTACAAAATCAGTTTCGCACAAAGCGCGAAAAATCCATGAGTCAATCACTTGTCAGGTCCGAAAGACCAGAGAGGAGATAGGCAAAATTTGCCGAGAGGGAAAAGGCAGGGAATGCGCTCTAGGCGCTCTTTTTGAGGAGGTGCCCTTTGGACGTCGGTTCGTCCAGCGGAAGGGACCAAAGTTCGGCTTCGGGAATTTTCCGGATCAGAGTTCCCAGGTTGTCCTTGATGAGAACGGCCCGGCTCCCGTCTTCCTCGACGGCGGCCATGACTCTCCACTTATGCTCAAGAACTGCGGGAAGGGCCGCCAAGTGCGCCAGAGCTTTTTGGAATTGCTCGTCGGACATTGGGGGCTTTTTCTCTTGCTGATTCCGTTCGTACATCTGCTGACCGTTGGCATCCCGATCCTGGGTTTTGTCCGAATGAATCGCCGTATCCACCTTCTCGGTGGGACGAATCTGGGGCATCACCTGCGGGCCTAACAGTCCTTTGATATTCATCCACTGTCTTTATCGGATGAACTCCCCTGTCCCTTGAGACCAGCCCGTAAAGACCCCGGAAGGCACGCCCTCCGGGTAGGTTGGTCCCGGGCGACTCAGGAGACCCGTCGCCCTCGAAATCATTTGAATAAAAATCCTGGTTCGCGATCGGGGCCGAAACCCCTCACGCTGTCGTGCCCGAACTTAGCCGATCAACTTCATTGCGAGGCCTGGGACTTGGTTCGCCTGAGCCAAAGTCGAGGTCGAGGCCTGCAACAAGATGTTGTTTCGAACCATTTCCGAAGTCGCTTGAGCAACGTCAGTGTCACGGATTCGAGAGTTCGCAGCGGACAAGCTTTCGTGCATGACGGCAGCGTTGCTGATCGTGCTTTCCAGACGGTTCTGGAGGGCACCCAAGTTCGCACGGAAACCGTTCACCATCGACTGTGCTTCATCCAGAGTGGAAAGAGCGGCTTGAGCCCCATCTTTCGAAGTAAAGTCAAAGTCGTCGATTCCCAAGTTCGAGGAAGATGCATCCGCATCGCCCGCTTTGTATGAGATACGATCTTCGGAATCCGTATTATAGATACCAACTTGGAAGTCGAAAGTTCCACCGGTTCCATCAATCAGCTTCTGGGAACCAAACTTGGTCGTAGAAGCGATACGTTGGGATTCGTCTTTCAGTTGTTGAACCTCTTTGTCGATCATCACACGTTCTTTGTCACCGATAGTGTCAGAAGAAGCCTGGATGCCGAGCTCACGAAGACGAGTCAGAATATTCGAGATCTCACCCAGACCACCTTCGGCCGTCTGAATCATCGAGATCCCATCGTTCGCGTTTCGTCCCGCTTGGTTCATCGAGCGGATTTGAGATTTTAAGTTTTCGGAGATCGCGAGCCCCGCGGCGTCGTCGGCGGATTTGGTGATCCGGCTACCGCTTGAAAGTTGTGCCATGGACTTTTGAATCTCACGTGTGCTGCTTGACAAAGAACGTTGCGATGCAAGAGCAGAAACGTTTGTAGAAATGCGCATACCCATAGAAGCCTCCTGATACGTGCCCTTTAAGGGCGGTTTATGGGTTGGTCAGAAACCTACTTCTTTCCAATCCCGGTTTGAACACGTTGGCGACTCGATCCCTTGCCTGACTCTCTCCAAACGAAACCCCAAGCGCAGTCACTCACCTGAAGCCTCTCGATCGTCCGACTCGAGTTCTTGTCGTTGCTGTTGAATAACCTTTCGGCGAGGTCCTGCAGGTCTTGAGTCGAGTCCAGCGAAACTAGACCTTCGTCCCGTGACAACTAGACTGAAGTCCTGCTTTTTAAGACCTTCGCCTCGGTTTTTCAGGACCAATGTCCTGACTTTTCCTGGACGAGACCCGGGTCGAGTCGGTCTAGTCCCCGACCTTTTTCCGGTCCCAGGTTTGCTGAAAAGTGAGAGGATCTCGGCGGAGATCGTTTATATCCTCCGTCCGAGCTCATCCGGTGCCCTGAAACGGCATCGTGACTGGCTTTTGGGCAGCTCAGGAGGCGTATGACGTTCAAAAGATGGTTTGCTCTGCTCGCGACATTCGGCCTCGGCTCTGCCGCCCATGCCGATCAGTTGCGCTATCTCCCGCATGGAGAGGATGCGCTCACCGCCATTTACCAGAGCATCACGGACGCGAAAAAAACCATCGACCTGACCTATTTCATTTACGAGCCCTGCCATACCAGCACCCGTGTCATCACGGATCTCCTGCTGGAGAAGGCCAAATCAGGAATCAAGGTGCGCGTTCTTCTCGACTCGTTCCTCCATACGAACGAGATCCACGAGCAGATCGCTCTCGAGATGCAAAGTGCAGGAATCGAATTCCGTTCTTACAACAAAACCTACAAGTATTCTCTGATGGCGAATCACCGTTCTCACGTCAAGCTTCTGCTGGTTGACGGCCGGGAGTACATCACCGGCGGACGCAATATCGGCGACGATTATTTTTCCCTGTCTTCGGGCGTGAATTTTATCGATCGCGATGTTTGGGTTCGAGGGGCCAGCGCATCTCAGGCACGAGCCGGTTTTGAAATGCTGTGGAAAAGCTCGCTGTCCTCGAAGGTTCGAATCACCAATGTGGGCAAGAAGAGCTGGTCTTCGTTGTGCTCTGAAAAATCCAAGGTGTCCGCAAAGGAAAAAATGAAATTGCGATCCTTCGTCCGCTCCAAAGCGCAAAAGACCCTTGCGAAATTGCCGGTCCGGGAATGCGCCAAGGTCCAATTCATTATCGATGATCCCCGTTTCATGTCGGTTCTCACCAGCGAGCCTCGCAATGAAACAGGCTACACTCCCTACATGAACTCCGACCGCCTTCGCCACAAGGCCGCGACCCGTGAATTCGTCCGTTTCCTGAACAGAACCACCTCCAGGCTTGAAGTCGAAAACTGGTCCTACATTCCCACGGAAGATATGCGAACGGCCTTCCAGAACTTGCGCGCAAAGAAGATCAAAGTGGAAGTCGTGACCAATGGATCCGCTGCGGCCGGAGGCTTCATTGATCCGGGCTTTGATCACATCCTGGCGCAAAGCTCGGCGGCCGACAATCAAGGCTCACAGGTCGTCCTGCAAATGCCGAGGTCCGGACTGATGACAGACCGACATGCTCTCACTCCAAAGTCGGCCGAGTTCAAGCTGCATGGGAAAGTCGCGATCCGTGACCGCAACACATCCCTGGTCGGCAGTTTCAACATCGATCCCCGCTCTTATCATACGAATCTGGAGTCCTTCGTCATCGTCGACAACTGCTCGGCTTTTGCGACAGACATTCGTGCCCCGATCACGGGACTCAAGCACACCTACATCGAAGCTCAAAAGAACCCAAACACCATCAATAGCCAAAGCCCGGCACAGATCCACCGCGTCCTTGGCTGGCTGATGTACAACTTCCTGTAATGGAGACGATATGAAGAAGCCCTTGATTTTCTTTGCACTGACCCTGTCCGCTTTGGCCGCTCAGTCAACGGTGCTGGGTGAATTGTCCCGGGCTCCAGTGACCGACACCTTGAAAGCCTGGAATCGTCCGATTGGACAAGTCTCTGATTTCTGCACAGGAACTTTGATCTCGTCGAATTTGGTCCTGACCGCTGCCCACTGCGTTTACGATTTGAACAGCGGCGTTTTCGACAACAATCTGACCTTCTCTCCGGCTCGCAACGGAGCGCTGAGTCCGTACGGCACCATCAAAGTCACAGAGTCCTTCGTGAATCCGCGCTACTTCATGTTGAGAGACACAAAATCGGATGTTGCAATTC
>JAHBUU010000015.1 GCA_019637895.1 Pseudobdellovibrionaceae bacterium | reverse complement strand
CAGGCCCGCGTCGATCTCGAAGTCATTCGCGATCTTCCGCTGACCACGACGGCGGCGGTCCAGGTGAAATCCAACGGGATCCTGGGTGATAAGTACGTCGAGATCTATCCCGGATCGCCGACCGATCCGCCACTGGGCGAGAACGGGCAGATCCTGAACGTCAGCAGCAAAGGCTCTCTCGACAATGTGATGTCCCAGGTTTCCGATGTCATGGGCTCGTTGAAAACGGTGGCGGATTCCCTCAAAGAAGCGGTTTCCGAAGATGGAACCCGTAAACACGTCTTGGGCCGGATTCTGAAAAATCTCGAAACCATCACCGAAGACGTCTCTCAGATGACCACGCAGAACAAAGGCAAGGTCAACGACATCATCGATCAGGTTCGCGACATCACCGGAACTTTGGATGAATTGATCAACGATGAAAGCGATCAGGGTTTCCGGAAGACCTGGATGCACACCATGGAGCGGGTCGAGCGAATCACCAAGAACCTCGACGAAACCGTGGCCAAGGTCAATCGCGGCGAAGGAACGATCGGAAAGCTCATTCATGACGACACGACGGTCGAAGAGCTGAATACCACCATCGAAGGTGTGAACACCTTGCTCGGCACCGCGAACCGCATTCAGATCGGTTTCGATTTCCATGCGGACCATATGTCCGAAGTCAGCGCGACGAAATCCTATATCGGGGTCAAGATTCAGCCGGGTCTTGATCGCTTCTACGAAATCGGGATCATCGATGATCCGGTGGGCGTGGTCGAAAAAGAAAAGGTTGAAACGGTTGCGGGTGGGGCCACCAGCGAGTTTGAAACCACGAAGACCTATTACAACAAAACCAAATTCACGGTTCTTTTCGCTAAAAACTTCTGGGATTGGACGATCAAGGGCGGTTTGATCGAAAGCTCGGGCGGGGTTGGGGTCGACTATCATCTGCTGCCGAATCGTCTGCGGCTGTCCGCAGAGGCTTTCGATTTTGCGAATACCAATCTTCGAGCAACGGCTCGCCTGGATCTGATTTACGGTCTTTATTTGCAAGGCGGGATCAACGATGCCTTGGATAAGAACGATGCTCGTTCCGGCTATGTCGGCGCGGGTCTGTTCCTGACGAACGACGATCTGGCTCTTTTGATGACGGGACTCAAGTAATGTGGAAGAGGGCTTTGGTTTCAGTCTCAGACAAGACAGGGCTCGTCGAGCTCTTGTCCCCTCTTGCGGCCAAAGGACTTGAGATCGTTTCGACCGGAGGAACGGCTCAGTTTCTGAAGGACAAAGGCTTTACCGTCAAAGAAATCTCTGAAGTCACCGGATTCCCCGAAGTGATGGATGGGCGGGTGAAAACCCTGCATCCCAAAGTTCATATGGGTCTTTTGGGACGTCGTGATTCCAAAGAACACATGGACTCGATGAAACAGTTCGGAGTCGAAGGCTTCGATCTCGTCGTGGTGAATCTGTATCCTTTCGAGGCCGCAGCCCGAGCCAAAGCGTCGATGCCGGATCTGATCGAAAAAATCGACATTGGCGGGCCATCGATGCTTCGGTCGGCGGCGAAAAACCATGCCTCGGTCGCTGTGCTTTGTGATCCTTCAGACTACTCTTGGTTTCTGGAAAATTCTGGCAACTGGAGCGAAGAAAAAGGCCGCCGCTTGGCCGCCAAGGTTTATGCTCATACATCGGTCTACGATTCTTTGATTGCCCGCGAGCTGGGTTATGAAGGCCCGGAACTTTTCCCTTCGGGCGGAAAACTTGTTCAAGCTTTGCGATACGGAGAAAACCCTCATCAAACGGCCGCTTGGTATCGATGGCCTGCGGATGACAAAGGTCTTTCCAGCGCCCGGATTATTCAGGGCAAAGAGCTTTCTTACAACAATCTCTTGGATCTGGATGCCTCGGTTTCTTTGGTGCGCGAATTCAGCGAGCCGGGTGCGGTCGCCGTCAAACACAACAATCCTTGCGGGGCTGCGCTGTCCAAAGATCTGACCAAGGCCGTTCAGGGAGCGCTCAAATCCGATCCGATTTCTGTTTTCGGAGGCATTGTCGCGATCAATCGCGAAGTGGGTGCTGCCGAAGCGTCTCTGTTGTCCGAGATCTTTTTGGAGTGCATCGTTGCCCCCGCGTTTTCGAGCGAGGCGCTGGCCATCTTTGCAAAAAAGAAAAATCTCCGGGTGCTTGCATGGCCAGAGATGGGTTCTTTTGACAGGAAATTTGATCTGCGATCCGTGGCCGGTGGTTTTTTAGTCCAAACTCCGGATCGTTTCGCCAAGGAGACCTCTCACTGGAAATTTTCAGGCGAAACGCCCGACCAGGCCAGGCAGTCCGATCTTCTGTTCGGCGAGAAGGTCTGCGGTGTTTTGAAATCGAACTCGATTGCTCTGGTGGCCGACGGCATCACTGTGGGGCTTGGAATGGGGCAGGTCAATCGCGTCGATGCGGTTGAACAGGCTTTGACCCGGATGAGAACTCATCATCCGGATTTGGATCCTTCACGTGTTTCTCTGATCAGCGATGCTTTCTTTCCCTTCGCCGACTCCATCGAGAAGGCGGCGGATGCCGGTCTTCGGTGGATTCTTCAGCCTGGCGGCTCGCTCAAAGACGAAGAAGTTTTGGCCGCCGCAAAAAAACGCGGGGTCAATGTGGTGCTGACCGGACAGAGACATTTCCGGCACTGAGGATGGGGATATTATGAGAATGGGGACGGACAACAGGCAGGAAAAGAGTTGGCTGATCAAGTCGTCGACTCGTATTCTCGGACCCAGCTCTGTCGAAGAAATCGCCCAGATGCTTTTGAAAAAGCATATCTCTATCATCGATGAGGTTCGTCAGCCCGCCGGCCGTTGGAAATACATTCGCGAGCATGCCGTCTTCAATGAGACGGTGGATGC
This sequence comes from Pseudobdellovibrionaceae bacterium, assembly GCA_019637895.1. Classification (GTDB taxonomy): domain Bacteria; phylum Bdellovibrionota; class Bdellovibrionia; order Bdellovibrionales; family Bdellovibrionaceae; genus JAHBUV01. Next base: position 31,862 of record JAHBUU010000015.1, on the reverse strand, counting down.
GCTGAGAGCCGAACAAGAAAACTCTTCCGAACTCACTTTGACGCAGACCTCGACTCAGACGATGACGAGCCACACGGCGATCACCAAAACGGATGTGATTTCCGATGATCATACGATCACGCCGACGCCACCGCCGGTGATTCGCAGCGATCTCAAGAATCCGATGGGGTCTCCTGGAATCAAGGATGTGACGGCTCTCAAAGAGACCACGATGCCTTCGCTGGGAAATAAAGCGGGAGGCGGCGGTTATGGTTCTGTCGATGATCGACAGGTGCACCAGCAGGTCACCCGATCTCAGAAAACCATGCGTTGGATCGTCATCGGTCTGATCGTCGCAGTCATTGCGGGTGTTGTCGGGATCCAGGCTCGTCGTCATCTCAAAAAGAACGAAGGCTATGATGTCTTGATTCAGCAGGCTCTGCGCTATAAGAGCTTGCAGCTTTATGACAAATCTCTCGCGGCTTATCGCAAGGCCATTCAAACTCGCGAGGCGGCTCCCGAAGTGCAGGCCGACATGGCGCCGATCTTGATCGTTTGGGATCGCCAGAATGTGGCTGGCCGTCGAATCCTCGAAAAAGAAGTTCAAGAGTCGGCGGGGAATCGCAATCGTATGATCGATGCCTCGCTGGGGATCGCCATCAGCTATATTCTTGAAGGCAGTCTGCGTGAAGCCGAAGACAGTCTTCAAAAAATTTTGGTGATGGAACCGTCTAACTTCAATGCCCGTTTGAACCTGGGTCTGATCGCTCTTCGAAAAGGGGATTGGAAAGAGGCGGACAGGCAACTCGAGGACCTCACTCGTCGCGCACCACCGCATCCTCTGGTTTTGCTCGGCCGCGGCGTCAGCCTTCTCGAGAACAGCGATCAGGATGACGGTCTTCGCGCGCGGTCTCTGGCTTTGGAGATTCAAAGTTTCCTGCGAAACTCCTCGCAACTCAGGCAAGAGCTGTTGTTGATGGAAGCGGCTCTGTTGGCTTCGGATGCCAAGGCTTATTTGCCAGTGGTTCGGGACTTCCTGATGGAAGTCAGCAATCAATCGAGCCGGTTTGCCCGGGATCTTCGTTTGGACTGGCGAATCGCTGACTGGGAATTCCTGGAGCGACAGTGCCGTTTATTCACTGAAAAGGTGGACCCGAATTCGTGGATCAAAGCGATGCGAGCGGTCTGCCTTGCGGAAACAGGGCGAGAGAGCGAAGCGAGAACCGCACTGAACGACGCTCTGGCGCAAGGCCCTCGCGATCCGATGGTTCTTTTCACCCAAGCCAATCTGCTGTTCCGCTCTGGACTTCGCAACGAGGCCTTCGCCGTTCTTCGTGTTTCCGAAGTGGCGAACTTGCCGGTGGCGGCAAAGCTGTTGGGACGCATCTGCTTGGATCAAGGCGATATGAATTGCGCCGAAAAATCGTTCTCGGGTTTGATGAATGGGGATCAGAGGGACTTGATGGTCATCGCGGGCATGGCGGAAATCGCCTTCCGTCAAGGCGATCGGGTTCGGTCTCAGACCTTGATTCGTGAAGGCCTGCAGCAAGAGCCCAGCTATCTGCCACTGATCGAACTGCGTGAGACGGTGTCCGGGGACAAATTATGAAGTCATTCTTCTTCCTGGGACTTTCCATCCTTTGTTTCACGGGATGTTCGGGTCCTTTTGGAGAAGACTCCTATAAGCAGATTCAAATCGATGACGTTCCCAAAGAGATCCGGATTCCATCCGCACTTTGGAATCGCATCGAAGGCAAAGAGGAATCCCATGCCTCGGGTGGTGAGCATGGTGGTGGCGCCGTTGAAACCGAAGGGCCCGAGACGAGTGGCGCTTTGTTCATGCCTGTGAATGTGATTCTGAAAGAAAAATCCCCCGGAGTTTTGGTCGATCCTTTGATCCGAATCGTTTTCCCCCGAGGGGGAGGCTTGATCGATCTTGCCTCCTATACGACAGGCAAGCAGGGCAGCTTCTATGTGAAGTTCGAGTGGCCTGAGGCGGAAAAGGCCGAGGACATTTCCATTTGGTACGACTCGAAAGCTCGCCGCCGGAAACTGGATGACGGATTCTGGGGAACGGGTTGTGGGCGTTTCTATGAAATCACTCAGGGACTCAAACGCGAGATGGCTTCCGAGGGTCTCAAGGTGAATACGACCCGAGAGCGCCATCTCACGGTCCTTGGGGGGCATTTCGTCTTTGCGATGAAGAAGCCTCATCAGAACTTCGTGGCTCAAGTGACATTCAAGGATTCACGTCTACCGGTTCTCTTCTGCGAGGAGCTTTGATCATGGAAACGAAACTCATCAAAGACCTGCGTGACAAGGATTCCGTCGACGGCCTTTTCCTTTTGAAGGACAAACAGGTCGCTGTCGGTAAAAACGGACGGCCTTTCATGACCCTCCTGCTGGGTGATGCCAGCGGTCAGCTAGATGGTCGGGCTTGGGACAATGTCGAAAATCTTTCTCGTGAGGTTGAGACCGGCGACATCGTCAAAATCAAAGGCGCGATTCAGATTTTTCAGAATCGAAAACAGCTGGTCATCCATCGCATGGAAAAGGTCGATGCTTCGACCGTGAATTTCGATGACTTCATTCCGAAAAGTTCAAAAAATCCCGAAGACCTTTTTGCCGAACTCCTTAAGATCGTCAAAAGCATGTCGAACCCTTCCTTGCGGCAACTGACTTTGGATACTTTGGAGGATCCCGAGATCCGTCCTTTGTTTTTACGGGCTCCGGCGGCAAAGTCCATTCACCATGCCTGGATCGGCGGGTTGCTCGAGCACGTTTTGTCCATCACCAAGACCATGGAGTTCATGGCCATCCATTATCCGTTTTTGAATCGTGACCTGTTGATCTTTGGCGCGGTTTTTCACGACATTGGAAAAGTGTGGGAGCTCAGCTGGGATCAGGGGATTTCCTATACGAACCGGGGCCGGCTGATCGGACATATGGAAATGGCTTGTGAGCTGATCGATCGAAAATCTGCAAAAATCCTCGGTTTTGATTCGGAACTTCGGGATATCTGTAAGCACATCGTTCTTTCGCATCATGGAAAACTGGAGTATGGATCTCCGAAGCGACCGAAATTCTTGGAAGCCATGATTGTGGCGATGGTGGATGATCTCGACTCGAAGATGAGCACGGTCAAAACCATCATCGACAACGAGCGGGGCGGTTCCGAGGGGTGGTCGCGGTACAGCGATCTTTTTGATCGCTATTTCCTCCTCGATGACCTGAAAGAAAAGTTTGAATGATCGATTTCCTGAGAGCCTACAAAAACTATGATCCTGCGGCCAAGTCCTATGCGGAGATCCTGCTGCTTTATCCGGGACCGAAAGCCGTTTTCTTTCATCGCTTGGCGCATTTTTTTTATGTGATCCGATTCTTTTTTCTGGCGCGCTTTATGTCCGAGCTGTCCCGTTGGATCACGGGAATTGAAATCCATCCGGGGGCCAAGGTTGGAAAGCGCCTGGTGATCGACCATGGAATGGGAGTCGTGATCGGCGAAACCGCCGTGATCGGCGATGACTGCATCATTTTCCACGGAGTCACTCTGGGCGGTGTGAAGTTCGACCCGGTCAAACGTCACCCGACGATCGGCAACAAAGTGATGATCGGCACTGGTGCGAAGATTTTAGGACCCATCACGGTCGGCAGTAATGTCAGAATCGGAGCCAATGCCATGGTGACCAAGGATGTTCCCTCGGATGTCACGGTCGTCGGAAATCCGGCGCAGATCCTTCACAAGGAGTCGCGATGAAAAAATATTTTCTAGTTCTGGCGGCCTTCGCCATTTTCGGTTGCACAAAAAACTCGCCGTCCCAAGAGGTCGGTGAGGCCGTTCAGGCGAATGCCGAAGCGGAAAGCAAATTGGAATGGGATCGTTCCAATGTGAACCCGGAAGCCTTGTTTGAAAAATGGCATCGCGAGAAAAAGAACCCGGTGGAAGTTTGTAAAGGTCTGCAGGGGCTGTCCGGTCAGGATCTGACTCTCTTCGAAGAAGAGATCGTTCAGGAAAAGAACAAGGAGCTCGTGGCTCCATGCAAAGAAACGCTTCAAAAAACTCTCGAGGATTACTGGGCGTCTGTTCGCCCGGAATAACGCTCGATCGGCCCTCTCAGCTCATCGTAGGCGCGGGTCATTTCCTGAGCCAGCGCCGAGACGGCTTTGCTCCACACAGCGGCCGGGATCAGATCGATGTTCCCACCGACGCGGATCGGGGAGTTGCGGTGAAGGGCACCTAAGAGTGACGCTTGAAAATGCGCCACTTCCCGCTTTTGCAATCCCGTCAGCTGATCCAGATCGAAATCCATTTCGCCCTCCCAGAGCGGGCGGGTGTGGAATGGACGTCCGAACAGGCTGGTCGTTTCATGAAAGGGAGTCTTCGTGGACTTCTGCTCCCAATCCCAAGCGGTTTTGATGCGCAGGAATGGATCCCACAAGGGAATGCCCCAAGGGAAGGTGGCTGGTCGCACGATTTCTTTGAATTCCAGCAGCAACGGGTTGTCCGCGTAATTCACAAGGACCAAGAAGCGTTTGACCCCACCCGAGCCACCATCAAGGCGAACTCGCTCGGCAACCTGAATCACCTGACCTTTGCCTTTCAAAATTTGAATGGCGGCCTGAGCGACTTCGCGATCAAAGGGCGAAGGCACGGCGATCACATCGGAGCGACGGCGCAGGATATGCAGATTCGGGTGATACCATTTTAGCCGTGGCAGGCGTCCCCGGATTTCCGATTCCCTCAGAAGCAAAGCGATGGTTGGTGGGATCGGAAAGCTCTGACTGCTTTTGCGGGCCTTCATATAGGTCGCGAGCAGTTCCTCGGTTGCGCCTTCGCCAACCCACAGATTCCAGCCAGTCAGGAAACGCAGGATATCCGCAGCCTGAGGGCAGGGGTGAGCGTCGTCGATGTCGTTGGGGCCGTAGAAAGCTTGGCCTTTTTCAGACAAAAGAGTTCCGAAGTTTTCAGGGTGCGGATCACCGAGGCACCAACCGATTTGATTCCGAACCTGGTTCCAAGGTGAAGTTTGGAACAGACCGTTCGACAGACGGTAGTGAAAGTAAGGCGTGAAGGAACGAAAAAAAACCGGAGCGCTTTTGACCCGGGCAATGCGTTTGCTGAGCGTGTCCTGTGATTGTTCAGGATAGAGCCGGGACAGATCCTGACGGATATCCGCCTGGGCTGGAACCTGGAGACACAAAGCCAAAAGAGCTGGAATCAATGTCTTCATCATCATGAGGCCGAGATTCATTTGGAATGGAACGAGGGTCAAGAAAAACGGCCCGGGAGGGGCCGTTTTCCATATACTTATTGCAAGAGGCGGCTTTGGGTCCGCGCATTAGGATCGGACGACTTCATAAGAACGACCTGATAGCCGTTGAAGTAAAGCTCTCTCAGCAGGGTCGGGAGGGCTTCTGCGGTCCGGCGGTGGATATCGTGGAACAGCAGAACTCCGCGACCACGGGCATTCAGGTCGGACATGACGTTGCGAATGATGGACGAAGGCGTATTGCTCGAGCGCCAGTCGTTCGAGTCGATCGACCAGAAGAACTCACCGACGTCACGTTCTTTCAAGAACATGCTGAGTTCCGCCGACGATTCGCCGTAAGGGAAACGGAAGAAAGGGTCAACCCAGCCCAGGATCTTTTCGATCGTGCGGTGGGCACTGACGATTTCTTCTTTTGCTTCAGCAAAGCTCAGCATCCGTCCGTTGTTCGATTGGCAGATTTTCTTGAACGGAAGACACTTGTGGCTCCACGAGTGACTGCCGACAGCGTGACCACGGCTTCCCACTCGGCGAAGCATCTCGGGATTGGCTTTCGCGGCTTTTCCCAAGCTGAAGAAAATGGCTTTTGCATTGACGGCGCCAAGCGTATTCAGGATCGAGGCCGTGTGTTGTTGGTGAGGCCCGTCATCGAAAGTCAGAACCACTTGTTTGTTCGCGAGATCTCCGGAGACGACTTTATATCCGCCTTTGAAGTTGCGGGTGACCGAACCATCCGGGAAGCTGAAGCCCGAGTTGATATCCATGATCTCGTCGGCGCCTTCTTTATTCTGGGTGAGTCCGTTCAAACGAGCTTCGGAGCCTTCTTCAGGAAGCTCGGTCGCTTTGACCTTGAGGTCTTTCCGTTGCTCTTGCCAGTATTGTTCGAGTTTCGCCTCCAGTTCGCCTTTGCATGGAGCGATCAGGGACGCATTCTCTTCGTTTTGGATTTCCTCTTCGAAGTGAGTCAGTTCCGCAGCGGAAATGGCAGAGAGGGCTTCGCAAACCGCTTTGGCATCGAGACCTTCCAGCTTCCATTTCGCGAAAACGTCTTCAGCGGTTTTACCGGAGAGTTCGTACTCGGCGATATTTTTCGCATCTTTGTTCGCTTTGAGCGACGCTGCGACGTCTTTGTTGGAGTTGCCGCCAGAGCAGCCAGCCATTACACCCAGGGCGATCATCGAGAGAACGATTTGTGAGGTTTTCACTTTTGACCTCTGAGAAGTTGGGCGGGGAGGCCTGGGAAGTTACGGTTTTGACGAATCTCTGCGGCCTTTTTTCCTGTCACGACTTGGTATTTGAAAGTCCGGTCGTAGTTGTCGAGGCCGCGCTTGGCGAAGACATTCTTGGGGTTATAGACGGACTCGAACCCAGTGAAAATATCGTAGCGATCGAAACTTGAGTCCTTAAGGCTGTCGCCGCTGTCACGAACGATCACATAACCGTCATGAATTTCTCCGGTAGGCAGTTCCATTCCGACCAGAATCGGGAAAAAGAGAACGTCGCCGGCCGTGTGTTCATTGATGTCCGCAGCCACCGAGAAATAGGGATCCAAGCAGGTCAACATCATCTCGCCCGTAGCGGTGCGAGCGGTTCCCATTCCATAAGGACATTGTCCTGGTTCCTGGACAATGAAGGTCTGGCGTTGAAGAACTTCATTATAAGCTTTGTGGCTTAAAACAGTCTTTGTTCCGTCGGCCTGCTCGATGGCGCAGGAACCGTACAGCAGACATTGAGTATAGACTTTTTTGCAGAGGCTCATGGCAACTTGGCCGTTCGCATCGATGACGGTCATGATTTCGTCGTCAGAACAACTGATCTCCGAAACCTTGAAGGACGTCGTGGAATAGAGACCTGGATAGGCCGTTCGGAAAGAGGACGCTTGTGCGACGGAAGCCGTCGCAAACAGCAGCCCCAGAAGAGCCATGATTTTAGAACCTTTGATTGCCATGATATTTACTCCTTCGGATCCCACGTCCTGAAGTACCGATTTTGGGAAGGGGTGGGGACCCGGGGTGGGGAAATGCCACTTTCATTCCAGATTCAGGGCGAACTCATTGGTTTTGAGGTGAGGAGGCTGTCTAGGGTTTGATCAGGGTGCCGGGACATGACCGTCGTGGGACCCAGCCCCGAATTATTGGCGTGGGCGTCCCTTGGATTCGGCCTTGGCGGTCAAAGGGTCCTCAGGCCAAGAGTGCTTGGGGTAGCGGGATCGAAGCTCTTTTCGAACCTCGGAATATCCATTGGACCAGAAGCTGGCCAAATCCGAGGTCACTTGCACGGGCCTGAAATTCGGCGCCAAGAGATGCAGGGTCAAGGGTACTTTCCCCAAAAGCAAAGGCGTTTTCAGCCAGCCAAAGACCTCTTGCAAACGGACTTCTAAATAGGGGTCCTTGTCGGAAGGATAAGTCACCCGCAGCTTGTTCCCGCTGGGCACAGCCAGTCGATCTGGGATCTCTTTTTCAAGCCGTGCTCGGAGAGACGTCGGCAAGGCTTTTTCAAAAAAATAAACCAGGTCCTTTTTCGCCGCCGCCTCGAAAGAATTTTCTCCGAAAGAGGCTTCTTCGAAAATCTCATGGAGTTTTTCATCAAAGGAAAAAGCAAGGGCCTCTTCGTCGTGGCGTTGCAGGAAATTCCAACGAGCCATCCAGCGTGAAAGGTCCTCATTCAAAGTCAAAACTTGTTCGAAGCGAGAGACGAGAAGCTCTGGCATCTTTTGTCGTAAAGCCTCGGTGGAGGGCACGGTCAAGGTTGGCTCGTCCAAAGGCAGCCCCTCGAAGGAGCGGTACTCGCGCATGAAAACCTTGCCCTTTTGTTCGTCAAAGGCCAGATCCTGCACGCGTTCGATTCGACCCGCGAGATGTTTCAGAACGAACTCTTTGGACAGGCCGCAGGCGATATTGATCACGGTTTCGGTGTCACTGAGTCCTTCCATCCCTTGGAGGGCGATCAGAAATTCCGAGTCTTTGACCAGGGACACCGGTCCCAGCTTCACACCACGACCTCCAACCATGAGAGCCCGTTCGGACCCTCCGCGGCGTCGGCACAACCGATCCGGAAAGGCCGAGAGCAGCAACAGACGAATGATCTCGCCATCCGGAACATAAGATTTGGTGGAAACTTTCAAAAGATTTCTAAGCTGTTGAACCGATGCCATTAGGTGCCGGGGTTGGAACCGATCCATCAGTTCCAGTCGCAGTTGGAGATCGCATTCCAGTTTGTCGCCCAGATGTGAGCGAGCGGTTTCATCCCGAACGAAATCCCGTTCCTGCAACAGAGCCGCGATTCGGGCCGCCGTTTCCTTGGCGCCTTCGTGACCTTGCGACTCCAGCTCTTCCGCCGTCAGCAGAAGGCTGGCCAGACGCGGTGGCAGAGGGTAGCGCAGCAGCTTTTCGCCCCGATTGGTCAGATGATTTTCCGGGTCCAGCGCTTCGATCGCTCGCAGCGTTTTTTCCGCATTCGAGAGGATATTTTTCGGAGGACGTTCAAACCAGGAAAAGCTTTGGAAATCCCTGACCCCTTGATGAGCCAGGAACAGCAGGCCTTCCGACAGATCGGCGCGCTGAATCTCGGGGGTCTCGTCTTTCGACATCGACAGCTCGTCGTGAACGGTCCACAGGCGATAGGCCTTTCCTGGAAACTGCCTTGCGGCACGGCCCGAACGTTGGATCGCCGAGTTTTGCGAAATGCGAGAAAGTTCGAGCCGAGAAAAGTTCGTCCTCACATCGAAGCGATTGATTTTTGCCAATCCCGAGTCGATCACAGTATCGACTCCATCGACGGTGACCGACGACTCGGCGATATTCGTCGAAAGAACGACTCTTTGTCGGCGGCCTTTCTGCAAAGCTCGCTTTTGCTCGTCCAAAGAAAGGCTGCCATGCAGGGGAATCAAATCCACCGATTGAGTTTGTGCCCAAGGGGCGAGTCTTTCCCGCGTTTTTTCGATCTCGCCAACACCCGGGAGAAACACGAGAAGATCTTTCTGCGTTCGTCTCTGGGCCTCTTTCACAGTTTCAATCAATGAAACATAAAACTCGTCGTCGGTGCGCAGACGCTGAGTCGTCTTTCGGTGAGTGACTTCGAGGGGAAACAGTTTCCCGGGAACGGACACGATCGGAGCCCCATCCAGGTAGTCCGAGATCTTTTCCGCCATCAAGGTCGCGGACATCACCACGATCTTGATGTCCCGGCCCAGCTCTCTGAGTTCCTTGAGCAGCCCGAGGGTCAGATCCGTGTGCAAGGAGCGTTCGTGAAACTCGTCGATGATGACCAGGTCCACGCCTTTCAGCTCGGGGTCACTCATCATCTTCCGGGCAAGCAGAGCCTCGGTCAGGAAAAGAAGTCGTGTTTGATCGGTGCTCTTATTGTCAAAGCGGACTTGCCAGCCGACTTCGACTCCCGCCGTCCATCCGTTTTCTTCGGCGATTCGTGAAGCCGCAGCGATGGCGGCCATCCGTCGAGGCTCCAAAACCAGGATTTTTCCAGGCACCCAGTTCAAACAAGCCGGAGGAAGGCGAGTGGTTTTTCCCGCGCCGGGTGCGGCGGTCACGACCAAGGCATCGTTTGCGGACAGCAAGGCGCCGATGTCTTCGAGGAAATCGTCGACGGGGAGATGGATTTTTCCCATATCACTCGCTCGTCAGCAAAAGCATGAATTCGGCTTTGTCATCTCCGCAGACTTTGCGCAGCTCGGAGGCTTTCCCTTCGAGGAATTTTTCACCAGGAAGGCTCAGGTCCCTAACCAGAATAAGAGTCCGCTGAGGGAAATGCTCTTCCATGTCCGCAAGGATTTTTTTGAGGCGATAAGGCGTGTCCATCAAGACGATGGGACGTTTTTCTTTTTGCAGATCGCGCAAAGCCTTTCGGCGTTCTTCGGTTTCGGCAGGCAGAAAGCCGCGAAAAACGAACTGATCCAGCCGCCGTCCCGCAAGGCTCAACAGTCCCATCAGGCTCGATGCGCCGAGGGCGGGTTTCACTTCGATCTTGAGCTTGCGGCAACGGGCGACCAGATCCGCACCCGGATCACAAAAAGCGGGAGTCCCCCCGTCGCTGACAAGCGCCACTGTTTTGTTCTTGCACAGATCGGCGAGCTTCAGGACATCGGCTGGTTCAGAGTGCTCGTTCAACAGCTCGTAGGTTTTTCCGGTGATTCCGTGATGGCGCAGCAGGCGCGAAGTTTCTTTCGTGGACTCGCAGATCACGATATCGCAGGTCTTGAGGATCTCAAGAGCGCGCAGGCTCAGATCGTCGGGATCGCCGACGGGAGTCGCCACCACCCACAGCATGTCAGTTGTCCTCGTCGTCTTCCAAAAGGAAGTGCATGATGCGAGGAATGTCCTCTGGAGGATCGGCTCGGCGCGAATGAGTGCTATCGAAGAAAACGATTTCCACCGGCGGCGCCATGTGGGCGGCTTCTTCGATCATGTGATTGATGTTCACTGGTTCATTTTCAAAGAACCAGATGCTTCCGTAATGGCTCTGCGGCAGGTTCAGGAACCAGTTGGTTTTGAAACCTGCGTCTTCGATTTCACGCTGCGGCTTCAGTTCAAGCCGAGCACGGTCATTGACCGGGAAACCCCACTTTTCGAGGACGGTCTTGGATCCCGGTCCCATGCGATGGACGTCGCGGCCGGTGAGGTAAGCGATTTCAGCTCCCGCATCGGCGATGGTTTTCACGTATTCGACGGCTCCGGGATAGGGGACATCGTATTCCAGGTATTCGTTGGAGAAAAAAGTCCGACGCCAGAATTCGCGGACGCTGTCCTGAAATTCTGGGTGATGACCGTCCAAACCGGCACGGATCAGGGCGTCTTTGATGCCCCAGTCTTTCTTCTCGATCTTGATGTTTTTGAAAACAGGAACCTGATCGGGGAATTTTTTCTGGGATTCCGGAAGGTCCGCAAAATCCATGAGGATTTTTTCGAGCCGGGGGCCGACGTCAAAAAGGGTGGAGTCCAGATCGAATACGGCCAATGAGGGCCGTCTCAGGCGCTCGTTCTCCTGAATCTTGACCAAAATCTGTCTGAGGGTTTTTGCGGGAGGCGTCATCAGCTTGGAATCCTTTAGGGAAGTGCCTTTGAATGTAAAGACTTTTCTTGGCTGGCAAAAGAGATTTTGTTAGGTTCTGCCGGCTCATGCCATTGATGCATATTAAATTACGCCCGGGTCGCCCTACCACGCGCAAGGAGTTGTTTTCATGACGAACCAGCCTCGATACGGTTATGTCCTGATTGTCGCCCTGTTTCTCGCTTATGCCCTTGCTGGTTGTGTGAAAACAGCGGAACTGGGAACCGAGCGTAACCCCGTGAAATTGTTCTTTGTTCCTTCGGTCGATGCGAAGGTTCTGGAGGGCAACGCCAAGGTCTTCGAAGAGTACCTCGAAAAAACCACCGGCTACAAATTTGATGTCCAGGTTCCCCAGTCTTTCATCGCCGTCGTTGAGGCCTTCGGGACGAAACGGGCCGACGTCGCTGCCATCAACACCTTCGGTTATATCTTGGCTCACCAGAAATATGGCGCTGAAGCGGCTTTGACCGTTATTCGCCACGGTTCTCCGACCTACCAATCCCAGTTCCTGGCTCGCACCAACGGCAAAATCAACAGTCTCAAGGATTTGGACGGGAAAAAGATCGCTTTCGTCGATCCGGCGTCGGCTTCCGGTTATCTGCTTCCGCTGAAAACTCTCCGCGACAACGACATTAAGCCAAAAGAAACCGTCTTCGCCATGAAGCACGATTCTGTCGTGTCGATGATCTATCAGGGGCAAGTGGACGCGGGCGCGACCTTTTACAGTCCTCCTTCTAAAGATGGCATCGAGGACGCACGCCGTTTGGTCAAAACCCAGTACCCGGACGTCGAAAAGAAAATCAAGATCGTCGACCTTTCCGAAGCCATTCCGAACGATCCCATCGTCCTCCGCAAAGAGCTGCCTCCAGAGATGAAAGAAAAAATCATCGAGGCGTTTCTCTCTTTCATCGCGACTTCCGAAGGGAAGGCCGCCTTCAAAGAGATCTACTCGGTCGATGAACTCAAAAAATGTACTGATAAAGATTACGATGCCGTTCGTGCGATGCTGACCTCTTTGGGAACATCCGCCGACGACCTTGTGAAGAAGTGATTTGACGCCCAATTTTTGGAGGCCCCTTGTCCGAATCGATCCTTTCGATCCGTAACCTGGTGAAGACTTACCCGAACGGAGTGCAAGCTCTGAAGGGTGTGAACATCGACGTCAAAAAAGGCGAGTTTCTCGTCGTGATTGGTCTGTCGGGCTCGGGGAAGTCGACACTTCTTCGCTGCATCAACCGCCTTCACTCTCCCACTTCGGGCGAGATTCTGTTTGGCGGCAAGGACATCGCCAAGGCTGTGGGAACCACCGACATCCGTGAACTCCGCCGCGAGATCGGGATGATCTTTCAGCACTTCAATCTGATTCCTCGCCACACGGTTCTTTCAAACGTCTTGATGGGCCGTCTTGGTGATACTTCCACGCTCAAAAGCATGTTGGGACTCTGGTCCCCGGAGGACAAGGCCAAAGCGATCGAGTACCTGCGTCTCGTGGGGATCGCTGAAAAGGCCAAGATTCGCGCGGATCAGCTTTCGGGCGGTCAGCAGCAGCGTGTGGCCATCGCCCGCGCTTTGACTCAAGATCCTCAGATCCTGCTCGCGGACGAACCGGTCGCTTCCTTGGATCCGGCCACTTGTCACACCGTCATGGATTACCTCCGCAAAGTGAACCGCGAACTTGGCATCACCGTGATCGCGAATCTTCACTTCTTGTCTTTGGTGCGTGAATACGCGACTCGCGTGGTGGCGCTGAAGGCCGGTGAAGTGGTTTACGAGGGAAGTCCGAGCAACATCAACGATTCTTGGTTCGAGCGCATCTACGGCGAAGGGGCCAAGGAAGTTCACATCAACTAGGAAGAAGGACCAACCGTGACAAGCTCATTTATCAGAAGAACGGTTTTTGACAGTATCACCTTCGGTTTCCTGTTGTGCGTGGCTTTGATTGCGATCGCGCAACCGACCGAAGCGCAGATGTTGGAACTTGGTAAAAACACGGCGATTTTCTTCGTGGCCTTGGGCCTCGGCGGAGTCCTCAGCTTCGTTTTGAACGAACTCGCCAAGGTGAAGACTTTGGGCGAATCGATTTTCGCTCCGGCTTACAAAAAAGCCCAGGCCGAAGAGACCTCCTGGTACAAAACATTCTCGGGCTGGCAACTGGCGATCACTTTGACCGTCACGTTGGTCGTTGCGATCTTCAAGACCCGCTTTTCGATGTACGAGCTTTTGAACGAGGACGGTTTCGCAGGTGCGGTCCGTTTGTTCCAAGGACTCTTGAGTCCGAACTTTGCGCTCTTGCCAAAGGCCGTGCTCAACATCATCGAGACGATCTTCATGGCCTTCCTGGCGACCGCGCTGGCTATTCCGATTGCTTTCGTTTTGAGTTTCTTCTCGGCGAAGAACATCATGCAAGGTCCTGTCTCGTTCCCGATTTATTTGTTCCTGCGGACGTTGATGAACATCACTCGTTCCATCGAGGCGCTGATCTGGGCGATCATCTTCTCGGTTTGGGTGGGAATCGGACCTTTCGCGGGGATGCTCGCTTTGATGATCCACTCGATCGCGTCTTTGACCAAACAGTACTCCGAGATGGTCGAAGTGGTCAGCGAAGGGCCGATCGAAGGCGTGCAGAGCACGGGCGCGAACAAGTTGCAGATGATCTGGTTCGCGATCGTCCCTCAGGTGATTCTGCCATACATCTCGTTCACGGTTTATCGCTGGGATATTAACGTTCGCATGGCGACCATCATCGGTCTGGTCGGCGGTGGTGGAATCGGAACCATGCTGATGCAGTATCAAGGTCAGGCGATGTGGCCCGAAGTCGGTTGCATCATCCTCGTGATCGCCGTGGTCGTTTGGGCCATGGACCAAGCCAGTGCTTATCTCCGTGAGGCTCTGAAATAATGGCTCTTTCCGATTATTCGGTGCTGATTCGCGAATTTCACGTGGACTCTTTGGGCCACGTGAACAATGCGACCTATCTGGCTCTTCTCGAAGAAGCTCGTTGGGAAGTCATCACCGGAAACGGATACGGATTCTCCGAAGTTCAAAAACATAAAAAAGGCCCGGTGATCCTCGAAGTGAACCTCAAGTTCATGAAAGAGATCCGCCTTCGCGAAACGATCACCATCAAAACAGAAATGGCCGACTACACAGGCAAGATCGGTCATATCAAGCAAACTATCCTGAAACAGGATGGATCGGTTTCTGCTGAAGCTCTTTTCACCTTTGGCTTTTTCGACCTTCAGACCCGTCGACTGATCGAACCCACCCCTGAGTGGCTCAAAGCCATCGGCATGTAGAAAGCCGCTGCCTTTATTTGGACGGCTTTACGCTTTTGAAAGTTTCCGAAAGAACACGGCCCTCGCTCATCGAGGGTGGAACCGTTCCCAGCAGAAAGCTCACCGTCGGTGCGATATCGACGATCTTGCCTCCGGCGTAGATGCCGGGACTGATCGAGTTCCCCATCAGGAAAAGTGGAACATAGCGATCATAAGCCCAGCCCGTCATATGATTCGCGGTCAGCTCGGACTTTGCGACCATGAACGGACGCAGGACGATCTGCAGGTGACCGTTGCGGTCCGGTCGGTAGCTGTTTTTGAACTGTCTGCCCGGCAGGTTGTCCGAGATCTTGCCGTCTAGAAATTCCTGACGAGTAAAGACCTCGATCACTCCAGGCTCTTTCGCCAGAGCTTTCTTGGCCTCGCTTTCAACGGCGGCGAGGCTGAGTCCGCGTTCCTGAATGAATTTTTCGTTCAGATAAAAATTCAGCAAAAAGGTGGCGGTGATCCAAGGCTCTTTAGAGCGCACCTTGAACGCCTCATCCAAATGTCGGTTCACGTTTCGAATGCTGGCAAGGGCGTCGAATTGCCCATCACCGTTTTCCGGCGGTAACAATTTTGTCGGTGTGCCGGGAATTCCATGGTCGGCCGTCATGACGAAAAGAACTTCACTCCAACCTTTCATTTGTTTCTGAAGAACTCCGAAAAAACGTTGCAGCTCGACATCTTCGGCCAAGACGAGCTTTTCCATCTCGGGGGATTCGGGGCCTAGGGCGTGTCCCAGGATATCGTGATTGGACAGACTGATCGCAAGAAGATCCGTGTCGGGGCCACGGCCTAACTTTTCCTCGGTCAGGGCCTGTGCCGCGAGTCGCAGCGTGGATTGCGTGCCTTCGATGCTGGCCGCCAGGTTCTTGCTCAAAAGATCCTTTTTCGGAGAGGCCGACAGTCGACGATTTTCCGCATCGATCCAGGTCGGAGGTGTGCCGTAATAAGTCGAGGTCGTCCACGCGGAGCCCGCGCTATTCAGCCAGATTGCATGATCTGCACGGTGCCCGCCCAGCAGGACGGCCGAGCGATCTTTGACCGCCACGGAAATCACTTTGGATTTGCTCCGAGAGGTTTTCATTTCATCACCGACGGTGGTCGCAAACAAATTCCGCGGCGAGATTCCGTCGCGGGCATCTTCGATGCAGCCGATTCTTTTTCCCGCTTTGCTGTCGAACCATTGGTTCAGGGAAATGCCATTCAGCGTGGGGTAAGAGCCGGACAAAATCATGGCGTGGCCAACGCAAGTCATGGCCTGAGAGACCTCATACTCGGCATGGGGGAACCAGGCCCCATTCTTCATCAGAAAGGCAAATCCTCCCGGCTGAGCAGCGGTGCCCGCAGGCTTGAGTTCTTTTTGCATCTTGTTCAGAAGCTCGCCACGGAACTGGTCAATGACGAGGACGACAACCAGCTTCGGTTTTTTAAGATAGCTCTCCGTCGCAAGAGGAAGGGCCAACAGAGTAGGGGACATCATCAAGAGGCAGCCAAAGAAAATGAATTTCATAGTCCGACCTTATTCAGAGGGAGGCCGAGAGTTCAAGCTCTCCTGCGACAAGATTTGATCGAGATTCGTTTGTTGGCGCGGGTTCAACTGGCGTTGTCCTTCTTCTTTGCCATTTTCATCAGAGCCATCAGGCCTCCGAAGGCAGAGCCGCCGACAAGGGCCACATAGGAGGTTTTTTCCGACACCACTTGGGCCATATTCATCAGCAGCAGATCCAACCCGATTTTGGCGATCATGAAAAGAGTGAGCCGGGCTTTCGGGAATCGAAAGAAGGCGTAAATCATCACTGCGTAAATCCCGGCGTTGGCTCCGCCGATCAGAGTTCCCTGTGGCACAACCAGACTTTGCATCAGCATGCCTGCGCACTGACCGCCGAAAAGAATCAAAAATAGATTTCGTGCAGAGGAAGAGCTTTCCACATCATTACTAAAGACATAAAGGAAATAGAGATTTCCCAAAAGGGGGGCCACTCCGGCATGGACAAAGAAACTCGAGAAAAGACGAAACAAATTTTGAGGGTGCCAAACGCCAGCAACGAAAGCGAAGGTCCTCCACAGTTCCGACAGATCATGACGGAAGAACAAGTACGCGAACAGGCAAAGGAATACGCAAAGAAAGGTGACCGGAGGAATTTTTCGGATCCACGATGGGTTCATCTTCATCCTCACATCGTCCCGACGGGTTTGCAGTTTGGGTAGGGATCCGGTGGTGGCCCGGACAAAGGTCGGGACTCTGACCACAACCTCGACAAAAAAGAAAACATTCAGCGTAGAAAAAGCGAAGTCTTTCCCAACCGTTAAGTCGACTCGCCCTAGGGCCGATAGGTCGTCATGAGACAAGGAGTAGGTCATGAGTAAGAAGACATTCTTCTTATCCTTGAATGGAGAACATATCGGACCGTTTTCGGCGGAACAGGTTCTAGCGAAGCTCGGTAAGCACGAGCAAGCGTGGACCGATTACGTCTATAGCGAAGCCGATCAGGATTGGGTCATGCTGATGGAGCATCCCGAGTTCACGAAGTCCTTCAATGCGGGTCATGCCAGACCTCAGGCAAAACCGATTCCCGTGGCGCCGACCTTTGATCTTCGCCCCGGTCAGCACCTGCGCGAAAAAGAATGGTTCCTTTTGCGTGAGGGCAACAACTACGGTCCTTTCTCAAAGTTGGATCTCGTCCAAATGCTTCAGGAAAAAAGTCTGTTTGAATACGACTACGTTTGGCATCACGGGATGAGCGCTTGGAAACGTGTGGCCGAGCTCGTGGAGTTTTCTCCGGCAAAGATTCGTGCGCTCAAGCAATCGAATGATGGGGATGTTTCCGAAATCTTTTTCCGTCGTCGTCATGCGCGGGCCTACTATGGCTGCAGTCTGTTGGTTCACAACAGCAAGACCGTATTCAAAGGTCACAGCCTTGAAATCTCCGAGGGCGGAGCTGGCATCGTGATTGACAATCCGGTGCTTCAGCCGGGCCAGACGATTTATCTGCATTTCCAACCCGGTGACGGTGTTCCTCCTTTCAATGCGGTTTGCCAGATCGTCAGCAAGCAGTGGGTGCAGGAGGCCGGCGAAGGCCGACCTGTTAAATACGGCGTTAAGTTTACCAGCATCAGTCAGTCCGTTCGTGAGTCCATCCGAGACTACACGGCGAAAAACGGCAAAGCCGCTTAAGGCTTGGGGAGTCAGCGATGAAACAACAACTGATGAAGCGAACGGTTCTGTCGGTCGCCTTGGGATTCGGTCTGATGGCTTGCAGTCAGGGGCAGAACTTTTCCCTGCCATCCCAGAGCAATAATTTTGGACAGAACATCATCTACAACAACAAGGTCGATGTGATCTTTGTCGTGGATAACTCAAGTGGAATGGATCAGGTCAATGCCAACTGGCGGGCGGCCGTTCCGACTTTGGTGAACTCTTTGTTGGGTCAAAAACTGGATCTGCACATGGCCGTTGTGACCAGCAGTATGGGCGGAACCAATCCGAACGGTGGAAAGTTCCTGGGAACTCCGAAGTTTTTCACCAGCCGAACTTCAAACCTGGCATCCGCGATCACCCAACGGATCAGCGAAGTGGGAACCGATGGTTCCGACCTCGAGCGCGGTCTCGATAGTTTGTCTCGCGTTCTGAAGCCTTCCTATCAAACTGGGGAGGGAGCGGGCTTCCTGCGCGAAGATGCTCTTTTGGCAGTGATTTCCTTGTCGACCGAAGATGACAAAAGTTCTGACTACACGGGATCTGCGGGCTTTGCGGCCTATCTGGATCAAATCAAAGGAACCTATGACGACGGAACTCGTCGTTGGACTTTGAATTTCATTGGGATCCTTTCCTTGTCTGGTGGCTGTGCGACGGTTCCAGAGATGAACTATCGCGAGCCCGGTGTGCGCTGGTTGGATTTGGCCACTCTCTCAAATGGTGTGACAGCTTCGATCTGCTCGACGGATTTGTCTGCGGCAGCGAAAAACATCCGTGCCCGCATCGCTCAGATCATCACGGATTTCAAATTGTCGAAGATTCCCCAGTTGGAAACGGTCAAAGTCTATCTGAACGGCAAGCTGATCTCTCGGAGCAGCGAAAACGGTTGGGACTATGTTCCTGAGCGAAACGTCATTCGTTTCTACGGATCGGCGATTCCGTCAGCCGACGCGGATATCCGCATCGACTTCACTCCGGCCTCGGCTAACTGAGCATAAAGCCCTTTTTGCGCGAGAAGCTCTGCGGGTGCGCCCATCTCGGCCACCCGTCCTTGCTCAAGGACAATCACACGATCACAGTGTTCAATGGTCGATAGGCGGTGCGCGATCACCAGGCTTGTGCGGCCTTTTGTTGCTTCCAGCGTTGCCTTCTTCAGAAGGACTTCAGTCTCAGAGTCGATATTCGCCGTGGCCTCGTCCAGAATCAAAATCTCTGGATCGAAAGCGAAAATGCGCGCAAAGGCGACGAGTTGTCTTTCACCCAGAGAAAGATTCGCTCCGCGCTCTTCGATGAATAGGTCCGGTGCCAGCTTCAGCCCGGCCCGTTGGCAGGCGGCCTTGACCCTTGTCGGATCGATGTCTGGATGGCCCAGAGAGACGTTGAACTCCAGGGTCCCCCTGAACAGGACGGGGTCCTGTTGAATCACGCCCAGGCGGCGACGCAGGCCTTTGCGGGGCAGGTTCTCGATGGCCTCGCCGTCGATGAAGAGTGTCTGCGGAGGGACATCGTAAAAGCGTTGCAAGAGGGAAATGAAGGTCGTTTTCCCGCTGCCGGTGCGGCCGACAAGGGCCACGGATTCCCCGGCCTCGATCTTCAGGTTGATATCGCTGAGGGCTGGCGGCAGCTCGGGACGATAGCTGAAAAACAGATTCTTCATTTCGATCTGACCGCGAAGCTGTCCGAGTGGGCGAGGGGCCTGATCCTGCTCCGAGGGTTCTTCCATCAGATGAAAGACTCTCTCGGCACTGGTTAAAGAGTTCTGGAACTGCTGGATTTTTTCCATGATGTCGCGGATCGGATGGATAAAGTCCTGCGAGTACATCAAGAAGGTGATCATGGCTCCCAGAGGCAGCGCGCCTTCGAGGTTGAAGTAGCCACCGGCATAAAGAGCCGAGGTGATCAGGGTGGCGTTGAACAGATTTAGAACCGGTTGCAGCCAGGCATAGCTTCTGAGCATCTGGATATTCACATCGCGATACTCGGCCGAGCTTTTGTCAAAGATCTGATTTTGTTTTTCGGTGCGGTTGTAAAGCTGCGTGATCCGGATGCCCGAGATGTTTTCCGCCAGGAACGCGTTCATCGCCGAGAGCTTGGATTTTGTCTCGTGCAAAAGCAGTCGGACTCGCTTGGTCAGTAAATAGACGAGATAAACATAGATCGGTGCCGTGGCCAGCGTGATCAGAGTCAGCTTCCACGACAGGATGCTCATGGCGACGATTGTGGCGATCAGAATCACGGACTGGGTGAAAACCGCGACGATCCCTTCGGAAAACAGTTCGCCCAGAGCGCCCACGTCGTTCGTCATCCGAGTGACGACCCGGCCGACCGGTGTCTTGTTGAAAAACTCCAAGGGCAGATGCAGGACGTGTCGGTACAGATCCTCGCGGATGTAGTACAGCATCTTGTTGCCGAAAACTTGAAAGTAATAGCTCTGAATGAAAAAGAAGAAGGTCTTCAGGATTTCGACACCCAGATACAGAAAGACCAGCGAGACGAACATCCCCGAGTCTTTCGGCAGGATCGCTCGGTCGATGATCATCCCGATGATCCATGGCAAGGCTCGCGAGGAAGCCGCCGTGGCCAAGACGGAAAAAACGACGGAAGCGAACATCCAGGGGTGTTTTCCCACGTAGGGTGACAGGCGTTTCAAGGCTTGTTTGGGCGAGATCGAGGCGACTTGTTCGTTCACCGGGCCTCCCCTTGGATCTCTTGCAGGCTTTGAACAAAGAGACTGCGTTTTCTGACGTCTTCTCTTGAACCGAAACATTCGACCTTGCCATCGGCCAGGATCAGCAGTGAATCGCAACTCATCAGGGTCGACAATCGGTGCGCCACGAGAATCTGAGTTCGACCGGCCTCGCGCAAGGTTCTCAGCATTTCATCGATTCGGCGCTCGGTTTTTGTGTCCACGGCCGAGAGCACATCGTCTAGGACAAGGACTTCCGAATCCATGACGACCCCACGAGCAAGAGCCAAACGCTGTTTTTGACCGCCGGACAGAGTGACGCCCTTTTCACCCACCATTGACTGATAAGACATCGGAAGTTTGGTGACCTCGTCATGAATGTCCACGCGCTTGGCGGCCTCTTCGGCGGAAGCATCGTCGAACTGCTCGCCTTGTCCGAAACCGACGTTCCAGGTCACGGTGTCACTGAAAAGGAAAACGTCCTGAGGAACCAAGGTCAGAGTTTGACGAAGATCCGACAGCGAGTAATCGCGAAGCGGCCGTCCGTTAAACAAGATTTCGCCTTCGGTCGGATCGAACTGCCTCGTGAGCAGAGCGAGCAGGGTGGTCTTGCCCGAGCCCACGGCTCCGGAGATGCCCAAGCTTTCGCCTTTTTCCAGGCGGAAGCTGATGTCCTTCAGGGCCCATTGCTGAGTGCCCGGGTATCTGAAACTGACACGACGGAACTCGAGGCTTTCGAAGTGGCTTAAGGGGGCTGTTCCACCGAGATCCAAATCCGGGCTCTCACGAAAGAGTTCACGAATCCGGTCGAACGCGCCAAAGCCTTTTTGCAGTTGGGACAGTCCCATTCCAAGGGCTGTCATCGGCCACACGGTTTTCATGATGTAGCGGTGAAAGGCCACGAAGGTTCCGATCGATGCTGCTCCTGAGAGCATGTCCTCACGGGCCGCGAACAGAAACACCACGGTTCCCGCTGTCACTCCGAATTCCATGACCGGATGAAAGAGCGAGTCGATCTTGGCCGATCGGTTGCAAGCCTGTTCAAAACTTCGGCTTTCCTGATTGAAGTGCTCAAGGCGGGTTTCTTCGAGAGCGAAGCCTTTGACGATACGGATTCCCGCGACACTTTCCTGAGAATGGGCCGTAACCCGAGCGAAGGCGTCCTGTTGATTCTTGGAAGCGATGTGGATCTTCTTCATCACCAGCCAGATCAACAGCGGAACCAGAGGCAGGAAAGCCAGAGCCTTCAATGTCCAGGCGACATTCAAGGACAGCATGATCGGGACCACCACCAGCAAAATCAGAATGCCGTCGGTGAAAACCAACAGACCGCTGCCGATGGCATTGCGGAACGTTTGAATGTCGTTGGTCAAAAGACTCATCAGCTCGCCGACGGGTTTTCGCATGAAGAAGGACGGCGTCAGCCGGGTCAGGTGGCGAAAGGCTTTCAGGCGCAGATGCTCGGCCGTGTAGGTGTGAAAACGCCCGAATCCCATTCGCCAACCGTAGCGCGAGATGGACAGGCTCCCCATGATCGCGAAAAAGGTCAGGGCCGTTCGGCCGATTTCATTCATGGAAACATGGGCGGTGATGCGATCAATGCCTTCTTTCAAAAGCAAGGGCCATAAACCGTCCAAAATGTTCGTCAGCAAAAGAAATCCCATTCCCGCAATCAACGGACGTGGGTAAGTCCGCATATAATAACGGAAAGGGCGCCGGATCAGGGATTCTGGAGGGGAGTTCGTTTCTGCCATGTCGAGTGGCAAACTTTAAGACAGTCCCTCCTGATTTTTCAACGGGTCAAAGGCTCTGCTGATCAGCGTTGCGGGGAATTTCCGGACCCCTTAAAACCAGGTTCATGAAAACGATGATTTTTCCCCTTTTGATGGTCGGTGTCCTTGGCGTGGCCGAGGCCCGTGAATGTCCCACTTCGTCCCGCTTGATCCGGATCTCTGCGACCGGAGACGTCCTCGTCCATAAGCCTCTCTATGAGAACGCGATCGGGCATCAAAAGCGGTTCCGAGCCCTGTGGTCGGATCTGTTGCCGGTGCTTCAGAGCGCGGACTATACGGTTGCCAATTTGGAGGGGCCGGTTGCTCCTGGCGTGGCTGTGGGTGGAAAAGCGGTGCCTGACGTCGGTTTCGTCCATGATGGTCGGGTTTATTCCGGCACGAACATGATCTTTAACTATCACCCTCATCTGTTGACGGATCTGAAGGCGAGTGGAGTCGATCTCGTGACGATCGCGAACAACCACACATTGGATCGTGGCGCTTTGGGCGTGGATCGCACGGTGGAAAACCTGGAAAAGTCGGGAATGGAATTCGCGGGAATCCGCTCACGTGGCTCCTCCGAGTCCACGGCTCGGGTCGTAAAAATCAAAGGCGCGAGATTCGGTTTCATTGCCTGCACGGAAATGACGAACGGGATGAAGGACAACTTCAACCAGGTCACGAAGTGCGGCTCCGGTGAAGTCCTGAAAATGATAAGCGATCTCAAGTCCCGCACCGACGGTGTCATCGTGTTCCCGCATTGGGGTGATGAGTACCAAGGTCGTCCGAATTCCCGTCAGCGGTCGTGGGCCCAGCAATGGGTGAAGGCCGGGGCGATGGCGATCATCGGAAATCATCCTCACGTTCTTCAGACTGTTGAGTGGATCGCAAGACCCTCCGGCGGTCAGGCCGTCGTTGTCTATTCTCTGGGCAATTTCGTGGCGGCTCAGGGCGCTTTCGAGAAAAGACTCTCGGCCATTGCACATTTGGATTTCGGTGTGACCTCGCAGGGTTTGGTGGTCGAGCAGTTTTCTTACACTCCGACCATTCGTCCCCGCGGATCCATCGCTCATTTGCGAGCCGATTCCGATAAAACCGCCCGTTTGGCCGCCGAAAAACAACTCGGTCCCATCCGTTGCTTGAACTGAGATGACTTCTTTGAGCCGGGCTTTTTCAAGGCCCGGTTTTCGCGATTGAGACTTGTTCTCACGACCTGATTTTTCACTTCCAAAATCGAATCGCCCTCACCGCCATCTGACGCAGAGGGTCTTCCCGGACTGCGAGTCATACCTAGTTGTCTTGGCTTGGGATTTTCGTTAAACCGAGTAGGATACGAAAATGCAAGTGAGGTGAGAATGGCATCGGATTCGTTGTCATCAGGAGCGTTGTCATCAACGCAAAATTCTTCGGCTTCGAACATGGCTTTGGGAACCCAAGCTGCGGACGATATGTCTCGCAGTTTTGCGATGACCTCCAAACTGGATGCGGTCATCGCGTGGGGACGTCGAAACTCGATGTGGCCTCTTCCTTACGGAACGGCTTGTTGCGGGATCGAACTGATGTCCGTCATGGGACCTCGTTATGACTTGGCTCGTTTCGGTGCCGAAGTCGTTCGCTTCTCTCCGCGCCAATCTGATTTGCTCGTCGTCGCTGGAACCATCACTGAAAAAATGGCGCCGATCCTTGTTCGCATTTACGAACAGATGCTCGAGCCAAAATACGTGATTTCCATGGGAGCCTGCGCGAGTTCGGGTGGCTTCTATCGCGCCTATCACGTTCTTCAAGGCGCCGACAAAGTGATCCCTGTCGATGTGTATGTTCCAGGTTGCCCTCCGACTCCGGAAGCGGTTCTCGATGGCATCATGACCTTGCAGAAAATGATCAAAGACCACACTCCGCGCCCGTGGAAAGACAACTGGAAGAATCCTTATGAGCAAGCTTGAAAATCTGAAGCAGGACCTCGCTGGTCGATTCAATATTCAAAATTACGATTTCAGCAACGCCATTGGCGATGACGTGCTCGTGCTTCCGAAAGGGGACATCGTTCCCGTTCTGAAGCACTTCCGCGACACGGGCCGTTTCGATTTCCTGATGGACGTCTGCGGTGTGGACTGGCCCAAACGCGAAAAGCGTTTCGACGTCGTCTATCACCTGTTTTCCTCGAAGGACGGTTCGCGTCTGCGCGTGAAAGTTCCGCTCGCGGAAGGCGAATCCATCGAATCCGTGATCGGTGTCTGGAAAGGCGCTGATTGGTTCGAGCGCGAAGCGTACGATATGTTCGGGATCCGTTTCGATAACCACCCGAACCTGCGCAAGATCCTCACGCATCATCAGTTCGTCGGACATCCTCTTCGTAAAGACTACGAGGCAGATGCCCAACAGCATTGTGACTCGGTTCTGCCGGTTCACTTCGACAACGTCGATGGCCAGCGCGGTGATGTGCTGAATGAAAACTTGGTTCCACTCAACATCGGTCCCTCTCACCCGGCGATGCACGGAACCCTTCGTGTGATGGCCGAACTGGATGGCGAGACCATCGTTCGTGCGAATCCTGAAATCGGTTATCTGCACCGCTGTTTCGAAAAAATGGCCGAGACCCATCCGTACAATCAGGTTATCCCTTACACGGATCGTTTGAACTATTGCTCGGCCCCCGCGAACAACGTGGGTTATTGCAAAGCGGTCGAACGGGTTTTGAACGTCGAGATCCCGCCGCGGGCCCAAGCCATGCGCGTGATCTTGTGTGAACTCTCTCGAGTCATCGACCATATCATCGCGGTGGGAACCGGAGCCCTCGACTTGGGCGCCTTGACGACCTTTTTCCACATGTTCACTTATCGCGAAAAAGTCTACACCCTGTTCGAACGCCTTTGCGGTGCTCGCTTGACCGTGTCCATGACCCGCGTGGGCGGAATGGCTCAGGATGCTCCCGAAGGATGGTTCGACGAAGTTCTCGAGTTCTGCCGCGAGATGAATCTCGCGATCGACGAAGTGAGCCGTCTGATCCTCGACAACAAAATCTTCGTGAAGCGGACGATGGGTGTGGCTCCGGTCTCGGCGCAAGACGCGATCGCCTGGGGCTTTACGGGTCCGATGTTGCGTGCGACCGGCGTGAATGTCGATCTTCGCAAGACCAAGCCTTATTATGGTTATGACGCTTTGGATTTCGACGTTCCTGTGGGAACGAACGGCGATATTTACGACCGTTATCTGGTTCGTATCGAAGAGATGCGCCAGTCGATCCGAATCATCCAACAGGTTTGCAAAAACGTTCCGGGTGGTGACTACACCATCCGCGACAAAGGCATCGTGTTGCCCGAAAAGAAAGACGTTTACGGGAACATCGAAGGTCTCATGAACCACTTCATGCTCGTCATCAAAGGTCTTCGTCCCCCTGTGGGCGAAGTCTACGATGCGACGGAAGCTCCAAACGGAGAACTTGGTTTCTATCTGATCTCCGATGGCAGCGCGAATCCGTATCGTTTGAAAGTCCGTCCACCTTGCTTTGCGGTTTATCAGTCGTTCAGCAGTGTCGTGAAGGGCTGGCAGCTCGCGGATGCAATCGCCACTGTCGCAAGTATGAACCTGATCGCCGGCGAGCTGGATCGGTAAGGGGAAAATAGAGATGGCATTTCAATTGTCTCCCGCAGGACTTGCGGAAGTAAAAAAAGAGCTGGGCCGGTACGAGACCAAAGAGTCGGCGATCATCCCATCGCTGTACATCGCCCAAAAGGAAAACAACGGCTGGGTGAATGTTGATGTGATCAACGAATTGGCTCGCGTGATGGAACTTCCGGAATCGCGAATCAACGAAGTCTTTACGTTCTACACCATGTTCAACCAAGAGCCCGTCGGGAGATTCCACGTGCAGGTCTGCACGAATATTTCCTGCGCTGTCGAAGGCGGACGCGAACTCGCGAGCCACATTTGCGGTCAGCTCGGTGTGAAACTGGGCGAAGTCAGCGAAGATGGCCGATTCACGGTCTCGCGAGTGGAGTGCCTGGGTTCCTGCGGAACCGCTCCGATGATGCAAGTGAACGACGACTATTATGAAAAACTCACGCCGGAATCGGCGATGAACATTCTGCGAGGGATGAAGTAATGGAAACCAAACTCCTCACCGAGTTCTATCACCTCGACGAATTCCGTGGCATCGAAGGCTACAAAAAGAACGGTGGTTACGTCGAACTCGCGAAAGCCCTCAAGATGCAACCTCAAGCCATCATCGACGAAGTGAAGGCCGCTGGCCTTCGTGGTCGTGGAGGAGCGGGCTTTCCGACCGGAATGAAATGGGGCTTCCTGCCCAAGAACAACGAACCTCGTTACCTTCTTTGCAATGCGGACGAAGGCGAGCCGGGAACATTCAAAGATCGCATGATGATGGAGCGGGCTCCGCACCAACTCATCGAGGGCATGATCATGTCGGCCTATGCGATCGGTTCGAAAAAGTCCTATATCTACATTCGCGGCGAGTACAAAACTCCGATCCGCATCGTGACCCAGGCCCTCGAAGAGGCCTACAAGGCCGGATATCTGGGGAAAAACATCCTCGGATCTGGTTTCGATCATGATATGGACGTCTACTCGGGCGCGGGTGCATACATCTGCGGTGAAGAGACCGGAATGATTTCCTCTCTCGAGGGACTCAAAGGACAGCCAAAACTGAAACCACCATTCCCGGCGGTTCAGGGATATCTGCGAAAACCCACCATCGTGAACAACGTCGAAACGTTGGCTGCGGTGAAATACATCATCCGTGACGGTGCCGCCGCTTACAAAAAATACGGAACTGAAAAGTCCGCTGGGACCAAGCTGTTCTCGCTGAGCGGGAACGTGATGAAACCTGGAAACTACGAGGTTCCACTCGCTTATCCTCTGAAAGACCTGATCAATGGATTGGGCGGGGGCATGAAGCCTGGTCGTAAACTGAAAGCGGTCATCCCTGGTGGATCGTCGGCTCCGGTATTGACGGCCGAAGAAGTCGAGCGTGCGACTCTCGATTACGAATGTCTGGCTGGCATGGGCACCATGCTCGGTTCCGGCGCTGTCATTGTGATCGACGATTCACAATGCATGGTCGATTTGCTGGGCGTGCTCATGCATTTCTATCATCACGAATCCTGTGGTCAGTGCACGCCTTGCCGTGAGGGCACAGGCTGGTTGAACAAAATCGTTCATTCGATTTTGGAAGGCCGCGGTCGGTTGCAGGACATCGATTTGCTGATGAAAGTGGCTGACAACATGAAAGGCCGCACGATCTGCGCTCTTTCTGACGCGGCTGCATTGCCTGTTTTGAGTTTTGTTTCGAAATTCCGCGACGAATTTGAATTCTACGTCCGTGAAGGTCGCTCCAAGGTGAGAGGAACGTCGTATGCCGAAATGCACCATTAATGGCAAAGAGGTCGAGGTCAAAGAAGGCTCCACCATCATGGAAGCCTACTATCAGACCGGCGAAGCGATTGCCCACTACTGCTATCACCCAGGCCTGTCCGTTGCTGGCGTTTGCCGTCTTTGCATCTGCGAGATCGAGGGGAATCCTCGTCCTCAGATCGCGTGCAATACCGTCGTCACCGAGGGCATGAAGATCAATAACAAGTCGGAAAAGATCAAAGACGGCGTCAAGTGGGTCTTGGATTTCCACTTGATCAATCACCCTCTCGATTGCCCGATCTGCGATCAGGCTGGTGAGTGCGGTTTGCAGGATCAATACATGGAGTTCGGGAAATACAACCCCGAGATGTCCGAACGCAAAGTGAAGAAACACAAGGTCGTGGACCTGGGTCCTCGCGTGGTTTTGGATTCCGAACGTTGTATCCTGTGTTCGCGTTGCACGCGCTTCACCGAAGAAGTGACCAAGACGAACGAGCTCGGTCTCTTCAATCGTGGTGACCGCACCGAAATCGGCGTGGTCGAAGGCAAACAGCTCGACAACAACTACTCGATGAACACCGTCGATATTTGCCCTGTGGGTGCTTTGACCTCGAAAGACTTCCGTTTCCGTCAGCGGGTTTGGTATCTGAAAGATGCCGACACCATCTGCACGGGCTG
The DNA here is from genome assembly GCA_019637895.1 of Pseudobdellovibrionaceae bacterium. Lineage (GTDB taxonomy): Bacteria > Bdellovibrionota > Bdellovibrionia > Bdellovibrionales > Bdellovibrionaceae > JAHBUV01. The sequence goes on along the minus strand of JAHBUU010000015.1, from coordinate 3,531 downwards.
CAGCACCGGTTGCAATACCAAGGTTTACTTCAATAAAGAGGGGATCTTCAGGATCAAGCCTCGGTACAACCCGGATGTGAACGGTCATTGGATGACGGACACCGGTCGTGATGCTTACAAGTTTGTGAATCGCGAGGCTCGTCTTTTGCGCGCCCAAAAGCACACCGGATCCGGATGGACCGAGCTGGCTCCAGGCCAAGCGGCCAAAGACGTTTCTGCCGATCTCAAGTCGGCGGCGGGTGATTCTTTGGCTCTGGTATTGACTGCTCAGTACACTCTCGAAGAGTACGAAGCGATCATCCCGGCCTTTATCAACGAATTCAAAACCAAGAAGATCTATTTCTGGATCAACAACAAAGAGAGCTTCGACGATTTCGACGGGCTGCTTGCTCGGGGTGATAAGAACCCGAACACCAAAGGTCTTTTGCGCGTCATGGAAAAGCACGGACTTTCGGGCTCATGGTCTGATCTGGAAGCTGGTCTGAACTCGGGCGCGATCAAAACGGTCGTTGTCGCGGGTCCAGAGAATCAGTTCGTCTTCCCGGATATGAACGAGAAGATCAAACTCCTCTCGAAGGCGAAAAAACTCGTCTGGATGCAATCCGGTAAAAACGAAGCTTTGAACGCTTTGTCCGGGGATGTGACCTTGATCCCGATGAAGAGCTACATCGAAAAAGAAGGCACTTACGTGAACTTCAAGGGTCTCGAACAAAAGGTGAAGCGCGTGACCACAGTCGTTTCTGAAGCGCTGACTTTGACCGAAGCCACGATGCTGATGGCTGGACGGAATCTCACCATTCCAACCACGAAAGAGCTCTTCGTCGAAAGCAATCGTCGCGAAGACGAAGTTATGCTCGAACATCGCAAAAAAAACGAATTCGTGTTCCGTAGGGGGTCTCTGTGAGCGTCGTCCAGAACACCGGAGAAAAAAAGAACTGGTACTTGCCGGGAATCTTCACGGGTCTCGGCATCACCATGAAGCACTTGTTCTATAACCTTCTGAACCGGAAAAAGATGATCACTCTTGATTATCCCGAGCAGAAGTACGAATACAGCCCGCGCTTCAAGGGGAACCACATCCTGACGGTCAAAAAGGACGGTTCTTTGCGCTGCACGGCCTGCATGCTGTGCGCGACCAACTGTCCTGCTGAGTGCATCAAGATCACGGCGGCCGAGCACGAAGACCCCAGCGTCGAGAAATACCCGATCAGCTACGAGATCGATATGCTCCGTTGCGTTTTCTGCGGCTTCTGTGAAGAGGCTTGCCCAGTTGATGCGATTCGCCTCGGTCCTGAATGGCAAACCCCGGGACTCAGTGGAACGAATTTCATCTACGACATCCAGAAGCTGGCTTACCGTCCACAACTCAAGGGCGGTATTCTGACTCATGTTGATGATGAGGAACGGCACAAGGCCGGGATTTAACTTTGGCCGCGTTGGCCTTTTCTTGGGCGGGCCGGGGGCTCCCCTTGAAAGGACACGCTCTTCCTTGAGCTCTACCCGGATTTTTCGGAATAAAAAAAGGCTGAAGCATTTTGCTTCAGCCTTTTTTTATTCCGAAAAAACGCGTCACGCTTCCGGGAGGTCCTTTCAAGGCGACGTTGGGCCGCGTTCAATCTGGGTTTTGGGGAGCTTAGCGGCAGAGTAGGCTTAGGATTTCTAGGGTTTGCGTGGCTGAGGGGGCGAGGGTGTTTTTTTCTTCGGGGAGGGTGCCTTCGCTTCGGATTTGGGCTGAGCTTGAGCGGCAAGTGGTGGCCGGGTTTTTTTCGTTCACCTTGATGGTGAAGAGGGCCATTTCGAATTCGTTGAGGGATGCGAATTCTTCGCGGCCTCTGTCGGAGTTTTCGATCACGACGTTTTGAAGATAGTGATCGATGAAGCTTTTGAATTTTTCGACGAGGACGATTCGTTGTTGTAGGGATTGTTCTTTGATCAAAGAACCTTTCAAGGCTTGGATCTCGAGATGAACTTTGGCGTCCCGGAAGGCGTGGGCGGACGGAGCAACGAAGAGCAGGGCCAAGAGAATCATTTTTAGTTGAGACACGAGCCGCCTCCTACGTTTTTATTCATACTCTGAATCGCGCTCTTGATGCTTGGATAATAGGCTGAAGTTTCCTTCTTGCGTTTCGTGCGCTTGTTGGCCCGGTGAGGGTAATCCAGCATTGCCTGTTTCAGTTCCTTGAGGAACTTGTCCACGTCGGTCACTTTTTTATTGCCGCGATACGTGGAGTTGAGCAAGGCGAGGAGAGGCGTTTTCATTCCTCCCAGGCCCGTGTTGTGGGACCAGACTGAAATCGCGGTCAGCAATCGCTTGCGTTCGGACGCCGACAGATCGAAACGCTCCTTGAGGCGCGAGCTATTGATGATGTCACCATTCAGATAGCGCTTTGACTGCATGACGTTTGCGATCGAGTAGATCATGTTCGTCAAAGGGTTGCCCTTTGCCATGGAAATCCGGTCACAGCTCTTAGAAACCTGGGATCGCATTGGCGGTGTGCCCGACAAATATTCCGTGGACAGACGGGTGCACGCGCCACCTTGTTCTTTGAGGACTTTGCGGATGCCACTGAGCTCGTTCTTGTTGATGGATTGAATGGCGGATTCGGTCAACTGTCCAAAACCGGCAGCACCGCTCGAACTCATGGCGCTCATGTGCATTCCGGATTCGATATGGAACATTCCGAACAGCTCAAGGACTTCGCGTTTTTGATCTTTCTGATTTGAGCCCATCAGCGGAGCCATGCAACGAGTGACTAGGTCGAACGAGTTGGAAATCAGGGAAAAATAATTTTCCGAGACGCAAGGACGGATGCGTGTCTTGCTGGCCTTATCGGATCCAGCGGGGCAGCTGCGGAATGAATTGTTGTTCTCGCCCAGCTTGGTGACCATGCTCGAGCGCAGACATTCGTTTTTCAGCCAGTTGTCTTTTTGAGGGCCTGTACGAAGCAGGTCGCTGATGAGGCTCTGTCCGTTCTTCAGGCCCTTCATTTCTGTCTCAAGATAGTTGTTTCGAGAGTTGCATTGCATGAAGGACAAATTGGTCGCTTTCGGTCCACAAGAGGTACAGGCCGTGCCATCGCCGGCAACAGTCACATCCGCCTCTGGTTGAGCCTTTGGAGTGACAACCGGAGCATCGTCGCCCCCTTGAACCGTATCGACCACTTCAGCGGCAGGCGGTGTTGGCGTAAAAATCTCGACAGGAGGATTCACGGGCTTTTCTTCGACAGGAAGGATCGGTGTCGTTTCAATGCCGTTGAAGCGGGCGTCGAACTCGATCATGGTCAGAAGCTTGGGCTTGTCTTCGGGAGTCGGCGTCGGCACGGGCAAACGATCTGTTTTTGGTGCGACTTTGAGGATCTGAACACGTGGTGATTCTTGGGTTTCATCGACTTTATCGGGAATGACATGGGGACCGGCCGCGATCAAGCCTGGGATTTCTTTCGATCTTTCGATTTGTCCAAGCATGTCTTCTAAAAAGGGCAGGAGTTCCTCGACGGACTGACCCTTCGGCTCAGTCTCTGAGGCGAACGA
>JAHBUU010000149.1 GCA_019637895.1 Pseudobdellovibrionaceae bacterium | reverse complement strand
AGTATGGTCTGGCCCGCGAGGCAGGACTCCCCTATCTGCCTTGCTGTTTTGTCACGGATTACGATTGTTGGGATGACAGCATCCCTCATGTCACGGTCGATGAAGTGATCCGAGTGATGAAAGGCAACAATGCGAAGGCTTTCACCTTGCTCCAAGAACTTGTCACCTTGAACGAGGAACTCTGGAAGGACAGCGAAGCACCAGAGGGTGGGCTTCGCACGGGACTTTTCATGCCTCGAGAGGCGGTTCCAGCCAAACACAAGGCCTGGCTAGACACACTTCTCGCTTAGAGGCCGATCTTTTTCGATTTCATCACTTTGGCCACAGCCTCTTGAATACTTTCCTGCAGGCTGCTTGGGACCATTCCCTTCACCATGAAGGACATCATCCCGCAATTCTGCGTGCGAACCTCGAGCTGGTTGTCATTGAAACGCTCTTTCGGAACTTTGACCGATGGAGAACCCGCCGGTGTCACGCCCAGCAAGACCTGAAAGGCCAATCGCCCTCTCAAAAAGACGTCACAGCCGGGAATTTTATCGTGAATAGAAAACTTGGAATCGGCGATCTGAATGGCGACAGAACCCACGACCGAGTTTTTCACCTGCTGCAAATCGGTTTTGATCGCATCGTATTTCAGATAGTGGGTGCGATTTTTCTTGGGGTCTTTGATGACGAACATCTTTTTCGATTCATCGAGACCTGAAGCATCGAGAACCGCATCCAGAATTTTCCCAGCAGCTTCCTCGGTCACGGCCGTCTGCCCGTAAGCTGGAACTTTCGCGATCAGAATCAGCGTCATGGCCAGCAGTGCGTTGATGATTGTCATTTTTTCCTCCCCTTTGCGTTGATTTCACGCTCCAGACCAAAGCGAGATTCACGCCACGCTGAGAACGAATGAGTTCCCGTACAGCGGGAATGCGATGCAGTTATTGCAGGCCCCTGACGCAAAACGCGGAACATGAGGAAGAAATCAGAAGTGAGCTAAATAAATCGCGACTACTCGACGGAAATAATTTCGTACTCGAGAGTCTGATCGCCTTTTTCAACGATGGCAGCATCTCCTTCATACAGACCCTGGAGAGCCTCGCCCAGAGGGCTTTTCGCAGTCAGGACTTGGATCGTCTGTCCCTCGAACTCGACAGTCACTCCACCGCCAGTGGGCAGAATAAAGAGCATATTTTCTTTGTCCTTGATGGACAAACGAACCAAAGCGGTCGGCCCGATAGGCGTGTCCGCATCGAATTTTTTGATTTCAACGAACTTAAAAACCGTCAAAGAGGCTTCCACATCCTTGACCCGATGAGCCTGAGCCCCCGCCAAGTAAGAAGACTCCAAAGCCCTGGTATCGTACTGATTCTCAGGACGGCTCTCTTCATTGGTCGCAGCATCATAACTTTGAGCCGCCGCCGCCTTCAAAGCAACAAGGTCTTTTTCGAGCTGAGCACAAATCGTTTGAAGAAGCTTCTTCTTGTCCATACGTCAGATGGTACAGGTTCTATTTCCTTTGGCCACCCTAAAGAGCACCCTCCGAAATGATCTCGGTCTTTGTGGCTTGAGCGTGTTTGTGCCTCGTGACCCGGTTTCGAAGAGTCGGGGCGGAGGGCCTTCCTGGCTGTCTCAGACACTTGTCTTGGCACTCGCTTGCGTTCGCAAGCTCGCGCCAATCCAAAACTCGCATCCAGGAAGGCCCTCCGCCCCGACTCTTCGAAACCTGGAAGACGTACAAAGGCTCAAGACCAACAGACAGCGAGATTTGGGAGACCGGATTTAAGGGAACCAAAGGAACGGTAGAACGAAAGTGAGCAGAGCCCTTTATATGACCATCGTCACCCCGGGCCCCCTACCACTCGAGAACAGCAAAGACCTTCTCCCTGCTTTTTTGTGACGAGCAGGGCAACCAGGTTTTGGAAGTGTTTGCGGGAGACGGGGGCCATTGGCCGTGCTGGATGCGAGTTTTGGATTGGCGCGAGCTTGCGAACGCAAGCGAGTGCCAAGACAAGTGTCTGAGACAGCCAGTGCGGCCAATGGCCCCCGTCTCCCGCAAACACTTCCAAAACCGGGTCCCCAAACCGGCAGAAAAAAAGGGAAAGGCCTTAGACTTTCGAGTCGTCTTTGCCGAAGAACTTCCAGTATTTCCCGCCGAGCCAGTCTTGGAATCGATCCAAATACATATGGGCCGCTGGGATCACCACCAGGGTCAGGATCGTCGAGCTGATTGTTCCGCCGATGACGACGATTCCCAAACTCGTGCGCTGCTTTGAGGCTTCGTTCAAACCGATCGCGACCGGAATCATCCCGGCGATCAAAGCCAAGCTTGTCATCAGGATCGGACGCAGACGGGTTTCGCCCGCCATCAGCATGGCTTTCACTCGGTCCACGCCTTCACGCTGCATCTCCATGGCGTAATCCACGAGCAAGATCGAGTTTTTCGTCGCAAGACCCAACAGCATCACACAACCGATCATCGAGAACAGATCGAAACTCGATCGCGTGACAAAGAGGGAAACGAAAGCTCCGCACAAAGCCAAGGGGATCACGAGCATGATGGTGAACGGGGCGATGAAGGAACCGTACAGACTCGCAAGCACCAAGTAGATGAACATCACGCCCAGTCCGAGGGAAATCATCATGTTCGTCATCAGCTCGGCGAACCGCTCGGCCTCACCGGCGAAACTGTAACTGATGCCGGCCGGTGGTTTCAGCGATCCCGATTCGAACTCTTTATTGAGTTCCTGGATCGCTCCGCCCATCCCACCGCCGTCGGGGGCGACGTCTGCGGACAATCGAATGTACCTGGCGCGACTTTCACGCAGGATCACCGAAGGGCCTTGAGCCTCTTTCAGGATCGCGACGTTTCGCAAAGGAACGAGGCGCTGCTGAATATTCGGCACCCGCATCTTGTCGAAGTCTTTGTGCAGATTGCGCTGATCCTCTTGCAGACGAACGCGCACGTCGTAATCGATCCCGCCCTGTCGGAAAACAGCCGGAGTCTGCCCTTCGATCAAGGTCCTCAGCTCCATCCCCATAGTGGTGACGGTCACACCCGAGGCAGCCGCGATATCGGGCTTCAGGATCAACTGATACTCGGGCTTTCCTGCTCGGTAGCTGCTGTCTGGCTGCAAAAGAGCCGACATCTTTTTCAGATGCTCCAACACCTTTTCCGAGTACGGAATGACCTCGTCCATGTTCTGTCCAACGATGTTCAGGTTGAACTGACGCTCACCGCCCGCTCCCCCTTCGTCGGTCACGATCAATCGGTGGGCCTCGACATGGGCCTTCAGTTTTTCACGAACCAATTCTTTGACCTTGGTCGTATTTTCCGAACGCTGCTTGGAAGGCACCAGGCGCACATAGATCGTGCCCTTGTTGCTCTCGCCATTGTTCGAGCCGATGGTCGTCAGCAGATCTTCGAGTTGCGGCAACTCGCGCAGTTTTCCTTCGATCTCGGTGCCGACCTCATCGGTGGCATCAAGACTCGCTCCGACGGGCAGCTCGAACTGAATAAAGAACTCGCCGTTATCCGGAGGAGGAAGGAACGTGAAGGGAACAAAGCCCGCCAGCATGATCGAAGCAAAGAAGGTCGCAACCGCACCACCCAAAGTTTTCAGGGGATGATGCAGACACCATTTCAGAATCCAGACATAAACCCTCTCCAGCCAAGCCTGGAACCGGTCGAATTTTTTCAGGATCATCTTATTGAAGCGACCGAAACGAGACCGAGGATCTTCGTCCGAGTGCCCGCCACCACCCAGATAGGCAGACATCGCCGGAGCCACAAACAAACCATCGAACAAGCTCACCAACATCGCAAAACAGACCGTCAGACCGAACTGTTTGAAGAACTGTCCGACAATCCCCTCAAGGTTCCCAATCGGACCGAACACCGCCAGAATGGTGGCCGTGGTTGCAATGACCGCCAAAGTCACCTGATCGGTTCCTTCGACGGCAGCCTTCTTCGGAGACAGACCGGCTTCGAGTTTTCGGAAGATGTTTTCACGCACGACGATGGCATCATCCACCAAAAGTCCCACCACCAAGCTCAGCGCGAGCAGACTCATGATGTTCACGGAGAAGCCGAAATAGGACATGAAAATGAAGGCACCCAGAATCGAGTTCGGCAGAGCGAATCCCGTGATCAAGGTGGACTTCAAACTTCCCAGGAAGAAATAGACCACGATGACGGTCAGGAGCACCCCGAAAAAGATCGACTCGTAGACGTCAAAAACGTTGGCGCGGATGACCCGGCTCATGTCGTTGACGACTTTTAAGGAGGCCGAAATTCCCTTGGCCTTTAGATCCGCATTGATTTTATCGACCCGGGCCTTCACCTGATCGGCAACCCGAACCGAGTTCGCCCCGGACTGACGAAAGACGTTAAAAAGCAAAGCCGTCTGACCGTTCAAACGGGTTCTTGAAACCTCGTCTTGAAGGGTGTCTTTGACCTTGCCCAAACGGCCAATGGTCAAAGGCTGACTGACATCAGCGACCCGCAGAACGGTGTTTTCGATGTCTTCGATTTTCTTGTATTCCGCGAGAGTGCGATAACTGTACTCGCGCTGCGTGCCTTCGATTTTCCCGGCGGGAATGTTCCGACCACCCGATCTCAGGGCGGTATCGACAGCCGTGGCAGGAATGTCGGTGGCGATCAGCTTCTCGCGATCCAAAGAGACATGGATCTCTCTTTTACGTCCCCCCAGAATGGTGACTCGCCCGACTTGAAAGACCTGCTCGAACTGCGGAGAAATCACATCGTCGGCCAAGTCATACAACTCGGCCGGTCCCATGGTCGACTGCAAAGCAATCCCTAGGATCGGCGCATCCGCCGCCCCGATTTTTTGCACCGTCGGCACATCCACATCGTCCGGCAAAAGCCCCAGGGCATTCGTCACCTTCGCACGGACTTCCTGTTCGGCGAAATTCAGATCCACATTCAAATTGAATTCGACGATGACGAGACTCACGCCCTCGAGGTTCTGCGAGGAGACTTTCAGAACGCCGGAAATCGACGATACCTGATCTTCGATCACTTTGGTGATTTCGGTTTCGACCTCTTGAGGACCGGCACCAGGATAACTGGTCTGAACAATGATGGTCGGGAAAGTCACATCGGGAAACAGATCGATCGGCATCCCGCGCAGGGCGAGCATCCCAAGAACGATCAAAAGAGTGACAAGGCTGGCAATCAGGACGGGCTGACGAACGGATAATCTGGCTGGACTCATAGGGGCGGAATTTGCTCCGCCCCCCAAGAAACGTCAAACGTTTGTTTGAAAATCAGCGTCCGTTGATCTCAGACACCTGTTCATTCAGAGTCCAGTAATCATATAGATAACCAATTAAGAACAGACCACCGGTGAGGAGCCACAAAAGACCGGTTAGGAATTTTCCCATATAGAACCGATGAAAGCCCAAAATCCCCAAGAAAGTCAGAAGGATCCAAGCTACGTTGTAGCTGATCCGCCCGCCTTTGAATCGCGATTCGGCCTGTGCTTCCATTCCAGGGATCAAGAGTAAATCGATGATCCATCCTACGAAAAAAAGTCCCAGCGTGAAAAACCAAATGGTCCCAGTCACGGGCTTTCCATAGTAAAAACGATGGGCTCCTGTGAATCCGAAAAGCCACAAAAGATAACCGATCAATAACGAGTGAGTATCGCTTTTTGCCATCGTTCTTCTCCTACTTCGCTTTGCCCTGAGCGGCGACGGCCGCCATCGCGGCCTTCACTTCCTCGGGGTCTCCGATAAAGGTTTTCCCAAGCACTTTCAGATTCTCGTCCAATTCGTAACAAAGAGGAATTCCCGTTGGCATGTTCACCTCCATGATTTGCTCTGGAGTCATGCCTTCGAGATGCTGAATCAAAGCCCGGAGCGAATTTCCATGGGCCACGATCAGCACTTTGCGGCCTTCTTTCACCTGCGGTGCGATGGTTTTGGTCCACAACGGCAGAAATCGGGCCACGGTGTCCTTCAAGGACTCGCCCCGAGGGATCTCGGCCACGGGAATCCCCTGATAGCGAGGATCCTTCGCCGGAAACTTCGGGTCTGACTCGGCCATGGCCGGAGGAGGCGTGTCGTAGCTGCGGCGCCAGACTTTGACTTGCTCTTCGCCGTGCTTGGCCGCCGTTTCGGCTTTGTTGAGTCCTTGCAGCCCCCCATAATGACGCTCGTTCAAACGCCACTCTTTGTGCACCGGAAGCCACACTTGATCGACTTCGGTCAGGACGTAATCCAGGGTATGAATGGCGCGCTTCAAAACGCTCGTGTAGGCCACCTCAAAGCGAAAGCCTTGGGTTTTCAGGGCTTTTCCGCCTTTTTGAGCTTCCGCTCGACCTTTTTCCGAGAGCTCCACGTCTTCCCAGCCCGTGAAACGGTTCTCTTTGTTCCATTCACTTTCACCGTGGCGAACCAAAACCAATTTGTGCATTTGCTCTTCCTTTTTTTTGGGGCTCTCTTTTGGGTTTCATCTTCCCAAAGTCTAGGCAGGAATTTCCCCGCTCCATCCCTTGTCCTGGGAAATGCGAAGAAGCTCCCCGATGAACGACTTCAGGCGTAGCATATTCGTGAACCACCTGTCTCGGGAATCACCAAGTTTTGCAGTGCGCGAAGCCGTGACGATCAGGGGCTTTTTTGGAAAATTGCGGGGGCCTTGAAAAGCCCGCAAAAAAAGGGGACCACCGTGAGCGCGAATTATGCGAATGTCGGCAATCTTCAGATCATCGAAGATCTCTATCAACAATATAAAATCAATCCTGAAAGCGTGTCTTCCGACTGGAAGAGATTCTTCGAGGGAATGGAGTTCGGAGCCAGCGCCGGAGTCGGCGGCCTCTCGGAAAAAGAACTCGACGTCTATCACCTGATCACCGCCTACAGAAACTACGGTCACTTCGAGGCGGATCTCGATCCTCTCACCAACTCGACCGCTCCGAGTGAACAACTCTCGCTCGCGCGATTCAATCTGAC
>JAHBUU010000148.1 GCA_019637895.1 Pseudobdellovibrionaceae bacterium | reverse complement strand
TTTACTGGGTGTGCTGTTAGTCGCGGTCACTTTCGCTAACCCCTATCCTTTGCCTTTTGGCTCCAGCCTATCAACCCGTTTGGCTGGTTCTCTTGTTACGATGAGTTTGTGCATCTTCAACTTGTTCCTCATAGACTCTTGCTTGGCGGGTTTCTGCGATTGGGTTATCCGATACCGCCGTTTCTTCCCGCTTCACGGATTGATGGCTAGTCGCTACCGTGGGGAAGATGCTTTTACCGCAGCACCTGCGGAGAGGGATTTTCACCCTCATGACTCTTCAGTTATCGAGTTCACCTCCTTTCTACTCGACGAACGATCCCTGCGCGTTAGGCGCATTTCCGTTCAACGAATCGCACATGCCCGACAAGTATCGGCTGCCCCATAGGGATCATCGAGCCGATGGCACCAGCCTTTTTATAGCTACTTTCAGCGCGGGCTTCCGCACTGACGGCATAGGATTCGTAGCGTTCGGCCCTTTCAAGCTTGCGCGCCACCGAGTTTTCTACTTGTTCCGCATAGGAAAGGCGCGCGTTGTTTTGGACGTGATCTAAAATGCGGTTGCTTGGGTCTTCAAAAAAGGACCAAGATCCGCGAAATTTGCGGCCTTTAATTTCACGAAAGAATGATTCAAGCCCAAAGACATTTCCTTTAACGATCCAAACCGGGCGCGGTTTCTTGCCCGGCCGCGAGGGCGTCGTCATGGTTTCTTGAACTTGGAGTCCGAAGGCCGCAAGTGTTGGCTCGACATTAGTTTGTGAAACTGAGTTTTCGATTTCTTGATTTTGCATAAAATGATCTCCTTATTTGTTGATTAGTTCGTGAACTTTAGAAAAAATCGGCGTGGCACTGACGCTTGCGATGGCATCAGTAAAATAACGGCTATCGAACGAGCTGTAACGGCTGCTCCTGACGACCATTCCCGTGCTGGAAATTTCGCTGGGCTTGAAAGGGTCCGTGTTCACGTCAACCCATCCCGCCCAAACGACACAAGAGGCGATGCCGTGAAAGCGCGAGCCACTTAGATTGCGTTTGCCCTTCGGCTTGTAGATGAGTTGGACGCTCTCGGAATACTGCGCGTAAGGCCCAACTTTGATGTCTTGTAGGACAATCTTTTGCGCGATGGCACCAAAACCGCCTTGAGTTAAAAGCGTGTATTTCTGGCCGCGCTCTAGTTGAGTGAGTGCGTGAAATTCACCGCCGATTTTTTCTGACTTTATGTTTTCCATTTCTTCCTCCTATGGTTTTCAAAAAACATTTTTTCGCCCGCCAGGGACGCCCCAAGCTTGCTTGGCGGGGGAAAAAATAGAGAGAGCTTGGCGCGACTTGCTCGGTTTCTCGTTAGAGGCCCCCTTGGGGCCGACCACGATTCATGACAGTTTCCGCAGGGGACTGGCGGGAATCGGTGGCGAAGAGAAGCCGAATTGCAGGGCGTGAAAAGAACGACCCAGGATGGAATCAAGATTGCGCAGCAGTCTTGTCCTTAGTGGTTCTCTGTATTGATGTTTTTGCGGCTGAATTTGCCGGCTCTCTTTGCATTCTGTTGGATACGCTTATTGCTATAGGCGAACTTCGTTTCCAACCCGATGGATTGAGAGAGGCTGAAGGCTGATCTTCGGCCTCTGAAGGCATCGCCCTCCCAAGCGCCTTAGCGCGTGGGAGATTCGCTCGGGTTCGATGGCTCGATCAAATATCCGCGGGACATCCACGATTCACGCTTGATGTTGCGAAGCCAGTCGGCGACGGTGGGAATGAACCCACCGCAGTCTTCCTTGATATGCTGTTCACAGATGTAGCGAACCGGCACTTTCTTTTCGTCCGAATTTTCGATCACATGACCGAAAACACGCTCGGCTTCAAAGATGCCTTGAGTGTGATGCCGCAAGGCCCGATGCCGAAAATCGGCGAAGGTTTCCTTGGTGGCATCGAGCCAGTCGTGGATCTTAAGATAATCCTCGGGCTTACCACCCCAGATCTTCACTGAGTTTTCGGAATGATGATAGGTATGGCTCATAGTGTATGCCACTCGCTTTCTGATTCGGTGTAATAGGTGATGTGATTGAGTTTGAATTCGTTGGTCGAAACCTCGATGGTGCATTCACCGGAAGCACCGTCGTTGTTTTCCCAACCTGCATATTCGGATTCAATCCAGTCGTAGACAAAATTCTGCAAGGCTTCGGGCAGAATGTAAGATTCGTCGGCTGAGTATTCGATCCATTTTGAGAGATCGGCGTCCCAGCGAGATTTGTACGTTTGCATAGTCAGTTCAGTTTGAACTTCGACGAACTCATTTCCGCGGTAGAGGGAAACTTCGTCGATTTGGCCGCTGTCACCCGATCCGCTGTACGCGATAACGACACGGGTAATGTCGAGCTGTTTGAGGGCATCCAAAATCCGGTCGCGGTTAATCAAAGTCCTGTTTTGGGCAGCGGCTTTCATTCCGATGTATGACGAGAGAATTTCAGTCATAGAAGAATCATTTTGCATAAAAACTCCTGATAAAAAGTTAATGTTAAGGAAAGAGCGGCCCCTCCGAAGAGGGGCCGAGCTCGGTTAGGCGGAAAACGCCTCTCCAGAGACCGAAGTTGCGGCGTTCTGGAAGATTCGCTTGTAATAATTGACGTGCTTCGAGATGCGAGTGTCGAGAACACGGTGGATGAGGTACTTCTTGTCTTTGCTGAGATAGATCGACGGGCGAGCTACTAAGCCATAAACGATGCGACGCTGAGTTTTCTCGGAGATGGATTCGACAGGATCTTTTTTCTCGAAGGGAAGACCGAGAATGCTCTTATAGAGATTGATCGGCATATCGATCTTGAAGTCGTTGCCAATACGGTGAGTGAGGACTCCAGTTTCCGCGCTGATGTAGACTTGAGGATTCGTGATGAAGCCCTGAGCTTGCTTCACTTCGGCTTGTTGATTTTCGTTCTGATTTTTCATGACTTTCTCCTTTGAAAGTTTGTATTTGCGTTTGACCCGTCAACATCGAAGGGCCTTACACCCAGGGGGAGGCCTAGGAGATGGTGAGTAGAGGGAGCGAAAGACGGACTTCCCCGACCGCTAAGCGAGAGCCCCCGAGAGGGGCGGTAGCGGCAGGGACCGTGACAGGGAAAAAGCGCAGAGCCTGGCGCGGCTCCCTGCGAAGGGAGGGAAGAGGAGTCCGCCGGAGTGACCGACCCCGAGCAAATATGTTCTTCAAAGGATGTCTTATGGAAATTGGAAATCAAGAAGATGAATGCAACACGAGGGTTGCCTCATGTGCTGAGTTGGCTCGCGATGCAGAGATGATTACAAAATATTAGCAGAGCATCGGGCTTTGACGAATGATAAATCTCTCTTTGATTGTCCTGTATCTAGCTCTCTACGCTGCCGTTGTGTCCAAAAGGACAAGATCCTGCATGTTAGAAAACGGTTTTGAGACGAATTTATTTGCTCCTAGACGAAGAATTTCATTCTCAGCGAATAAAGATCCCCCGCTCATCATGACGACAGGGGTATCCGCATTGAAACTTCGAAACTCTTTTAAAAATTCGACACCATTTTTCTTTGGCATTTCAACGTCACTGACAACTAAATCAAAGCTCTGATTTTTTGTTAGAAAGATGGCTTCGTACCCGTTCTGTGCTTCAACAACGCGAAATCCAATTTCTTCAAAATAGGCCTTTATCGTTTCTCGCAGTAACGCATTATCTTCGACTAACAAAACAATTCCCATGCCTCCATTCTCGCATCAAATTGGTCCCGCCGGATAGTCCGGAAATGGGCCACAGATCACGGCTTCTAAAAACAGATTTTTTGAGAAGCTGCTTGATCATAAGGACAAAGGTCCAAGTGAAGAGAACCTTCCAGCGCAAAGTAACTCTCATGACCGCCATCTTGGGTCATCGCAAGTCCGGAAGCTATTGATAGTTCAGAGTATTTTGCGTAGACTGATCAGGATCTAGGCGCGAAGTGCAAAAGGGACAAGTCGCGCACTCTCAAAAGGTTCTCGATGAGCACTTGAGTCGAGTTTTATCTAAATACGTAATTAAATATGTTTTTGGCCGTTGAAGTTAAGCAGAGGACTATTTTTTGGAGAGCACACATGAAAAAAAATGATGGATTAGTTATTTCCCAAACTGACCGAGACAAAATAGCTACGCTTCTTCAGGGCGCACCATTGAATATAGCTGAGCTTTTAGGAGACGAGCTTGGGCGAGCGACGATTGTCGGTGATGATGTTTTACCAAAAGAGGTTGTTTCTATGAACTCGCAGATTCGATTCCAAGATGTGGAAACCGAAAAAGAAACGACAGTGATCTTGGTCTATCCGTCCGAAGCGAATCTTGATCAGAACAAGATCTCATTATTCACACCGGTAGGGTCTGCGCTGATTGGATTAAAAATCGGACAAACAATCGCTTGGCCCTTTCCGGGTGGCAAAACCAGACAATTAAAGGTCATCTCAGTAGAGAAATAAAAATCTTTTTGTGAACTTCGAGTTAGGGAGAATCTGTGTGCTTTTAGAAACATTTTTGCAGTTAGACGCCTGGATTTTAAGCCTGCTGTTTTTTGTATTTATGGTTTTGGCGTGGTGGCTCGGTCAAATAGCAGGCGAGAGAAATCCTTCTGGAGGAGGTGAATCCTCTCGTATTGAAGATGCGGGCATTGCGCTTTTCGGCTTGTTGCTGGCCTTTAGTTTCTCAAATGCGGCAAATCGTTATGAGAATCGTAAAAGCCATCTTTCAGAAGATGCCATCGCAATTGGTGACTTTGCCACAACGGCTTCCGCTCTCGATGGTGCGCTTCCACATCAGATTCATGAAGAACTAATTCAGTATGTAAAACAAAGGTTGGAATACGGCCAAATGAAGTTAGAGGACCCCAAATGGAGTGCTATGGTTGCTGAGGGTCGCACGATACAAGATCGTATTTGGAAACTGGTTCAGCGTGCCATCCGAGAGCAAAATACGCCGTCCATTCATAACTCCTTACTCAAAGGATTTAACGGAATGACAATGGCGCACGACAATCGGCATTTTGGTGTTCAAAATCACGCGCCCGGAGATATTCTTCTCATGCTTGTTTTTCTGGGTTTATACGCAACTTTCGTGATGGGAAAAGGATATATTGAAAAGGAAAAAAAGAGATCACCTTGGATTCGGGTTATCTCCTATTCCCTCCTGATATCTCTTGTTTTTGCCATCATGATTGACCTCGAGCAACCCCGGAAAGGCCTGATGCGAGTGTCACAGGCCCCCATGAAAGACCTTTTAAATAACTTATCAAAAGAAAATTGATCGAGGTTTTAAGTATGACAGATAGAATATGTTGCCGATGATGAAAGAAACGAGAGACATCATTTTTTTAAAGCCTATTTTGAATGGTTTCGGACAAGTCATGCTTCAGAAGAACCAGATGACAGGCATATTTTTTCTTGCCGGTGTTTTTTGGAGCAATTGGTATTGCGGGCTGGCCGGGACTCTTGCCGGCCTGGCCGGCTGTGTGCTTGCTCGAATACGCCGCTTCCCCCAACAAGAAATTGACGATGGACTGTACGCGTTTAGCCCAATTCTTGTTGGTACTGCCCTGGCTACACAGTTTGATCACTCTTTACTCGTATGGATATCAGCTATTTTGGGAGGGGTGGGCGCCGCCAGTTTGCAACGCTATTTCATTGCGAAGAAGATTCCGGTGTTCACGCTTCCGTTTATTTTGATGACGTGGGCATTGATTGTTGTTGCAAGACAGTTTCCGTCGGCGTTCCCCGGTCAACTTGGATCCATGACTGCCTTGAATTCCTTCAGTGGCTTACAGGCTGGGACAAATGGTTTTGGTGAGGTTTTTTTTCAGAGTAGTGCTTTGTCGGGAGTTCTCTTTTTCGTCGGTGTATTCGTGAATAGGCCGATCTCCGCTTTGTATGCCTTGGCTGCATCTTTCTTGGGTGCAGTTTTTGCGCAAGTTTTCGGGCAGCCGATCGAAATGATTCACTTAGGGCTATTTGGGTTTAACGCAGTTTTGACCGCGATCGTATTTTCTGGAAATGAAAAATCCGATGGGGCATGGGTGCTGATAGGAGTGGCTGTGACGGTGGCACTCGATATTTTTTTGAGTAGTAAGGGCACTTTAAGTTTCGTTGGCGGGGCGTTCACATTGCCATTCGTTCTTGGCACATGGCTTACTCTGGGGCTTCAAAAAATTGTGGCTAGAAGCTCTTGGTCTGCATTTTTTCCCTGAACAACTCCTTCACCTCCCTGACGGTGGGCAAAAGGAGATTGTTCATGGAGAAAAATAATAGCGATTCTTATCTGACAGCCGAGATTCACATGCGTTTTCAGGTGCGCGATTATCGCCTGGTTCTCGGGATTAAGCGGACTTGGACTCTTGCACTCATTGTTGGGGGAGTTCAGCTTCTTGTTTGGCTTCTAAAGAGTTGGCCATAGGCTGTATAGGATGAAGTCTGGAAAGTGCAAGTCGGTCACATTGAGGATGCTGATCGTGGGACTTGTAAAATAGTGTGGGCAGGATGTGCTTGGTGGCGCTGCAATAGAGGGGAAAAATATTTTCGCATTTCAGTATTGCTTCCGCCACGACTTACTGATTCTCTCCAACCTCTGTCACTTCCTGTAAGTAAGCGGTCACAAATTTTCGATTTAAAAAATAAATCTCAATTTCAGTTGTCTACAAAAAGACCAGAAATACACTTTGTATCTAGGCTGTACGAAATGAATGGCGGACTTGATGAGCGGACTAATGTCTTATTAACCGGATCATAAGTAAATTTCTCGATATTGTACTGGGCTACCGTAGTTGTGGTGGTAATAGCGGTCGCTACATAAAGCGAGTTATCAGTTGCATCGAACGCCATTGCCGACACTCCATAAAGTAAATAGGGATAAGTTCCTGGATAGCTTGCAGCATCATATATTTTTGTTCCGGCACTCAAACTGGCGGTATTTGCATCCTCCGTTACTGAGTAAACATAAAGAGAGTTTAAATCCGTTGTGACAGCACTCCCTG
>JAHBUU010000147.1 GCA_019637895.1 Pseudobdellovibrionaceae bacterium | reverse complement strand
GGGAGCCGGTCAATTGCATTGAAGGATTTTTTGGGAGTCGTTTCCTTGGAACGGAGAATTGTTTCTATCGAACTCTTGCCCTATCTGGACTCAAGATCCCATCAGATCGCTGGCATGATGACCAATTCTGGGGTTGCGTTCTTTTCTTTGCGGCAGTTCCCAAAGGCAGAACGTTTTTTCTGTTTGGTAAGGAGCTTGAACCCAGAACATGAAAGTGGCCGAAAAAACCATGTTCTTGCTCGTGAGGCCTTGGGGGGCTTCGGTGAACTACCGGATTGTCCGGATTCACTGAATTTCCTTCTTTTCCTGGAGCAGATCTATGGATCCGAGATGAACCGGTGAAGCGGTTGAGATCGGTCTGCTGTCCTAGTCCATAGGCTAGCCACTCCTCCTTCGAGATTGGCAAAGATTCCGCCCTGAGGACTAAATTGAGAGATGTTCTGCCTCTTACAAGCTCTCTTTTCCTCGCAGCTGGCTCTTGCGGCTGTTGATATTCGTGTGAATCCCGCCGTCGTCATCAAAACCAACACACAGATGCCTCTGGGGATGGGCTTGAACCAACTCAATGACGGCACCTTGTCGCTTGAGAGCTTGAAATCGGCGGTCCTGCAAACCGGATCGAAACATCTGCGCTTTCCGGAGGGGGAGTCTGCCGACAATTACTCGTTCACAGATCCGGCCTTTTTGAATCGGCCGAATCCTTCGACGGCTCGGATGGTCAATCCGAAATACTGGCCGGTCGGAACAAGCCTGGCCAATCACAACGGGACTTTACGCAAAGGGCTCAACTTTGATCAGTTCATGACGGTGGCAAGGGCCGCTGGAGCCTCGCCGAATATCGTGCTTTGTTATCCTTGCGGGGACAAAGTCAAAGCCTTGGAGATCGCCAAGGCCTGGGTCAAATATTCAAAAGACAAAGCCTACAATGTCCTGAACTGGGAGATCGGAAACGAAACCTATCTGTATAATCCCAACTACACCGACGAATATCCGATGACGGCCGATGAATACGCCAGGGATATCGTCACCTGGGCCGTCGCTCTGAAATCCATCGATCCTCGAATCCGCATCGGAGTGAACGGCAAAACACGAGCCTGGTTGAAAACCTTGATGACCTACAAGGACTCCGCGCGAAATCTGTATGGCGCGCAGGTGATCGACTTTTTAGCCATTCATTCTTACCCGATGTACGATTCGTCATTCTCGGCCTATCAGCAAAATAGAAATGCCTGGGGTGCCTTGGATTTCACAGCGGATATTCAGCCCGCCATGGAAGCCTTGTGGGATGCCGCCGATGTTGTGAACACAGCCCACATCAAGATCTCGGTCACCGAATGTAGCACCATGAATTTTTCCACCCAGAGTGATCCGAACAATATGGGGTCGGCCTTGATGACGGCGGATCTGCTGCTGACTTTGTTGAAGCAGCCCCGGGTTGATTTCGTCGAACTGTGGGCGAGCCGTTGGATCAAAAACTTTTCAAGCGGCTTGCCGCAGGGATCAGACACCTTTTCCGCAAAAAACAAACTAAACCCCAGCGGGCTGGCCTTAGCGGCCATCACTCAATTCAACCGCGAGCAAGTGGTGGCGACGACCGGGGAAACCTCGTCACTGAAAGCCTTTGCCAGTCGCTCACAGGAGGGCGCACTGACCGTAGTGCTGTTGAATCGCGCAAACTCGGTGCAGAGTGTTTCTTTGTCCGTTGTGGGGGCTGGGTCTTTGAGTGGAAAGAAGCATTCTTTCCAAGCCAGCAGTGCGACTTCGCCCACGCCGACCTTTGATGCAACCGGTGTTGGCGTTCAGTCTTCGTTGTCGGCTCTGAACCTGTCGGTTCCGAAAACATCATTTTTGATTCTGAATTTTCCAAAGCTAAAGTGAACGAGGCCTTGAGTCGGCTCAGGCCTCGCGGCCTTCGGGCGGACTTCAGCAGTTATTACTATATATGTAGAAATAATTAAGGGAAATCAGACCTTTTGCCAGTTATTTCTGTAAAAATAGAAATAACTCGTGGATTTGGGTATTTTGTTATATAGTTTCTATAATAATAGAAACTATGAGGACTTATGGCTCGCCCTCTTCGTGTTTATGAGACTCCTGCTCAATTGGACATTACAAAACCCCAGGATTTGGCGGGGTTTGTTCGTGCCCGTCGAACCCAGTCCGGGTTGCGCATTGATGATGCGGCCGAATTGTGTGGAGTGTCCGTCGAGACACTTTCAAAGATCGAAACCGCCAAAGCGGGGGTCAATGCAGAGAGCTTGTTTAAGGTTCTGAACGGCCTGGGCATCCATTTGCGAGTGAAGAAATGGTAGCGACTTTGACGAGTCCATCCCTCCTGATCTTCCATGAGGACCGAGAGGTTGCGGAACTGTCGTATCATTTGGATACGGAAACATTTCATCTTGTTTACTCGGCAGACTGGGTAAAAAAAGGTTTTCCTCTTTCTCCGCATCTGCCGCTCTTTGGTGAGATTCCTCCGGAAAACACCAAAAAGTTTTTGGAGAATCTTCTGCCTGAAGGTGATGTTCTGAAAACACTGGCTCGAACATTGAAAATCACTTCTTCCAATATCTATGCGCTGATTGCGTCTGTCGGTCGTGATGCCACGGGTGCTTTCTCTTTTGTGCAGCAGGGGCAAAAAGTCGAGACATCCTTCCGGCCCATTCCCGCGGATGAACTCAAGACTCGAATCCAAGAGCGAGCGACGAAACCCATTGTTTTGTGGGATGGAAAACCAAGGCTCTCTTTGGCCGGAGTTCAGGAAAAGTTAGCCGTGACTTTGCGGGATGGTGTCTATGGTTTTGGGGAAGGACGTTTGGCTTCCACGCATATTCTGAAGTTCAGTCGTAAAGATCAGTATCTGGTCTTGAACGAGTTTTTTTGCATGAAGCTTGCGGAGAAAGTCGGACTGCCGGTTGCCCCTGTCGAGATGGTGAATTTGGGAGAGCGGGTCTTGCAAGTGGAGCGATTCGATCGGCTTTGGCAGGATCCTGAACATATCAAGCGGCTACATACGATTGACGGCTGTCAGGCACTCAACGCACCTCCGGATTTCAAGTATCAGAGAATCGTTCCGGTCGGTGCAGATCGGGATCTCTATTTGGGGCCGATCAATGTGGAAAATCTGTCCTCATTCAGCCGCAGCTGTCTTGTCCCGGCCAAGGCACAGATGCAGCTTTTGCAGTGGATTCTGTTTAATTTGCTGATCGGGAACACCGACAATCACGGGAAAAATATTTCCTACTTTGTCAGTGAAAGAGGCTATGAGTTGGCCCCTTGTTATGACCTTGTGAATGTCACCGTCTACGAGGACTATCATCAGGAACTGGCTTTTCGAGTCGGGGAGACTTTCATCCTCGAAGAGGTCAAGGCCGTTCAGCTTTCGGAAATGGCTGAAGAGATGAATCTAAGTTCGCGCTTTGTCGCCGGCCAGTTGGAAAAACTGTGTCTGGAAGTTCTAAAACACACTGCGGGGATTTCCGGCGATGATCTTTCGGTCGAAGAGACAAAATTTCTTCAAAAACTCCGAGAGAATATCGAAGCACGGACCAAGTCATTTCTGGAGCAATCAGCTCTTCTTGCAAAGAGCTAAACCATCAGGCCTCTTCGGATTGTCCTTTGACCAGACGGGCCTCGCGGTAGTCGCGCAGGCTCCAGTATCCATAGGTCGTCTTGCGGTACATGACCAGCACTTCGGACTCAAGATCCACCAGCACGTCCTCGAGGAAAGCGCCGGGAATTTCGGCATCCTGTTGGATCTCGAGGGCATACCGACTGGCCACCCGTGTGATCAGTTGGGCATCGGTCTCGCTCAGGTTTTCAACCTGCTGGAGCATCATCTGAAAGAGTTCATGAAGGCGATCTGTCATGCCATTCCTTTCGGAGCTTCTCTTGAAACCTTGACGGATCTCATTCACTTCAGGACCCGGCTATGTCATGATGAGACGGTGAAATCATATTCGCAGCCGGAACTCCGGACCTTTGTCTCTGAACGCCTGATTCCCCTCGAGGGGGCGCGCCTGCAGGAAGTCCTTGTGAATGATCGGGGAATGGCGCTTGGCTTTTGGCGACAGGGATTGTCCTGGCTGATTTTGGACCTGAATCCCAATGACCCCATCGCCCTGTTGTACGAGGGGGAGTGCCCATTCAGCAAAGCCGCAAAATCAAAACCGGCCGCGCTGTTTTTGAAATCCCACGGTGTCGACAAAGCGCTCAGCGAAGTTCGCATCCTTGAGGACTACGGACGGGTTCTGCAACTGACTCTGGCCAATTCGGAAGCCGAGTGTGTCCTTGAAATCCATCTGGTCCCCAAACAGGCGAATCTGCTCGTTCAGGCTGCCGGGAAAAAGATCGCCTGGGAAAAACCCAAAGAGCTTGCGATCCGCGAGCCTCTGACCGAGTTTCCTCCGGAGCGATCTCTGGCGCTCATTCACGAGCAGTGGAAAAATCCGGCGGCGGTCACAAATCCCGGTCTTGATCCTGAAACCCAGTGGCGGAAAAAGCGCGACCGGGACCTGGAAAAAAAGCGCAAAGCCCTGGATGAACTGGAAAAGCAACTGGCCTCGGATGAATCCTCGTTGTGGTATGCCCGGGGCGAGGCTTTGAAAAATGGCGCGGGTGAATTGATCGACCCGCAAGAGTCGCGTGCCTGGAATATCGAAGAGGCCTTCGGGAAAGCCAAAAAACTGGAAGCAAAAAAGACCGGGATTCGTGACCGGCTGAGCTGGGTGCGCAAAGAGGTCGAACAGCTCGAGCAGGAGACTTTCGAATCGGCCAGGCAGAAAAACACGAATCGAAAAACCGGTGGTCCCGCTTCACCGGCGTTGATGGCGCAATCGAAGGCCCGCGGTCGAACCTTTCATTTGGACGAAGGCGTCAGTGCCTTTCTGGGAAAGAGTGCGGCGGACAATATGGCTCTGCTTCGAAAGGCCAAGGCCTGGGATTACTGGCTGCACCTGCGTGATGAACCCGGTGCTCACGCGATCGTGCAAAGGCCCAAGCAGCGGATCCTCAGTGACGAAGAACTGCGTGCCATCGCCAAGTGGCTGATCAAAGAGTCCATGGGAAAACGCTTGCCCCTATCGGGGGAAAAAGTACCGGTCGTTGTGACTGAGTGTCGTCATGTGCGACCGATCAAGGGCGATAAACTGGGACGGGTCACGTATCACGAGGCCCGCCAGTTCGATGTTCGCTGGGACTAGCGGGCGGTTTTTCCGAGTGTTTGCGCTTGGGACTGGGGACCGGTTGCCCTCTCGGAGGACCCGCTCGTCCTTGAGCTATGACCGGGATTTTCCTTCTGGGTGCGCCTGCGGCGCTCCCAGAAGGAAAAACGCGTCACGCTTCCCGGATGTCCTCCGAGAGGGCAACCGGCCCCCAGTCCCAAGCGCAAACACTCGGAAAAATCAGGTCTGGTCGATGTGCTGCGCATATATAGGAGGTCTTTGTGATGACAAAAAGACTGACGAAAGTAGGAGAGACTCAGGCCGTTGTTCTTGACCAGGCTCTTTTGAGCCTGGTTCATGCGGACTCGGACAGCATCTTCAAGATTTCGGTCGAAGGAAAAAAGATCATTCTTGAACCGATGACTCAAAAAGAACTCGATGGCCTCGCTTTAGAGGCGAGCGATAAAATCCATCAGACGCAGAAAAATATCTTCAAGAAACTCGCAAAGTAATTTCCGAGAGTAAGAGCCTTCGCTCTATACTCTCAATTTCTACTTCTTCACGGAACAAACGATGAGAGCTTGGGACAAGACGGACCAGGCTTTTGTTTCGCGAGCCCATGAACGGCTGATCTTGAAGTTCTCGGTCGTGTTTTCACGTACGGTTTTTTCCGCATTCGGGTTGATCAGGGTCAGGCGGGTGGAAACTCCGGCCGGGTCGGAGGCACTCACTTCGGATTGGGCCGCGATTTCGACTTTCTGGCTTTTCTTGTCGATGAGCTGAGCCTGGATCGTCAGTTGACTCCCGACCGTTGAGGCCTTGATCTGAAGGTCCGCTCCATACTGATCGATTTGCAGACTTCCCAGAGCTTCGCCCTGAGTGGCCGTGGTTTCAGCGCGCACGACGGTCTGAACCAGTTGCTTTTTCTGAACGCTCAAGACCTGTCCTTCGATAGTGCAGCTTTCAAGGCTCACATCCGCAAAAACCAGAGAAGGACTCAGGACAAAAAGAACCGCGAAGGAAACGAGCAGGCCTTGTTCCAGGGGAAATCAAGGATTCTGCCGAGCCCAATTCACCAGCCAGTCCCGCGATGGCTGGCGGAAGGCGAGCTGTTCTTGGAAGGACCGGGCCGCCTCGCGGTAGTAGGCGCAAGGAAATCCCGTGGACGGACAGTGGTTAGTCAGCTCGTCTTGAAAAAGAGAGGCCTTGGTGGCGAGGTGGGCTTTCAATGAGGCGATCTCGGACTCGTCGGTTTCAACCGCAAGAAAGGCAAACCGATGAAGGCCCCTCGAGATCTCTTGAAACAGGGGATACAAAGGGCCGCCCTCCGCTTGAAGCCGAGCTTCGAGGGATCCGCAGCGATAGTAGTCGATTCTTGTGTCGCAGCTCTTTCCCCGGCACTGGAACGAGCGTCCTTCGCGGTCACGCAGTGTGATGATTTCGGCGACCCGGCCGTAGGTGGACCTGACGACCTCTTCGCGCTCGATCTGAGTTTTTGAAGTCAGAAGGTTGGTCATTTTGTTGAGGCTGTTTTCGGAATCGATCCGGAGATTGGCGTGGATGTATCGATCCGTTTCGTTGAGCTGGGCGAGCGGCAGCGTGTAGACCCGGAGTTCGCCGCCTTCCAGTTGGGATTCCGGGACGGGGGTGCAAACACCGGAGTTCAAGACCTCGTGGAGTTCGTGTCCACTCATGTAGCGAATCGCCTCGAGGACGCCCCCGTGAACGAGAGCGGCATTCCAGCAGTTCGGGCCGTGTTTCGTCACCTGCTCTGGAAATGCCCAGGCCGCTGGACTGAGAAGGCCCACAATCGAAAAGAAAGCCAAATAGCTTCGAAGTTTCATCGAACTGTTTCGAATGCAGGGCTCATA
>JAHBUU010000146.1 GCA_019637895.1 Pseudobdellovibrionaceae bacterium | reverse complement strand
AACCCACCAGACGAACTGAAATCCCGGCGAACTGGTGCGTGGATCCTGAAGGGCGATCTGCCCGCGATAGGACTCGTCCAAAAGATCATCCAAACTGGCCGGCTTTTTTTCCGCGTCTTTCCGGGTCATGAATGACAGGACACCCCAGTCATAAGGAACGAAATAGTCGTTCCGGATGCGGCCTTTGATTTCAGGCTCGAGATCCAGATCGACGAAATTCAATTTTTGCCAGGACTGCTCAGCCAAAGCTTTTTGCAGATCAAACTGATCAAAACCCACGACCAGGTCGGCCCCCAGGCTTTGCCCCTCAAGACGAAGCTTTTGCAAGAGCATGCTGTTATCCGAAGCCTCGATGAACTCCACACGGCAGTTGCAGGTCTTTTCGAAGATCTCGCGAAGCTTGGGACCTGGCCCCCAGTTCCCTGCGAAAGACGCATACCCGAAGATCCTCACCACCGGCTTCGCTTCGACTCCGGAAGAGTCCTGACGATTCAGCACCGTCAAGAAAAGGATCACGTAAACGGCCGCGAGAAAAAGGACGATATGTCTCATGGAATTACCACCAGATGCCGCGACGACGCTTGAAGAAATAGTAATCCAACCCCACGCAACGACCGGCACCGATCCAAGCAAGAGTCAGATGGATTCCCAAAAACGTGATCTGCAACTGATCCGCACCGCCACCGCCCGAGATGTAGTGCATCTGCAAGCACATCAAAGCGGCCAGCAAAGCGATCGGACGAACGACGTATCCCAACAAATAGGAAATCGCGATCGCGAACTCCAAACCGGTGATGATGAAGGCCAGTGTTTGCCAGTTCGGGATGAACCAAGTCGTCACGAAAAACTTGTACCACTCGGGAGCCTGACTCATCGGCAGAAACTCAGAGATCTGCTCGGCGATTCGAGGACGGATCAAAAAATCGCCTTGGTATTTTGCGAGTGCCTGCAAGAGATAGTAATACCCCAGAAAGACGCGCAAGAAGACGACCGGTAACAAGTTCCCTGTGTATTTGATGCTTTCCAGAAACGCGACAAACATGGGTTCATTCAACCCGCACGGCCAGGGACGGTCAATGTTAGACCTCTAGGAAGCAAGTTCGTCATCGACACCGAGTCGAGGACAGATCTCCAAGAGAAAGCAGGACTCGCAGCCCGGATTCCGAGCCTTGCAGACCCGGCGACCATGAAAGATCAGTTCGTGGGAAAACCGCACCCAACGATCTTGGGAAATCAACGCTTGTAGATCCTTTTCAATTTGGACCGGGTTGGTCGACTCGGTCCATCCAAACCGAGCGCTCAAACGCGCCACATGGGTATCCACGACGATTCCAGAGGCGATATTAAAGGCATTCCCCAAAACAACATTCGCGGTCTTACGCCCCACCCCCGCCAGCTCAACAAGTTCGTCCACTGTGCGTGGCACCTCACCCTTGTGTTTTGCCACGAGGACCTGAGCCAGGGAGCGAATGTTCTTCGCTTTTGTTCGGAAAAGGTTCACCGATTTCACCAAGTTTTCAATTTCATCGGGTTCGCCCTTCGCCAAGGATTTAGCGGTCGCGAAACGCTTGAACAGGGCCGGAGTGACCTTATTCACCAAAACGTCGGTACATTGGGCAGACAGGACAGTTGCAATCAAAAGTTGAAAAGGGGTCTCGTGATGAAGTTCGCAATGAGCGCCGGGATAGTATTCCTCGAGAAGTTCGAGGACTTTGGAAACGGGAGCCTTACTCCTTTTCGCCGAAGTCGCCGATCGCTTCGACGGGGCAGCCTTCCATTGCTTCTTTGCAAGCGGCTTCCTCTTCGGGGTTGGTCGGCTGGGTCTTGACGTAGGCATGGCCGTCTTCCTCGTGCATGGCAAAGTTGTTCGGGGCCGTCAGAACACAAGCGTCGCAAGCGATGCAGGACTCATCCACAAACATCTTACCGGGGACATTGTCTTTCCATTTTTGTGACAGCTCAGCCATGGTTTTCCTTAGATCTCGTGAAGGCCAGGCCAATTTCCGGGATTCAAGGCCCTAAGTCAACCCCTTGCCCCCCTGACCGGGTGGTTTTTCACTCGGTCTGGACGGGACTTAGGTCGTCATTTCAAGGCTTTGGAGGTCGGGTCTCGTGTCCTCCAGGGATCTTTCCCAATAAAATGGAGCTTTAGGAGGTGGTCATGGAAGGCCCTCGTTCTCCGGCGGAGCTGGAACTCCCCCGCGTGATTGATTTTTTGAACTCGAGCCTGCGTGAAGGTGTTTCATGGTCGATCTCGGCGGAATACCCGACGGCCCTCACCTCGTCGAACCTTCACAATATGAGGATCATCACGGAAGACGAAAAAATCGTCTCCCATGCCGTCCTAAAGCCTCTGGTCGTGAAAAGCCCAACGGTGGTTTTCAAAGTGGGCGCGATCGGCTCGGTGGTCACGGACCCAGGGCATCGTAATCAGGGTCTCTCGACCCAGATTCTCAAGGACTGCACAACTCAAGCGACCAAGCAGCAATGTGACATCGCCGTCCTGTGGACCGACAAGTATGACTTCTATCGCCGCCTCGGTTTCGAGCTGTCTGGCAGCGAAATCAGCCTGATGATCGACGGTGATTTCCAAGCCACGTCGGCGACCCCCTTGAGATTCTCGGATGAAAACAAGATCGCGGCCGAAGCCATTCAGCGCCTCTACAATCAGCACACCGTCGGTTCGGTCCGCAGCCTGGATGAGATCCGTCGATTCCTGTCGATTCCGCAAACTCGTATTTACACGGCTTGGGAAGCAGACGGCTCTCTGGCCGCCTATGCCGTCGAAGGAAAAGGCGCCGATCTGGGCGGCTATATCCACGAGTGGGGTGGAGGCGTTTCAAAACTGCTCGCCCTCGTCGCCTGGATCAAATCCCGTCGGCAAGGCAGCTTGACCGTGATCGCCCCTCGCCAAAGCTGGAACCTGATCCAGCAGTTCCAGCAAAAAGGCGCTCTCATCAACGAGGGCTTCCTTGGCATGGTGAAGATCCTGAACTTTGATCAGCTCGCGGCAAAGATCAAACGAGCCTTCCGCAGCGAAGGCGTTTCGGACATCGTCTTTGAAAGATCCCCGAACGGTCTTTTGTTCGGAGTCGGCTCTGAACTTTTCACTCTCAAAGAAGAAAGCGACATCACTCGTCTGATCTTCGGACCGGTGGACATCAACGAGCTCGATATGTTTTCCGAAACGGCCCGCGCGAAGCTCGGAAAAATCCTGCCGCTTCCGCTGTGGTTGTGGGGCTGGGACTCGGTATGAGGTCGATGAGAACCGCGCTGCTTTTTTTGGTTCTGTCCCTGACAACGGCCTCGTGTATGAAAAAGCCCGCCCTTGATGACAATGATGGAACTCCTGTCACCGCCGAAGCGGTTCAGGACGCCGTCGTTCAAGCCTGGGGAGCTCCGAGCGCCCTGGATATCGGCGCCAACGAATTCGCCTACACCGAAAAGGACATCGAGATCGGAGACCTGCCAGCACGGGTGATCTTCCAAGACGGAAAAACCATTCAGTCCGTCGAAGAAACCCCCGAGGAAAAAAAGTACGTGATCCTGCAACAGATCGCGGAAATCGACTCGAACAATGAACAAAAGCTTTCCACCAGCGAAAGACGCATCTCTGTCGCCAAGCCCTCTCAGACGATCGACGACGAAGGACCTGCCACACTGGCCACGGCCCTCCCCTTGAGCGTCGAACTCGCACAGCAGCTCCTTTACGCCTGTGTGAAAGGCAAAGACTGGAACGTCTCCTGCTACAATCTGCAAGCCTCTGAAACTGTCGAAGACGCGCCTCCACAGATCGCTTCGCGTCCTGACTGCGAAGGTCTGACCGACTGCAAGTGGCGGCAGAAATTTGTTTCGTTCGATATGATTCTTGAATCCAAGGATGACAAAACCGGCGTGACCTCAAGAACCAAGGCAAAATACAGCGTCAAGATGAGCCCGGATGCGCCTTATCTCTCGAGAGTCACCGAGTTCTGTTACGAAGGGATCGGCACCGTTTCCAATACCCATTTCCCTCTCAGAATCTGCCAGCGCATCAAAAACTTTCGGCGCTGAAGCGTGACTCCCCCGAACTCTCGGGCTATCTCCTTTTCAAAGAGGAGGTTCCCGTGAGCTCAAAAAAAATCGCCGTCGTTCTTTCCGGTTGCGGACACTTGGACGGAGCCGAAATCACTGAATCCGTCAGCACACTGATCGCTCTTCATCAACAAGGTGCTGTGCCTTCTTGTTTTGCGCCGACGGTGAGCTTTGAGCCCGTGAACCACTTCTCCCAAAAATCGGAATCGGAAAAACGCGACGCTTTTACCGAAGCCGCCCGCATCGCTCGCGGCGCCGTCCAGGATTTAAGCGAACTGAAGGCCGCCGACTTCGATGCGATTGTTTTTCCCGGCGGCTTCGGGGCCGCAAAGAACTTGTCAGACTGGGCCAGCAAGGGCTCGAACGCGACCGTGCATCCAGAAGTGATTCGTGTGCTGAAAGAGTTTCGCTCCGCCGAAAAACCGATTGGCGCGATCTGCATCGCTCCCACGCTCGTCGCCAAGGTGCTCGGCCACAAGGGTGTGACCGTGACGATCGGAAACGACAAAGAAACGGCAGCTGAAATCGAAAAAACCGGAGCCCATCACGAAAACTGCCCGGTCGATGATTATGTCACCGACCGAGAAGCAAAAATCATCACGACTCCGGCTTATATGTACGACGCAAAACCGGATCAGGTGTTCAAAGGAATCTCGGGCCTGGTGAAAGAACTCGTTGAAATGGCCTAGGACTCTTCGTCGCCCCGACGGATTTCCACCATCTGCCCGTCACGCCATTCAAAGATCGGACTGATTTTTCCAGGGACTCCCCAGTCACCGTGGCGACCTCGATCACCCGGAGGTCCCGCAGGGCCCGGCTGCGCCGTGCATGGATAACCGGGTTTTCCCGCGGGCCCACCGGGGCCACCGGCTCCGCCCTCGCCACCGAGCCCG
Source organism: Pseudobdellovibrionaceae bacterium (assembly GCA_019637895.1). Taxonomy (GTDB): domain Bacteria; phylum Bdellovibrionota; class Bdellovibrionia; order Bdellovibrionales; family Bdellovibrionaceae; genus JAHBUV01. Next base: position 2,069 of record JAHBUU010000146.1, on the reverse strand, counting down.
CCTTCACCGCCTTTTCCGACTTCTGCTCGGAACGTCCACTGAAACTGAGAGCCGTCGAGGATTTTCAATCTCAAGACGGCCGTGTCCCCACCTTGCTCGCCGGGGCCTCCGGGATATCCTGTGGCTCCCTGATGACCGGGGCCTCCGTTCCCCGGTTGCAGACCACAGTAGTCGTCGGAGCCAGGCATCTTGTGACCGCTTTTACCCTGGACGCCCTGGCGACCCATGAGTTCCGGCCCCGGCTTTTTGCCTTCGACACCTCGAAGACCCTGTCGCCCCGAAAGCTCAAAGTGAAAGTCACCAACCGCTTTGTTTGCCGTCACGGTGATCTGACCGCCGTTCACTTTGTCTTTTTTGTCTTTCGCTTGGTTGGCTGGGTCAAAAGTTCGAATCACAACTTTCTCGCCTTGAATCGAGTCCGCCTCGATCACCAGGTCATGACCGTTGGTGGTCAGAGAGCCTTTCTCTGAAAAAACGATGGTCCCATAGACAGGACGAATTTTTTCCGCGGAAAAAATCACTTTCCCCAAATCCGATTCCGGAGTGATCTCACTTTCGATTTTCAAATCGAGCGGAACTTTGACGAGAATCGATTTTCCGGGAACTCGCTGGCCGGTGCCACTGTCCACCCAATGATAACGATACGTTTTCCCACCCTCCACCTGAGTATCCATCGCGCGCCCCTGAAAGACGCCAAGCTGAAGTGGCAAGGCTTTGGTCGGGACACCTTCGGTCACCAGTTCTCGTTCAACCTGCAAAATGCCCTCGGAGACATTCTTGAGAATGACCCGGTATTCATTGAACGACCCTGTGGACTGAGTTTCCCACTGTGACAGGGATGAACCAGCCTGCGCATCCACTTTCTGAGTCACCTCATGGGCTCGATCCACGGCTCGAATCTCCATGCAGGCCGTGAAACCCAACATGATCAGGACCAGGCTAAACGCTCGGCTTTCTTTTGTGATTTTCATAACTCCTCCTTCATCACAAAGAGGCACTCAGCAATTTTTCGCACCCCGAGCGGAAGAGTCGCTTCGATTCTGAAGTTCGAATTTCCGGACAGGATCCGGGCCACGACCGGACCGGACATTGGCCTGTGAACGGATCTTGCTGTTCCATGCCAATGCACTCATGGCCAGGATGGCCGTGACCCCTCAGTTCAGGAGGAAACGATGGGAAGCCCGAAGATCAATTATTTTGAAAACGCCGAAACTCCCAAGCATCAGGAGTTCATCGAAGATCACAGCCACTGCGCCTTGTGCGGAACCGTGCTTGAACTTCAACACGTAGTGGATCAGGTTTCTTGCGAGATCAAAGAAGAAGCTCGCTGTCCCGATTGCGAAATCCGCACTCGCGCCAAAATCCACACTTTGAATTGACGGGTGATTGACGGAGCAACGACAAAAAGTCGTCGTTCTTAAGAGATCGTCATTTTTTTGACGTCGGAAAAGAACTCGCCCTTCCATTCGAAATCGGGAATTCCAAAGAAAGACCGTTTCAAGCCCGCGAAGGCCTGATCCCCGGTCCACCAATCGTTCACCCAGGCCTCGGCCACCTGAAGTTTCGCCGCCAGCTTTTGGGCCTTTTCAACAGGCCCCCAAACGGACGCACAAACTCCGAAATCACCGGTGTTGGTCCACTTCACCATCTCGTGAGGGTATTTCACGGTGGTCACGATCACCAAAGGGGACGCCAGCTCATCGAGCTGCAAAGTCGAACAGTTCGTCAGATCCCGTACAAACAACGGGCTCACGTGCGAGGAGCCATGCTCTTCACCACCGACGATCACCTTTCCGTGATCTTGGGTCACAAGGGCTTTCAAAGAGTCCCAAGCCGTGCGATCAAAACGCGATCCCACCGGAGTCCAGGCGGACGCCTGAGTCGGCGACGTCAAGGGCGTCAGTTCGGACATGAATCTCTTCAAGCCCTCGAAAAATTCATCGGCTCGACTTTCTGAAACATAGACTCGGCTCAAGGCCCACGGAAGTCGGCCGGCTCCGGTCACAACCGAAGCCAGCATGTCCGGCAGCTTTGAAAAATCAGCCTCGGGATGAATCAACAACGAGTTC
>JAHBUU010000145.1 GCA_019637895.1 Pseudobdellovibrionaceae bacterium | reverse complement strand
GGATCGTAAAGCTCATGGTTGATGCCGTAGACCACGGTCAGATCAACGCCGTCGGCCGGAGCCGAGATCATCACGCGTTTCGCGCCCGCCTGAACGTGCTTTTGATAATCATCGGCACCTTTCATCACGCCCGTGCACTCGAGCACCAGATCAACGCCCCAATCTTTCCATGGAATTTCGGCCGGATTTTTCTGAGACGAGTAGTTCACTTCTTTTCCGGCAACGACGATCTTGTTGTCCTTGACCGAGACCTCGTGTGGGAAGACTCCGTGGCTGGAGTCGTGTTTCAGCAAGTGAGCGGACCCCTGGATCGAGTCCAAGCTGTTGATTCCGACGATGTCGAATTTTTCGAATCCTTCGCGGAAAAGAACACGACCGATGCGGCCAAAGCCATTAATGCCCACCCGAATTTTTGCCATACTGGAGACTCCTTGATTGAGAAGTCCCGAATATGGGCGTTTCAGAGCTAAAAAACCAGATAAGACGCTGGCCGTCATCCCTCCCTCAAGAGGGACGCCCCTCTTGTCGTTTCTGCTTGGCAAGCGCGCCGTCTGTAGGTTTGATGAACTTGGTGAGGGGATTCCAAAAATTCATTCTTAGAAACTGTCTCGCAAAAGCGACACTGTCGATGCTTCTTGCCTCGGCAGCCCATGCCTATGATCCGGGCAGCGAAGAACCCTCGGAACCCCTTCCCGAACCCCCGCCCGTCTCGGAGCCCGAAAAACCCCAGCTCACCTGGGGAGACCTTTTGTGGCTCGGCGGGCAGTGCAAGAATTGGGATGAAACCCCGATCATCGCGACACCTTACCGTCTCCACCTTCCGCTCAGGAATTGGATCAAGCGCGAAGACGGTTCCAGATCCTTGGTGGGCACCTGTCAGTTCTCACTCCCCCTGAAAGTACCAACGGGATACCGCCTCGTGATTTACGCCCTGAGCGCCCAAGGAATCACGGATCTTGCCCCCTCCACCGAAGCGACACTCAGAACCGAGATTCTTTTTTCGACCGATAAAAAACTCAGCGTGGCCGACGAACAACAGGCCTTTCGCACACGAGCCTCGAGCCTGAACGTGCTCACCGCCGAAGACGAACTCGTCGGAGGCTGCGGGCAAAGTTGGATTCTGAAAGGCTATACGGAAACACGGATTCGCGGAGGCAAGGGCCTCTCGATCGCGACCGTCAGTCAGATCGCCATCGACTACGAATTACAGAAATGCAACGAGCCCGACGGGCTCTGAGCGCCAACGACTCAGTTCCCGGCAATCAGCTTCGGAAACATCGCGTGGGCATTTTTCAACATTTGCGCTTCGAAAACATCCAAAGGCACTTGCTTCAACTCGGCCACGAACTTCGCCGTGTGAACCATGAACGCGGGCGTGTTCTTTTTCCCTCTCATCGGAATCGGTGCCAAGAACGGCGCATCCGTTTCGACGTGCATGCGATCCAGGGGCAATGAGCGCACGACGTTTCGCAGCTCTTCGGCATTTTTGAATGTCACGATCCCACTGATGGAAATATTGAATCCCAAGGCCAGGCACTCGTCCGCCAGCCACTGAGTCCCTGTGAAACAGTGGATGATCCCTTTGACCCGTCCCTTGAACTCTTTCAGGATTTCAACCGTGTCCGGTTCCGCGTCGCGAGTATGGATTTCCACCGGCAGGCCATGTTTCGCAGCGATTTCAAGCTGCGCACGGAAAGCCTGCTTTTGCTCTTCGCGAGGAGACTGATCGTAATAATAATCAAGACCGATCTCGCCCACCGCAACGATCCCCGGATGGGAAACGTTTTGATCGATGAACCGCCCGATCTCTTCGGTGTACTTCACGCCTTCGTGAGGGTGGATGCCCAAAGTTCCGTAGACTTTTCCAGGATGTTTCGCGACCAGATCCAGAACCGTTTGCAGATCGTCCGGGTCAGTCCCGATAGTGACCACTCGACGAACTCCGGCCTCTCCAGCCAGGCGCAGGGCTTCGTCGGGGCCTTCTTCCAATTTATCCAGATGGGCGTGCAGATCGATCCAGTTCATGACAGCAGTCTACACCGTCGCAGACACAAAAGCCATTTTCTCGCGGGCATCCCGCCACTTCACCCAGAGTTCTTCCATGGAAAGCTGGGGATCGCGGTGAAAGGCCATCTCGGCCTCTAGGCGGAACAGGTTTTCAATGAAAAACTCGAGCAGGGCTCGAGGCTCTGCCGCCAGGGTCGTCAACAAAGCCTTCTGATCGGGATTCATCAACAGACGTTCGCCCTTGGCGTGCATCAACAGTCCGTCTCGCAAAAAGCCCACCCACGAACGACAGAGTTCCAGAAAGAACCCCTTCTCTTTCAGGGAGCCCCTCCAAGTCGAAGCCGTTAAAAAATCTTTGTCCGTCAGGAACTCGCCGAGCAGTCTTGCCGCTTCGGCTCGGGACTCTTGCTCTTCGGGCTCGAGCAAGGCACGCAGAGTCTGCACGCTTCCACGAGCCGCCTTGAGGGCCCAGTCCGGAGCGATCTGGATTTTCTTAAGTTCCGTCTCGTTCAAAGGCCGAAACAGCACGGTTCGGGATCGGGATCTCAGCGTGGACAAAACGGACGAGGGACTGGGTGCGATCAAAAAGATGAACGTCCCTTCGGGCGGTTCTTCAAGAATCTTCAGCAGGGAATTTGCGGCCTGCGGATTCAGCAGATGGGCTTGATCGATGATGATCACTCGTGACCGCGAAATTTTTTGCAGTTGCAGGAATTCCAAAACCTCACGGGCTTGATCGATTTTGATCTGTGTCCCCTCGGGTTCGATCACTCTGAGACCTTCGTGGGCCCCCTGCTCGACACGCAGGCAGGAGCCGCATTGACCGCAACCCGCCGAGCTGCGTTCGCACAAAAGTGCCTGCGCCAATGTGAGCGCCGTGAACCGTTTGCCGACACCGCTTGGCCCTGCAAAAAGCAAAGTCAAAGCCAGACCGTCAGCCTGGAGCGAGGGAAGCAGAAAATCGGCGATCTCGCCATGAGCGACGAGACGGTCTCTCAGTCGAGCCAATGACGTCCCTTCAACTCGGTCAGCAGAGCTTCTTTCAGTTGTTCCGGAGTTTCTCGGGCTGACAAAACGAGCCAGCGGTCTTTTTCACCTTCGGCCTGATCCAAAAAACCCTGACGGACGCGTTCATGGAAGGCGTCGGCTTCGGATTCGATGCGGTCTTCTTGGTCCCCGCCCGAAGCGGAACGTCCGCTTCTGCGCGCGCGCGCCTCTTCAGCGGAAAAATCCAAAAGGACGGTCAGGTCGGGGCGCAGTCCACCGGTTGCGAACTCGTTCAACCACTCGACATGACTGATCGGCAATTCACGACCGCCCGCTTGAAAAGCGATCGAGCTGGCTGAAAAACGATCCGACAGAACCCAGGTTTTCGCCGCGAGCTTGGGACGGATCACTTCGTCCACATGCTGGGCCCGGCTGGCCTCGTACAACAAAAGTTCCGCACGAGCCGAGGGTGCGGGGCCTGATCGATCCAAAATCAATGGACGAAGAGCTTCTCCCAAAGGAGTGCCGCCGGGCTCACGGGTCAGGTAATAAGCCTGTTCACGTTTCTTGAGCTCTTCCGAGAGAGCTTGCATCAGTGAACTTTTTCCAGTGCCGTCGAGGCCTTCGAAAACGATAAAGTAAGCCACGTCCCCTCCTGATGCTCGGCAGACAAACATGATGCGTCAAAATCCACGCTTTCCGTGGACTTCCGAGACCTTGCTTTCTACATTGTGGCCCTTTGAGGAGTCACGCACACATGATGACCTTTGTCGCAATCGTCCATATTTTGGTGGCCTTGATTTTGATTGGCCTCGTATTGATCCAAGACTCCAAAGGCGATGGCGCCTTCGGAATGGGTGGCGGCGGTGGCGGCTCCAACTCTCTGCTCGGTGCAACCGGCGCACAAACCTTGGCTGCGAAACTCACTCGAATCGCGGCTGTGATCTTTGCGATCACTTGTATTTCCCTGACCATGATGACGGCTGATCGTTCCCGCTCAGTGATCGACACGGGCGTGATTCCAGCGTCGTCCCCTGCCAAAGACCTCCCTGGAACGGGCGTCACTGGCGAGGCTCCGGCCAACGATTCCGGCAATCTGCCAACGACTCCGGCTCAAGAAGCCCCTGCCGCCCCGACCAAATAGTCGGACCTCGGCCTGAATTTTCCGTTTTTCCCGAAAGGGTCTCGTCAATCGAGGCCCTTTTTCTTTATTTTCGCCCCACTTCTGATGACAGGACGCCTCTTTTTCGTTCATCCTAAAGAGGATGAAGAAACGCCTTTCACCCCCTTTGCTGCTGAGCCTTTCGGGCCTGGTCCTTTTCGGCCTCGCGTTTTGGCGCCTTCAGCTTGAAGAAAAACCCACGCAGGATGAAAAGCCTCTGGCTCGGGTCGAGAACACCTATGGTTCGACCTTCGTGGATCGCAAGGGGCATCGTGAAGGCCTGCGCGAAAGACAACTCATCCAACGCCTGGATCTGATCGAAACACGTGCCGACTCCGAAGCTCTGCTGACGTTCGCGAACGGCGAGGAAATCCGTTTGCTCGAAAATTCGGTGGCCCTGATCGATCTCGAAGCCGGGCGGCCTCTCGTCATTTTGAAGGACGGCGACATCTGGGCGGAAAAAGCAAAGGACGGCCCCGGCTCGACTTTGATTTCTAGAAACGGCGTTCGTCGCTCGCTCGCCGCCGATTTCCAAGAGCGCGCCCAACGTCAGGCCCAAACCACGGCCGCTGCCGAAACTCCGGCGCCCAAGGCTCCGGCCCCTCAGATGATTCGTGGGGAAAACCGCACCAAGGAACTGATCCCGCAACCAGCTTTGCGTTTGGAAAGCCTGACGGCGGAATACATCCAGGACACCTTGCGATCTCAACGAAATTTATTTTTCAAATGCTATACCCAGCTTTTGCAGAAGGCCCCCGGCCTCAGCGGTGATGCCGCCGTCGCCTTCACCATCGAAAAAACCGGGCGCGTTCGCGAAGCCGAAGTCTCGACCTCGAACCTGCAGGATCCGGCCTTCAAACGCTGCTTGGCCGACGCCATGAAACGGGTCGAGTTCAAATCCTTCGCAGGCAGTCCTGTGAATGCTCTTTTCCCGATCCGCTTCGAGTAGCCATCCCTGACTTGCACAAACTTCGGTCTGCGAACTCTCGCGCAAGGACTCTGTAAAAAAAAGAGGGTTGTTTTGTTTTTGATCAGGGCCGCTCCCTTGATCCAAGGGCTTTCTCTCGTAAAACGCAGTTCACCTGGGAACACCTTTCGCAAAGAGCCCCGGCGAGGTGTCACAATGAATCGTTTCTTTTTAGCATCCCAGGCTGTTTTGATCGCCACCTTGGGCGGAGTCACAGCTCAGGCGCAAACGGCCCTTTTTTCCCCGACCGAGATTCGCCAACATCAAGAGCGAATCCAGATCATCACATCCACCGCAGCGGACTGCTTATCGGAAACCTATGCCGATCATGTGCAGTTCTTCAAAAAGTGGAAGGTGTCCAAATACTATGGCAACCGGAAACCCGAACATCGAACCGCAGAGGGCCGCCGTGCCGCCTTGGTTCGTTACGGAGCCCCGGCGTCTTTGGAGTCTGAACTCGAGCCCACCAGTTGCATCGGTCTGACGATGCAATGTCTGGCCGCAGGGTTCAAAGCCGCTGGCCAGTCGGCGACCTGGAGCAAGATCCACGCGCAACTTGCCGTCGACAATAAATTTTATGGAACCGATCTGCAGAAAATGCTTCGCCAGCTCGGCTGGAAAACCCTGTATTGGAATCCCGACGTCAGCCAAAATGCGGCCTGGGATCAAGAGGACCAGACGATCAATCCCCTGCAGCCTGGCAAAACCTGGAACCCGGTTTGGGGTGGGCACGCTTATCGCTATGCCATGGTGACTCGCAAAAACGATTACTACGGAATTCCGATCGACGACGCCCGCACCCTGGTCAACTTCAAGACCTCCGTGCCCCAGAGTTTCAAACGTGTTCCCTTTTTCGTCGGGACCGCCCATGCGGGCTATCACGTTTTCCCTGGCAGTCAGGGACAGGTCATCGAAGCTCACAGCATGCGGAACCTGAACGCCTTCGACAACCTCGAGGTCAGCGCCTTTAATCCTTTGGCGCCTCAAGGCGGCCCTCGCTGGACACGGACCGAAAAGTACCGCTCGGGCGTGATCGTCGTTCCTCCGGGTTTTTGATTTCTGACGATTGCACTCTAGGCCCTTGTCTTTTCCCGTTTCGCTGGGAAAGATAAGGGCATGTCTCTGTACGACAATTCCAAACGAGAAATGACCATTTCACCAGGCTGTCCCTGGTACAACGCTCAACAAACCTTGGGCGCTCCGAACGTCAACTGGTGCGAAGAAACCTCTTGCTCCTACATCAACGAACCCGCCAATACCTGGAGCAACCTGGGATTTTTGATCGCAGCCATTCTGATCATTCGCCAATTCAAACGCTCTGAACTGCAACTCTTCGGTTGGGTCGTCTTCGTGATGGGCCTGTTCTCGGCGATCTATCACGCCACGAACAACTACGGCACCCAACATCTCGATTTCCTGGGAATGAGCCTGATGATCAGCGCCGTCCTCGCCATTCGCCTAAAGGGCACAATCAAAACCGGCACCAAGACGCTCTTTGCAATCTTCCTGATCGCCAACCTCATCACCCTAGGCCTTCTCGACATCCTCGATCTACCGATTCAGCTCCTTCTCTTGATCAACGCCGCCCCCATCATCTCGATCGACCTCTTCCTCGGCTTCAAACAAAAAAAACTCCACCAATACGGCTCCTTCGCCATCGCCCTCATCCTCCTGATCGCCGCCCAAATCTTCGCCCAAATCGATTTAAAAAGAATCTACTGCGAACCCGAAAACCTCATCATGCACGGCCACGTCGCCTGGCACATCCTCTGCGCCCTCGCCATGTACTTCATAGCAAAGCACCTCAACAAAACCACCGCCTAACCCACGACCACCGCCGCCACAACAGCAGCTGTCATTTCCGCCTCCAACTTGGCGCTAACGGGCCGGGCTCGGGAGGCCTTGGCCTTTTCGGAGGACATCCGGGAAGCGTGACGCGTTTTTCCTTTTGGGAACGCCGC
>JAHBUU010000144.1 GCA_019637895.1 Pseudobdellovibrionaceae bacterium | reverse complement strand
GTGAGAAGCCTTGGGATTTTGTCAGTCTGTCGGACACCATCTCGTATCTGCCCGAAGAACAATCCAACCGCATTCTTGAACGTTGGCCTCAGCAAACCAAGAGTGGCGCAATCACGGTGATTCGAGCCTTCATGAAAGGTCCGACGGATCTTCGCCATGCGGACTGGACGGCTTTGGCGAACGAAGAGAAAAAAGCCTGGCAGACCGATGTCACCGGGGTCTACAAGTTCCATATCATGCAAAAGAAGTGAGAGTCTGAGGGGCTTTGATTAGCCCTTGTTTTGCGGGTCTTTTTCTTTGTCAGCGTGTCGTTCGGACTGAGCCTGCTGGGAGGACCCTGGCAGCTCTTGAGGGCGATTGGAGCCCACGGAGCGCTGTCCGCCTTGAGTTTCTTCGTCATCGCCGTTCAAGCCGTCTTTGAAGCCTTTGATGGCTTTTCCCAAAGACTGTCCCAAAGAGGGAAGTCGTTTCGGGCCAAAGAACAAAAGAGCAATGACCGCGATCAAAAGAAGATGTGTGAGGCTGAATGATCCCATGGGTTGAAAGTCTCCTCCCCTGTGTCTTCTGTCAAGTCTGGGCCTTTTTCAAGGGACTTTATGGGATTCTGTCGAAGGATTGAGGAGCGATTCCCAGGAAACTGTGTGGGCTTTGGACAGATTCTTCCCAAAACGAGAATATCTAGATTTGGAAACATTGCGGCATCATCCTGGAATCGTAACGTTTGGAGAGGAGGCCAGGATGGCTTTAACAAAGACCCAGAAAATAGCGCTCGTGATCCTGACTATCGGAGCCATGGGGCTGTCCGGTTGTGAGTTGATCGAACAAATCGGAAGTTCCGATCAACCAAGTGGCGGCGTCGTCACGACCCCACCTGACTATAATGTCAGTACGGATCCTGAAGAGCCGACCACCCCCGGTGACAACGGCACCCAGCCGACAGATCCGGAACCCGAAGTGGATATCGTAGAAGGCTTTGTGATCAACGGCGGGTCCGCAAGGACGAACCAAGCCGAATTGACGCTGGAATTCGTCACGTTGAATCGCAACGGGATGAAAATCAGCTTCGATCACAACTGCGCCAGCGGTTCTTGGGAGCCCTATGCTCACTCGAAAGTTGTCACCAGTCCTTTGCTGAACCAACAGGTGCCTGTTTCCGTTCAGTTCCGCGATTGGGACAACCGCGCTGGAAACTGTTTCCGTCAATCCATCATTCATGATGGCAAAGGTCCGAACATCATCTTTACCAAGTATCCTCTGTCGATTTTGGAAGAGGGTTCCTTGGCACAGGTGATCTTTGAGGTGACTGATGCTTTGGGCACCGTGCAAGGCGCGACCTGCAGCTTGAATGGTCTCGAGAAGCCCTGCTTTGCCGGTCGTAACGAGGTCAGCATCACCCAGCTTCCGGTCGGAGATTATACCTTCGCCGTGCGTGCGACTGACAATCTAGGGAACGAATCCCAGGCGTCTGTGAGCTGGTCTGTGGTGAGTCTCTCGCGGAATATCAGCCAGAACATTCGCGTGAACAACTACAAGAAGGTCGACATCCTGTTCGTGATCGATAACTCGGGTTCCATGGAGTACGAGCAAAAAAACATGGCTCAGAGAACCGCGAACTTCATCCAGGTTCTGCGCGGTCTCGACTATCAGATCGGGATCACCACCACCGATCCTCGCAATATCAACGAGGGTGACGGCCGGTTCCTGCCTCTGAAGGGCTACAGCGGGAAATACATCATCGACTCGTCCTTCACCGAAGCTCAGGCTCAGGATGCTCTCAGTAAGACCTTGCAACGGTCCGAAACAGGAAGTGGTTCCGAGCAGGGGATTCGTGCGGCTTACCGCTCTGTCGACCGCTACAACAGCAACGAGAGTCGGTCGCGAGCCTTCTTCCGGGATGGAGCGCAGTTCGCGGTGGTCTTGATTTCTGACGAAGATGAGTCGGACAATACCAACAAGAACGACCCAGAGAATCTGATCGCCCATGTCGGGAGCAGTTTCAACGGGCAGAAAATGTTCAGCTTCCACTCGATCATCACTCGCCCTGGCGATACGGCCTGCCGTCAGACTCACGGATATGCCTACGGTGATCGTTACAAAGTGATGTCCGAGCTGACGGGTGGTGTGATCGGTTCCGTTTGTGAACAGGATTACGCGGCTCAGGTCACGGGGATCGCTCAAGGCGTGCGGGATCTTTTGAAGACTTTGACCCTGCAGTGCAAGCCTCTTGAGAATCGCCCGATCGTGATCAAACGAGATGGTGTCGTGGTCACTCCGGCCTACACGATGGACGGCGTGAACATGAAGTTTGCCTCGGAGCTGGATCCAGGCGAGTACAATGTCGATTATCACTGTCTGCGATAGAGCGAAGATCGTAGAAACAAAAAGCCACGTCGATGAGACGTGGCTTTTTGCTTTTAAAGCATGTGGAGGCGCTGCTTACATGGCGACGCGGAAAGAGGCGGGCTTATCCGCAGCCGGTCGGCAGCCGACCATCCAGCCCAGGTTCCAAGCTTCTTTGTGTTGAGCGCTGCGAATCAGATAAAGCAATGAGATGTCCACTTCACGGCCATCGACACGAACGCGATAAGAGCGGGTTCCTCGAAGTCCGGATTTTTTTTCTGCCCAGACGCCCATCGGATAGACGTGGCCCCGTTCTTTTTTCGACAGAATCACCACCGGTGTTTTTTGATGGATGGCGATCTTCATGAAGCTCACGGCTTTGTCGGCCTGATCCTTCGTCAGATCTAAACAGCGGGGAGCGGCCCAAGCGCTGGCCGACAAGAAGGTCAAAAGGAAGGTCATCATTATGGCTTTCATGGGGGTCTCCTTCAGGTCTTTTTGAAAGCAAAGTCTTGTCCCGGCCAAAACTCATATAACCCAGTTGATCTGTCTTTTCGGGCCTAGAATCGCTCCGGAAGACCTTCGTGTCCGACGCCTGTCGATTTCTTCGACAGCTCTTCCGGCCTTCTTCACGTGATGGAGGCCATGAGGAAGGAGATCCTGTGAGCGGAAGAGGAGGACCTATGAGTCGATTTTATTGTCCAATGATGGTGATGGGAGTGATGGCAGTGGGGGCTTGGACCTTTGCGCAGAACGGAGCTCCGGCGGGGAGTTCAGCTCCGGGGCCGAGTCAGTCGATTCCATCGGGTGCGGCACCTGTGCCTGGAGCAACAAATCCGGCGACCACACCGATGTTGCCTTTGACGAGCCCTCAGCCTTATCCAGCTCTTCCGGTTGACCGGGCACCGGCTTCGGTTGATTCATTTCAGCAGACGTCACCTCCGGTTTTGACTTGGCCTTTGTGGCAACCAAGACCGGATCCGAATGTCCAGGAACCGGCACCTGTTTCGCCGATTCCACAGGAGTCTAGATAAAGAGTCCGACGACGGTGGCGGTCATCAAGGTCGCCAAGGTTCCACCGATCAGGGCGCGAATGCCGAGCCTTGCCAGATCAGGACGGCGCTCTGGGGCCAGGGGGCCGATGCCGCCGATTTGAATGGCGATCGAGGCAAAGTTGGCGAACCCGCTGAGCGCGTAGCTGAGCAGGATGAAAGATCGGTCGCTCAGTTGGTCGGACAGTTCTGACAGATGAACATAGGCCACGAATTCGTTGAGGATGGTCTTCTCTCCGAGCAAAGCGCCCGCTGCCATGATTTCGTGAGAGGGAATTCCGATCACCCAAGCGATCGGAGCGAAAATCCAACCCAGAATCAACTGCAGGGACAGCGTAGGGGTTTGTCCTTTGCTGAGAACGTCCGGAGTGATGGCCGCACCCCATTCGGAAAAACCGATCAGATTTCCAAAACCACCAATCACCGCATTGAACAAAGCGATGAAGGCAATGAAGGCGATCAGCATCGCCGCCACATTCGCCGCCAGGGTCAGCCCGTCCAGAGCACCGCTGGCCGCGGCATCAATGCTGTTGGCGTGTTCGCTTTTTGTGGATTCTTTGGGAATCCGTCCATAGGTTTCGGGTTTCGTGATTTCTGGCATCATGACCTTCGTGATCAGCAGAGCCGCTGGCGCACTGAGGACGCTCGCTGTCAGCAGGTGTCCCGCGATATCGGGCATGCGATCGCGAAGCAGTCCCACATAGGCTGCCATCACGCCACCAGCTGTGTTTGCCATTCCGCCGATCATCACGCAGAGGAGTTCGCTTCGGGTCATGCCTTTGACGAAGGGTTTGATGACCAAGGGGGCTTCCGTCTGACCGACGAAGACGTTTGCAGCGGCAGCCAGGGTTTCGGCTCCGGAGGTCTTCATGGTTTTTTGCATCACCACGGCAAAGACGTGAGTGATCTTTTGCATGATTCCGATGTGGTAGAGCACCGACATCAAAGCGCCGATAAAGATGATCGTCGGTAAAACCTGAACGGCGAAAATGAATCCAAATTTTTGTGAATCCAGAAGGTCGCCGAAAATGAAACGGCTTCCTTCCAGGGTAAAGTCGATCGTGGCATTGATCGCATTGTTGGCCGCAACGAAGACGAAACGCAGAGGACCTGGAACTCCAAGAGCGGGGAGCCCCAGGACAAGCAAGCAAAGGATGAATTGCAGAGCGACTCCCCAGACAACGAGACGGACGGGAAAGCGGCGTCGGTCGGTCGACAGGGCCCAGGCGATGGCAATCAGAACCCCAAGGCCTAAGAGGGAAATCAGTCTTTCCATCAGAACGTAAACCCGGTGGTCAGAATCACAGCGGTGGCTTCGCTTTTCAGCGAGGAGCGGCGAGTTCCGGTGAGCTGGCTTTCACCCTTCGAGGAGGCGCGAAACATGGCAAGGCCCATGCTCGCAGGTCCCTGCTTGGATTCCACTCCGATCGAGTAGCTTTGGAAGTCTTCATTCATATCGCCCGAGTTTTTCAGAACGGTCGATCCTGGATTGTAGGCATAGCCACCAACCAAGCTCATCTGTTCGTGCAGTTGAAAGCGGGCACCCAGGTTGTAGCGGAAAACGCCTTTGTTTTCCGTTGGCGTATCGACGCCTTCGATGGCGGTGTAAGTCTGTCGCATCTGATAGCTGATGTCGGCGAGCAGGGTCATGCGTTCAAAGCTGGTGTTGGCGCCCCCAAAGGAAATATCCATTGGCAGATCGTAGCGAGCCGACTTTTTCAACAGACCGGAGCTTTGTCGATTCCCTGCATTGTCTTGGGCGAAGATCGAGTACTGGGCTTTGCCTTCGAGGTGGGCCGAGGGCAGACGCAACACCAATCCCCAACGTGTCTTTTCATTCCAGTTTTTTTGAACGCCAACATGGCAGAGCAGGTTTTTCACATCCATCTGTTGGTGAGACGAGCTGATTTCGGCGTTGGCGAATCCGGAGGCGGGTTTGGGTTCGGCGGTAAAGGTGATATTGGTGCCGCTGGTGTAGTTGCCGATAAAGCAACCGGCTCCGACATCGAAGTTCTCCATCTGAGTGCCTGCGCCGAATCCGATCATCATGAATTGGTTATCGGTCATCTGAGAAATCAACAGATCGTAGTTGGCGGTGTCATGGCGAGAGAGGCTGCTTGAACGCACAAGCTCGGGAACGGCGACGGTGAATGCAAAGGTCCACGGCTCTTTGTGCCAGGTCGAAATGAAAGAGGCCGGGATGGCCTGTGTGCCGGAGAGACGGAAATTCACATCCTGATTGTCATAAACGACGATCGGCTTGAGTTCGGAGCTGTAGGCCATATAGGTGTTTCCGGTCAGTGACAGCTTATTCTGCTTCAGACTGGCCAATCCCGCCGGGTTAAACAGGGCAGAGCCTGTCGAGCCCGAAAGGGCAACACCCGCATTGGCCATCAGGGCCTCCGACTCGCCAATCGGGAAAAGTCCCCTGTTTTCAATATAGGCGTGGACTGGTAAGGAGACTAAGCACAGCAGGGCGATAAATCTTTTCATGCCCGTTCCTTGCCACCGAGTTTCTGGCCGGTCAAAAGATTAAAATGATTGCCTCTTTCACGGGTCCCGAGCTACAGAGCAGGCTTCTTTCATCGATATCTGACGACTCTCGAGGAGGTCCCATGCGAAGCCTTTTGCTGGTTAGTTTCATTGCTTTATCCGCGTTGATGGCGGGATGCACCACTCATAGCTCTGGTGGCAACCAGGGGACTCAGGCGGGCGCCCCTCAGCAGGGTGGCCAAGGTGGCCAACAAGATGGTCGTGGAGGCGGGCAGACCCGCACCACCGCTTGGCAGTGTGCGGTTCAGTTTGAAAACGGCATTGTGGCTTGCGGAACTTACACGTCGGCTGCGAGCGACGCGGAACTTCAACAGCATTGTGCCGAAATCCCCGGACAACCCGTTCAGCAATGTCCTGCGAACAATTTCCAGGTCACTTGCCTGATTCGAGTCGAGGGTGCGGACATTCGTTTCCGCATGGCTGGCGCGGCGAATCAGCGTGATGCCATGGTTCAGATCTGCCAGCAGAGCAACGGCCAAGTTCAAAGATAATTTTTTAAGTCGAATTTGAAGGAGAAAAAGAGAATGAAAACGTTTTTGATGATCCTGGCCTTGGTTCCTGCCATGGCGTTCGCGGCTCCCACTAAAAAAGAAACTCCGGCGAAAAAAGCGACTGGTGAGTCCAAGACTCTGAAGCCTGTTGCCAAGGCCAACCTGAAAGGTCTGTCTATTTTCGCTTCGTTCGACATGACCGATTCGATGAACTTCGATCGCAGTTCCCAGAATCAATCCCAGTCCGGAACTTTCGGCGCCGACAAGGCTCTTGGCTTTGGTGCCGAGTACCTGGCAAAAACTTTGGACAACGGAATCGGCCTGCAAGCCGGTGGAACTTTCGAGATGGGTCGTACGATCTCGAATGAAAAAGTGGGCAACACCACAGGCAATTACACAGGCGCGAAGCCTGAAGTTCAGCTCTGGACTGTCTATGGCCAAGCGGCTGCTTTGTTGACTCCTGAAATTGGCTTCTTCGGTGGCTTGAACTACACGATCCCACAGGTCAAGAACATCCCAGGTGGAACTTGGAAGGGGAAAGTCGGCTATCAGGTTGGCGCGACTTATATGTACTCTGAAACCCTCGCTTTCGATGGGATCTATCGCACGTTGAACTTCAACGGAAGCGTGGACAATCAAGGCGTCAGCACTTCTTATGGCAACATCAGCGTTCAAGGCTTTGCCTTCCGCGGACG
>JAHBUU010000143.1 GCA_019637895.1 Pseudobdellovibrionaceae bacterium | reverse complement strand
CGGCCGAGCTTCTGCGAAAGAAGCGCCGTCTCGATGTATTCCTGGTCCTTAAAACCGTTGCAGATGATGACGGCTTCCGGGTTCTTCATCAAGGCGAGAACGACCAGGAGTTCGGGTTTCGAGCCGCACTCCAGACCCAGGCGGATATCGTGACCGAAGCGAACGATCTCGTGAACGAGATGCTTTTGCTGATTCACTTTGATCGGGTAGACGCCGCAGTAGTTACCTTTGTAGGCGTGATCAGTGAACGCTTTCTGGAAACAGCCGTGCAGGAGTTCCACGCGGGCTTTGATGATATCCTGAAAGCGAATCATGATGGGCACGCGGATTCCGCGATCCATCAGATCTTGTGTCAGGTCATAGAGGTCGACGCTTTGGCCGTCGGCTCCGTGAGGTGTGATTTGAACGCGACCTTGCTGGTTGACGCGGAAGTATCCGTTCCCCCAGTTGTTGATCCCATACAGCTCGGCACTTTTCTCAGGACTCCAGGGTAACATCGTTCTCTCAAGCCTCCGCAGGTGAGGCCCGTTTGTGGCGGGCCGTTGGGCGCCGCCGCGAACTTCGCAGACGTCACGCCCTTATTTCACAATCAAGTTCAAAATCTTGCCGGCCTTGTAGATCACTTTCGCAATCTCTTTGCCCGACAAGTGGGACGCAATTCCTGCTTCCGATTGAGCGGCCTGAACAGCGTCGGCTTCCGGAGCATCGGGAGCGATCTGAATCGTTCCACGCATTTTTCCGTTCACCTGAACGCCGAGAGTCACCTTTTCGTCGGCGAGAAGGGAATTATCATACTGAGGCCAAGGTGCAAGCGAAACGAAACCCGTTCCACCCATTTTTTCCCAAAGTTCCTCGGCCAAGTGCGGAGCAAAAGGCATCAGAAGCTGGGTGAGCGGTTTCAGGGCCTGACGCGAGTGAGTTCCGGTGCGGATCAGCTCGTTCACCAGGATCATCATGGCCGAGATCGCGGTGTTGAAGCTCATGCTTTCGATGTCGTCGGTCACCTTTTTGATCGTCTTGTGGAGGAGACGCAAAACCTCGTCTGGCAAAGGTTTGTCGTCCGTCAGGTTTTGGCCATTTTCATCGTCCATGACCAAACGGCTCACGCGATCCAGGAAGCGACGGATGCCTTCGATCCCGGTTGGCGACCAGGGCTTGTCCTTGTCCATCGGGCCCAGGAAGCAGATGAAGGTACGAACCGCATCTGCGCCCGCTTCCGAGCGGATCGAGTCTGCGGGGATGACGTTTCCTCGGGACTTGGACATTTTTTCGCCGTCGGGGCCGAGGATCATTCCTTGGTGGGCGAGTTTTTGGAAGGGCTCATCGTGAGAGACGAGTCCGACGTCAAAAAGAACCTTTGTCCAAAAGCGCGAGTACAGCAAATGTCCAACAGTGTGTTCGGGGCCGCCGACATAGAGATCGACCGGCATCCAGTATTTTTCGGCTTCGGGGCTGAAAGGGGCCTCGTGATTGCGCGGATCGATGAAGCGCAGGAAATACCACGAAGATCCCGCCGAGCCTGGCATGGTGTCGGTCTCGCGACGGCCTTCTTCGCCGCCGGAAGAATAGCGCACCCAATCGGCATTGCGGGCCAGGGGCGCCTCGCCCTTTTCCGAAGGCTCGTAGTCGGCCACCTGCGGGAGGACGACGGGAAGCTCATTCACCGGAAGAGCCTGAAGACCTTGTTTCGGGAAATTCACCATTGGGAAGGGTTCACCCCAATAGCGCTGACGACTGAAGAGCCAGTCACGCAGCTTGTAGAGCACTTCCTTGCGGCCGATCTTTTCCTTTTCCAGTCTTTCGATGGCTTTCGAGATGGCGGCACCTTTGGATGAACCGTTCAGGAAATCGGAATTGACCAAAATTCCATCGTCTTCAAAGGCGGTCTCGAGTGGGGCGGAGGCCTCTTCGGCGGTAGCGGCCAAGACTCTTTTGATCGGAAGCGAGAAGGCCTTCGCAAAGTCGAAATCCCGTTGGTCGTGACCTGGAACGGCCATGATCGCGCCGGTGCCGTAGTCCATGAGCACGTAATCCGCGATCCAAACCGGAATGGGTTCTTGAGTGAATGGGTGCAGAGCAAAAGCGCCAGTGGCGACGCCGGTTTTTTCCGTCGAGGCCTTGCGATCGATCTCGAGCTTTCGGGATGTCTTCAGGACGTAGTCGTCGACGGCCGCCTTTTGTGCAGCGGTCGTGATTTTTGCGACCAGTGGGTTCTCGGGCGCGAGCACCATGAAGGTGACTCCGAACAAGGTGTCAGGACGAGTGGTGAAGACCTCGAGCTCGTCCGCGTGATCCTTGAGTTTGAAACGAACATGGGCGCCTTCGGATTTTCCGATCCAATTTCGTTGGCCTTCTTTGGTTCGCTCAGGCCAGTCGATTTTATCCAGATCGTTCAGCAGGCGTTCCGCATAGTCGGTGATCTTGAGCATCCACTGCTTCATCGGCTGACGAATGACCGGATGGCCTCCGCGCTCGGATTTGCCATCGACGACCTCTTCGTTCGCCAAAACAGTGCGTAAAGCTG
The DNA here is from genome assembly GCA_019637895.1 of Pseudobdellovibrionaceae bacterium. Lineage (GTDB taxonomy): Bacteria > Bdellovibrionota > Bdellovibrionia > Bdellovibrionales > Bdellovibrionaceae > JAHBUV01. The sequence continues at coordinate 4,627 of JAHBUU010000143.1, read as the reverse complement.
GGCACCAGTTCACGGGAACTTCTTTTTGATAAGCGAGGCCTTTTTCCCAGAGCTTTGTGAAGATGAATTGGGTCCACTTGTAGTAGTCCGGATCACAGGTCGAAATCTCGCGGCTCCAGTCAAAGCTGAAACCGAAGGACTGCAAAGTGCTCCGGAAGCTTTCGATGGCTTTGTCCGTGGTGATGGCCGGATGAATCCCGGTTTGGATCGCGTACTGTTCAGCCGGCAAACCGAAGGCGTCCCAACCCATCGGGTGAAGGACGTTGAAACCACGGGTCCGTTTGTAGCGAGAGATCACGTCGGCGGGCATATAAGAAGCCATGTGGCCCACGTGCAGGCCCGAGCCTGAAGGATAGGGGAACATATCGAGGGCGTAATATTTCGGTTTCGACGATTGGCTTTCTGCCTGGAACGCTTTTCCATCGGCCCATTTTTTTTGCCATTTGCTCTCGAGTGTTTCCGTCTTGCTCATAGGCTCCTCTTCATGACTGTCCGGACCTTGATCGCGCCCTCGTCGGGGTGCTCAAGCCCACCTAGTGTATATGCTTGGCAGGGGCCGGAAAGGCAAGACTTTCGACCGGCTCAAGATCCCGAAATTTCAAGAGAAATGACTTCATTTTCGACGATTTCCTGCCGAAGTGAACACTATGGTTCCAGAGACCAAAAACAAGGCTCCGCAGAGCTGCCGTATTCTAGTCGTGGGAAGCGATTCGGGAAGTCGTGAGACGCTCCTGGAACCCTTGCGTTGGGAAATGTGGGATGTGCGGGGAGTGGCGACGATCGAAGAGGCTGAAGCCGACTTTGAATCCTGGCGGCCACAGATCGTTTTGCTGGACTCGAACCCTGACGAAGCGGGCAGCATTCTGTTGCGCGAGTTCCGCAGTCGACTGCCGCATGCATCGGTCCTTTATATTTCTGACGATTCTTCGACGGAAGCCATTATTTCCGGTCTCGATCAAGGGGCCGACGACTACATCATTAAGCCATTCGTTCCGTTGGAGCTGCTCGCGCGGATCCGGACGCATCTGCGCATCCGGGATCTTCAGGAAAAACTGGTTTTTGCCAATGAAAAGCTCAAAGAACTGGTCGATATCGACGATCTGACGGGGCTTTTCAATATGCGTTCGTTGTATCAGCGCCTTGAGTTCGAGATCGAGCGGGGTCGTCGTTTTGGTCGTGATGTTTGTGTGATCATGATGGACATGGATAACTTCAAGTCGGTCAATGATGGGCACGATCATTTGTTCGGAAGTTTCGTTCTGTCCGAAGTCGGAAAGATCGTCAAAGCCAACACTCGAAACATCGATATCCCTGCCCGGTACGGCGGTGACGAATTCCTCGTCGTCTTGTCCGAGGTGAGTGATGACGGGGCTCAGTTGTTTTGTGAACGCTTGCGAAAATCCATCGAACGGATGAATTTCACCAACGGTGAAGACTCGATCCGCCTGACGATTTCCATCGGTTACGCCATGACTCAGCCGGGCGAGGTGATCGCTGCTCGCGAGCTGGTCCGGCGGGCCGACCATGCCCTTTATGAGGCCAAAAGAACCGGCCGGAACAGGGTCTGCTCGTACCATCCTCGCAGCAATGTTCGTGTCTTGGACTCTGCCCGCAAGGCCTCGGAGCCGTCTAAACGCCGTAAAAAGGCCTCTGGGGACGAGTAAACCTTTTACTTCAGGGGACGGCGCTTGCGCCTGGAACTTGTCTCCCGTAAGACAGGCCCATGGAATCCACTCCTCGCCGTCGCCTGAATTTGACCAGAACCCTGCCGAACCCAAGCCGCTATGCCATGTCTTTGGAGGGCGAGCTTTCCCATGTCGCCTTCAGCGAAGAGCGGGCTCCGGCCAACAAGGGGTTGTGGAGATCCGAAGTTTTCAAGGTGGCTGACGAGATGCCGGTGGATCTCGAGATCGGCACAGGCAATGGTTATCACTTCAGTCATCGCTCGTTGACCGTTCCTGAGCGTTGCATCGTTGGGCTCGAGCTTAAATACAAGCCTCTGATCCAAGGCATCCGCCGCGCCGTCAAGGGCGGGGCCAAGAACGCGGCGATCTGCCGTTTCCATGCATTCAATATCGACGAGCTTTTCACCGAGGGCGAAGTGAACGACGTTTACATTCATTTCCCCGACCCATGGACGTCTCCGAAAAAACCGAAGAACCGTATCGTGAACAGGAATTTGCTGGCGACACTTCATCGTTTGCAAAGACCGGGATCGACCTTGGAATTCAAAACCGATTCCCGAGAAATGTTCTTATGGGCTCTCGAAGAGATCGCGGCGAGCCCTTACAAAGTTCTTCATCAGACATTGAATCTGCATGCGTCCGAGTATGCCGCTGGAAATTTCGTGACCTTCTTTGAGAGTCTTTTCCTGCGTGATGGGATCGAGATCAACTACATCAAACTTCGTCGCGAAGGTTGATTGTCACCAATAGGTGGCGTCGACTTCGACGTCGCCCAGCACCTGACATTGGCAACTGACCCGGAACCCGGGTTTGATCTGGTCCTTCTCGATCAGAAACAGTTCGTCTTCGGTTGGGGCGCTCAGGTTTTCAGCACCGGCCGTGATCTTGAGGACACACTTTCCACAAACCGCGTCTCCGCCACAGCTTGAGGCCACGGCAATCCCTGCGTCCTGGAGAGCCCGCATGAGATTGGCTCCCATCTCGATGGAAATGGCATCAGGCTGTCGAGAACGACGAATTTGAGGCATACCCCGAGTTTACGCGGTCCTTCAGGCTTTGCCAATTCGGGGGACAGAGCCTAGGCTTAGATCTTCTTGAAGGGGTCATTTATGGATCAAAACTCTGTCGAAAAAGTCATCATCATCGGTTCCGGTCCTGCAGGTCTGACGGCTGCCATTTACGCGGCTCGGGCGAATTTGAAACCCCTGATGATCGAAGGCGAAGAGGCCGGCGGTCAGTTGATGATCACGACCGACGTCGAAAACTTTCCTGGCTTCGACAAAGGAGTCACCGGACCTGATTTGATTTCCGTCATGAGAAAACAGGCCGAGCGTTTTGAAACCCGGTTCATCACCAGAAACGTCACTAAGGTGGATTTTTCTCAACGTCCCTTCAAGGTTTGGGTCGGACAGACTTTGCATCAGGCTGAGTCCGTGATCATTTCCACGGGCGCTAGTGCCAAGTGGATCGGTCTTGAATCTGAAAAACAGTACCGCAACCGTGGTGTTTCCGCCTGTGCGACTTGCGACGGTGCTTTTTTCAAGAACGTCGAAGTGGCGATCGTTGGTGGTGGGGATACGGCCATGGAAGAAGCGAACTTCCTGACCCGTTTTGCCAGCAAAGTTCATCTCATCCATCGCCGGGATGTCTTCCGCGCCTCGAAGATCATGCAGGATCGCACTTTCAAGAACCCAAAAATTCAGATTCATACCAACAAAGAAGTGACCGAGGTTCTCGGAAACGGCAAGCAGGTCACGGCTCTGCGTCTGAGCGACACCGCGAACAAGGCCAGCTCGGAAATGCCGGTCGGAGGTCTTTTCGTGGCCATCGGGCACAGACCGAACACCGATCTGTTCAAAGATGTTTTGGACATGGATGAAAACGGCTATCTGAAAACCAAGCCGGGATCTTCTTATACGAACGTTGCAGGTGTTTTTGCCGCAGGTGATGTGCAAGATCACGTTTACCGCCAGGCGATCACTGCTGCGGGGACGGGTTGTATGGCCGCAATTGACTGCGAACGATGGCTGGAAGCCCAGGGAAATTGATGTCGAAACGTCTGAATACCAAGGATCTGGTTGGGAAAATCGAGAAAATGACCAAGGCGAGAATCGCTTCTCAGCCAGTGGTCGCTTTGGACGATTTTCGAGAGGCCAAAAAAAAGCTCGAACCCAAGACCCTATTGATCATCGAAGACGACGAATCCATGCGGGCCGCCTTGCAGAGAATTTTCAAGGCGGACGGATATCTTTTGAAGATCGCTGCCGACGCGACGGAGTTGTCGCAGGTTCTTGATGACTCTCCGATCGATTTGATTTTGTTGGATGTGGGTTTGCCTTGGATCAATGGATTTGAACTCGCACAACTTTTGAAAGAGCACAAAGACCTGAAGGCGATTCCGCTGGTTTTTGTCTCTGGAAATGCCTCGGATGACGATGTGAAACAGGCCTTTTCCTTGGGGGCCGACGATTTCGTCAAAAAGCCGTTCGACGTGGACAAGCTCAAAAAAACCGTCTCGACTTTGTTGAAGCTACACGATCAGTCGACGTAGAGACTCGAGATACATTTGGTATCCAGGCCGTAATTATAGAAGGGCGTCGATCCCGCTCGGGTGAGGGTCTTGCCGCTTGAGTCGTATCTGAACTTTTCAATCACATACTGAACGACCGTTGTCGCCGTCGTCGTTGCCGAAGAGATGTAGAGCGATTTCGTGCTGGCATCATAGGTCATTGCCGAGATCGCATAGAGTAGATAGTTCTTCGTGCCTGGATATTCAGACGCATCATAGATCTTGGTTCCCGCACCGATGGTGGCCGTCGTTGCCGTTTCGGTGATGTCATAAACATAGATAGAGTTCACGTCCGTTGTGACCGCATTCCCTGCATAAGCGACGAGCAGTTGGCTGGCTTCGGGGATCCAGGCCAGGGCCGAAGGCAATCCGG
>JAHBUU010000142.1 GCA_019637895.1 Pseudobdellovibrionaceae bacterium | reverse complement strand
GCAAGGAGGTATTGAGAAGATGGTGAGGACCCGCCCAGATATAGATGAACACCAAAGCCCAGAAGTGGATGATCGACAAACGGTAGGAGTAAACCGGTCGGTTCGCCGCTTTCGGAACATAATAGTACATCAGACCCAGGAACGGAGTCGTCAGGAAGAAGGCGACCGCGTTATGGCCGTACCACCACTGAACGAGGGCATCTTGGATCCCGCCCCAGACAGGGTAGCTTTGCATCATGCTGACCGGAATTTCGATCGAGTTCACGATGTGCAAAACGGCGACCGTGATGATGGTTGCGATATAGAACCAAAGAGCGACATACAAATGTCTTTCCCGGCGACGGGCGATGGTTCCGAAGAAGTTGACCGCGAAGACCACCCAAATGACGGTGATTGCGATGTCGATCGGCCATTCCAGCTCGGCGTACTCTTTAGATTGAGAATAACCCAGAGGCAACGTGATCGCCGCAGCCAGGATGATCAACTGCCATCCCCAGAAATGAATCTTGCTCAAAGTGTCGTTGAACAGGCGGGTCCGGAGGAGCCGCTGCGAGGAGTGATAGATCCCCGCAAAGATGGCGTTCCCCGCGAAAGCAAAGATCGCCGCATTGGTGTGCAGCGGACGCAGCCTTCCGAAGGTGATCCATTCCAAGTTCATGTTCAGCGGCCAGTAGGCCAGTTGCAGAGCAGCCAGGAGACCGACGAGGAACGCCGTTCCGGCCCAGACGAGCATGGCAATCAGGAATTTCCGGACGATGTCGTCATCGTAGGAGATCCTCTCAAAGCCTTCGGGTGTTTGGTTCATTTCTGATCCTTTCGTTCATGATCCATTAAAATTCGATGTGCGGGGGTTTCGAGATCGTCCAGCTGACCCGAGGAGAGCGTTCGCAGGAACAGAAACAAAAATGTTCCCGCGAGGAGGAGTGAAACCGGAATCATCAAAAGAATGACGTTCATCGTGATCCCTCCCAGGTCGAAAGAAGAATGAGGGCGGAACTCAGTGGCATCAAGAGTGCGGCGATGAGGGGATTCATGAATCCCGCCAAAGCGAAGGCTCCTGCGATCACATTGTATCCAAGGGCGAAAAACAGATTGCGATGCACTGTTTTTTGAACAGAGGCACCGATTTGCAAAAGATCTTTGAGTGACAGCAGCCCGCTGCGGATAAAGTAAACGTCCGCCAAGCGCAGGCTTTGCTCCAGGGCGCCGCTCATCGCGATCGACACGGCTGCTTTGGCAAAGGCGGGCCCATCATTGGCGCCGTCACCGATCATCAAGGTTTCGGACTTGGCTTCGATGAACGCAGCCTTGTCGGAAGGACTCAGACCACCGAAAACATTTTTCGCGGCCAGAGGCAGGGATTCCCCAAGCCGTGCGGCCCGTGAGGGTTTGTCGCCCGAGAGCAGATACAGATCGTAACGAGGACTCAGATCCTGCAGCAGGGTCGCCGCCTCGGGGCGGAGGATGTCTTCGAACTCCATTTCGGCCAGAACTTTTTGATCGTGGCGCAGTTCGATCACCAGGGCGTCAGATTCTTTCGGGGAGGCTTGCAGCGAATAGAGCTTGTGATCGAAGATACCGAAAACTTTCGAGCCCATGACCTCGTGAACCTGTTCGACGGACTTGGTGTCGTTCAGGTGCTCGGGCCAAGCTTCGCGGAAGGCGTGAGCGACGGGGTGGTACGAGTCTTTTTCGAGGCCCAGGATCAAAGACTTCCAAAACGGAGGAAGAGGCGAAGGGTGTGTTTCGACCAAGCGAAGACGTCCCTCGGTCAGAGTGCCGGTTTTATCGAAGGCGATGTTTTTCACTTGAGGAAGTCGATCAAAGACATCGGCGCTCTTGATCAGGATTCCATTTTTCGAGGCTTTCCTGAGTGCCATCGCATAAGCCAGAGGACCTCCGAAAGCGAGTGCGCAAGGGCAGGCGACAATCCACAAAGCCAAAGCGCGCTGGAATCCATCTTCCCAGGTCAGGCCCAGCCAAGGGGCTGCCACCAGAACCAAAAGCCCCAGCGTCAGCACAACTCCCAGTAAAACCTGCGAGGCCTGATCGAACAGACTCAGTCGGCGTCCTTTATAAAGGGCTTCTTTTTGAGCCATCTTCCAGGCCTTTGCCATTTCGCTTTCTTGCGGGCTTTTTGCCAGGGTCATGACCGCTTCATCCGAAAGCAGTTGATAGCCACCCAGGATTTTTTGACCTTGCTGGAAGGTTCGAGGGAAGGGTTCGCCACTGTTCAGGGCGGTACTGAACACCGCATGAGGACTGGTGAGCACACCATCGGCGGGGACCACGTCTTGTCTGGAGAGCTGAACGACATCGTCCTCTTTCAGTTGCGACAGGATTTTTCCGCGGATCAGATTTGTCGAGACGCGAACCTGATAAATTTCCTGAGTCCATGGCAGGCGCTCTTCGGGTTTCGTCCAGTGGCGGTGGCTCTTTCGCAAAAACCAGCGTGACACGAGAATCAGGAATAGAAAACCCGCTGTCGAATCGAAGTACAAAAAATCCGAACCGCGCAGGAAATTCCAAGTCGAAGCCACGAAGCCGCCCAGCATGGCGACGGTGAGTGGCAGATCGACATTGATCCGCCCGGTGCGAAGAGCGGCCCAGGCGCCTTTGTAAAAGGGAACGGCCGAGTACAAAAGAATCGGCAGGAATAAGAGCAACCCGATCAGGTTGAACAGATCCTTCCAGCTGCCCGCGAGTCCGGCGTAAATCGGGACCGTGAACAGCATGATGTTTCCGCTGCAGGCTCCGGCGACGGCGATCCGGCGCAAAAGTCCGCGGTCTTCCTCTTCCTGGAGTTCGGCGCCGTCTTCCGAGGGCAGCAGGAAGTGCGGCTCGTATCCCATCTCTTCGATCAAAGAGGCGACCCAGCCGGGCCGTCCCACCGGATTCATTTCCAGGAACAGATCGGATTCACCGTATCGAACACGGACCTCGCGGATGGCGGGATCGTACTCGGGCAGTTTTTCAAGAAGATGCACGCAGGAGGAGCACTGAAGTCCGGCGACGTGCAGATGAAACTTCAGAGATTCGGGACTTCGGCTTTGATCGTAGTTTTTCCAAATCTGTCGGTCATCGTAAGGACGCCACTTTTCAGGGGTGCCGCGAGCCGGGAGTTCTTTGATCCACTCATCCGAGGCAAGCCACTCACAGGCCGAACAGCAATAGTTTCGGCCCGGCGAGGTTGGAGCCCCACATTGCAAGCAAAGTGTCAGGGAGGCGGTCGGATGAGGGTTCATGGCCCTATCATCGGGGGATCGGGCGGATTAAAGTATGACGGCCATCATGTCCGATGCGCTTTTTCAGATAAAGAAGGGCGGCTCAGGATTCGGATGCTTTTTCCGTCCAGGGCGATGAGGCCCTGCTTTTCATAGGTGGACAGGGTTCGCATGACCGTTTCTGGAGTCGTTCCAGCCCATTCCGCGATCTCCCGGCGGGTCCAGGATTGGGTTGAAAAGTGGTCGGTCAGGAATAACAAGGCCTCGGCGATCCGGGATGGGGCCTGGTGATCAATTTGTTGCACCCACTTTTCCTCAGCTCGACGAAGGTCGACCGAGAGCTGTTTCGCCAAATTCATGGCGACGGCGGGGAATTCCTCAAAGACTTTCAGCATTTCGGTTTTTGGAATGAAGCAGAGCTGGGAGTCTTCGACGGCGATGGCGGTGGCTCGGTAAGGCTCGGAGGCGAACAAAGCTCGGTAGCCGAGAATGCAGCCGGGGCCCATCAGTCGCAAGGTATGGGCATCACCCTCTGGAGAGAGGGCTTCGAGTTTGACCAAACCGGTCTGAACGGTGAACAGGCCCAGAGGATCGTTCCCGGCATAAAAGATAACCTGACCGGCACTGTAGCGAGACGTCGTGCGAACATCTTGCACGCGGCTTAAGGCCCCATCGACGGAGCAGACGGGATTCTGAGCTCGCGTTGGGCAGACGTCGCAGTCCTGATGAGAGTGGTGTTTCGCCATGTCTTTTAGTTTAATCCAAAAACTCGATTTGACCAAGACTCTGTCTAATCAAGGATTCGTGATTTCTCCTCAGGGGTGGGAATTCTGCAGGTGTCCCGTTGACCAAACCAAGCATACCGGTTTTTAGCGACGAAATCATACATTCGGTCCCTGAGTCCACGAGGAATCCAGCGAGCGATGGTGCTGAACCGGGCCCAGGCGCCTCCGATTTGGGAAAAGGCGAGTAAAACGGCCTCAGATTTTGAAAAAAGGCGCCCCTGGTGCCAGATGAGGACCGTCTCCAGCTTTTCCCTTTCCGAGGGTTGCAGGAACTGCTCCGCTGTTTTGCCTTGAAGAGAGGCAAAGCGAAGTCGTTGCCCGTGATCTCTTGCGACCAGAAAATCCACGAAAGAATTGCAGAGATGACAGACACCGTCAAAAAAAACGATTGTTTGAGCGGAAACTGGGTCGGCCATAAAATCCTCTCGAGGGCGAAGGAACCCTTCACATGGATGTATATCTTTTTCCGCTCGTGAATGTGACTCTTTTTCCGCGGACCACGAAGCCGCTGAATATTTTTGAGGCACGCTACCTAGAGATGGTTCGCGATGCGGTTTCGACAAAGACCCCGATCGCTTTGGGCTTCATCGAAGACCCCTCGGCCATGACCGAGGTGAAACCCGGTCAGGTTGTTCCTTATGTGCGCTCGGTGGCTGGTTACGGGGTTCCTCAGATTCTCGAAGAGCGTTCCAATGGAACGATGCTGATTTTCATCAATGGAACAGGCAAATGCCGTCTCGGCCCCGTGAAAAACTCAGGAACACCCTATCTGGTCTGCGAAGCCGAAGAAATCCAAGAAGACCTGAGCCTCGATCCCACTTTGCACTCGCAGATCCAGTCTTTGAACAAAATTTTAGCCCGCTGGATCACCACCCATATTCCAGATGCAGCCCAACGGGATCTTTTCCTAAAAAACTTAAGCGGCCCCGAAGAAATCGTCGGAGCCTTCGCCGCCTACCTGATTCGTGACTACGATCTCCAACAAATGGTGTTGGAATTCGACAGCCTCAGCGAAAAAATTCGTTTCATCCATCGACTTGCCGAATCCAGCGAAATCACCGCTTAATTTTTTGTCGGTTTTCTAAAAGTTCATCACTGAATCCAAAGCCAGTTTCCCTTCGGCCAACCCGAGTGCGCTAGGCCCTGATATTTCCAAGGGACATCCGGGATTTTCATTCTGGAAGCGCCGCCAGGCGATTCCAGAATGAAAATCCCGGTCATAGCTCAAGGACGAGCGGGTCCATTGGAAATATCAGGGCCTAGCGCACTCGGGTTGGCCGAAGGGAAACTGGCTTTGGGTTGCAGGTTAGAATTTGAGGCTGAGGCCGGCTAGGTAGGAGATGTCTTGTCTTTGGACTGTGGGCGGTGGGGCGCTGTCGTATTGGTGGGTGTACTTGAGGGTGAAGGCGAGCATTTGGTTGAGTTTTAATTCGAGGCCGATTTCGCTATGGAGGCGGAAGTCTGAGAATTCGTCCAGGGCTGGTTGGTAATAAAGGGTGATGGACATGAGCCAGAGTTCGTCGAGGGTGCGGAGGAGGGACAAATAGATATTTCCTCTCCAGTCTTCTTGGCTGGTGCCCGGGTCTTTGATGGCTTCCCATTCGTGAAAGAGGCCGGTTCCGAGGAAGAAACCGTTTTTGGGGCTGCGTTCGAGTTGGAAGCGCAGGCCTCCTCCGAGCAGGTCTCGGGATCTTAAGAGTTTGAACTGATCGAACTGAGTTTGGGCAAAGGCTTCGGCGGTGGGGAAATCGACCCAGGATCGGGCAAAGCGCAGATGCATGGAGCCTTGGTGGGTGTCCCGGAGGCGGTTGCTTTCGCCATATTTGTAGTTGGCGAGAAAGATGTATTCATTTTCGAGGCTTCGATACAGATTGAGTGAAGAGACTTCGCCTGTGAACTTTTCGGAGTTGCCGCTTTGGCCGCTGGCCTGCAGGTTCAAGGCGCCAGAGACGCCTTCTTTCGCGTTTCTTCGAAGGGTTTCGATATTGATGAAGGCCTGCGCGTTCGATGCCGCGATGGCAAAAACGAAAAATAAAAACAGGCCGCGTTCGATCATGCCTTGAGTGTCCGAGGGGATTCGCCGGATGAAAAGGCCCATCGCAAAAGCCCGGCCCAAACCAGATGGGCGATGGCAAGGTGGGCGATTTTCATCCAGATCGGCGAAAGGAAAAAGAGCGTCAGAACACCAAAGATGATCGCGCCAAAGACCATCATGGCCGTTTGCTGATGCAAAGATTTATCGGGTCCGTCTTCGAAGCCTTTCATCCACAGGGCGACGCTGAGACCACCACCGCCGAGCAAGGCAACGAGAGGATGAAGAACACGCAGTCGTAGCAGGTGATGAGAGTCCGGCGCGAAGTCCTTCATGATCCCTTCCCACAAAGTTTCAGAGGGAAACAGTGTTGAGGCGAGCGCGGCCCAAGCTCCGGTCACGGCGATGGCGAGAAACAAAACGGTGACAAAAGAAGACCGCGGTCTCCAGCGAAAGTGAGGGGAGGAAAGAGCCAAGGCCAGCAAAACGGTGGTTCCCGACAGGAGCATCGAGTTGAGCTGATGGAGGGACATGGCGGTCGTTCGGAACCACGACTCGTTTTGGCTGACCAGTCCAAAGATCACGAGTTTCGCACCGAGGAGAGCTTCGGTGATGGTGAAGAACAGAACGGCGTGAGCGATCTTTCTGGCACCGTGGCCCTTCGGGAAGCGGCGAAGGATCAGAAACCAAAGTGCGAAAACCAGGATCCCGTAAAAGCCTGACATCAGGCGATGCGTGTATTCGACCCAGGTCTTTCCTTGCGCGATGACCTCGCCGGTACCGGGAACGAATTGGCCTTGGCAGAGCGGCCAGGAGTCCCCGCAGCCGTCGCCAGAGTGAGAGATGCGAACCCACGCCCCCCAAAGGATGACGAGGAGGGTGTAGAGAAAAAGAAGCTTTGCCGCGTTTTTCACGCGTTGACCCTAAGAAGTCTTCGCGAGACAGTCAAGTCATGGGTGCCGGTCATCATCACCATCATCATGGACACCACCACCACGGTCATCACGAAGGCGACGGCGCTTTGGGCCGGTTGGGATTGGCCTTCGCGTTGAATTTGAGCTTCGCCGTGATCGAACTGGCTGGCGGGTATTGGACCAATTCCATCGCCATCATCACCGATGCTTTGCATGACTTCGGGGATGCCTTTGCGATCGGATTGGCCTTTGTATTGGAACGGCTGTCGCGACGGGCGGCGGATCAGCGATACTCTTACGG
>JAHBUU010000141.1 GCA_019637895.1 Pseudobdellovibrionaceae bacterium | reverse complement strand
CCGGGCGGTGAAGATTTTTCCCGGGTCATCGACGTCTTGGTGGTTCGAAAAGCCGTCTCTGGATGGGAAGGTCCATGAACAATGGGCTATCGCGAGCTTTTTCGGAAGTCAAATGGGGTGGAAGCTGTTAAGGTGCCTCACGTAGTCGTTACCCCGAGGTCGCCCATGAAATTCGAAAAATACGAGATCGATCCCCAGATCAAAGAAAACCTGATCGCGAATGGATTTCATCGCACGACCGACATTCAGTTCAAGACCATCCCTGCCATTCTGAACGGCGAAGACGTTTTGGCGGTCGCTCAAACGGGGAGCGGGAAGACGGCGGCCTTTGCCATTCCGATCATTCACCAGGTTCTTGTCGATCAGCAAAGAAGACGAAGCAAAGGGATCTATTGCCTGGTTCTGGTTCCGACTCGGGAATTGGCGCAGCAGATTGGTCGCGTGTTTTCGATGCTTTCAAAAAAGACTGGCGCGACCAGCTACGCCGTCTACGGTGGTGTCGAGCAAGATGCCCAGATCGCTCAGTTGGTGGGCGGGGTGGATATTCTGGTCGCGACTCCCGGTCGCATGTTCGATCTGATCCGACAGAACTACATTGATATCAATTTCGTCAGAACCTTGGTGTTGGATGAGGCCGATCGCATGTTGGATATGGGATTCATCGGCGATATTGAAGCGGTGAAAAGTCGGCTCAATCAACGGCACCAGACGTTGTTTTTCTCGGCGACGATCAACCCCAAGATCAAAAAACTTGCTTACTCGCAGATCCGGGCCAGTGCTTTGCGCATTCAAGTGTCGCCCTCGGAAATGGTGTCTAAAAATATCACGCATTCCATCGTCAAGGTCGATATGGACGACAAACGCCATCTGCTGATTCGTTTCTTGCAGATGAATCCCGAAGGGAAAGTCATCATCTTCGTTCGCACACAAGTTCGGGCTGAACGGGTTGCGGCTTGGCTGACGAAGAACGAGATCGGCAGCGTCAGCATGCACGGAGGAATGGAGCAGCCCGAGCGCGAAAAGCAGCTCGCCATTTTCCGTGATCAGCCGACGGGTGTTTTGATCGCGACCGATGTCTCTGCTCGAGGAATCGATCTGCCAGGAATCACCCACGTGGTGAATTACGATTTGCCGGATGACCCCGAGAACTACGTTCACCGCATTGGTCGGACGGGTCGGGGCTTTGCCAAGGGGAAAGCCGTTTCTTTCTGGAGTCCCGAAGAGACTGACAAGCTGGCCGATATCGAAGAGCTTCTGCAGACGAAGCTGCACGAGGAAAAGGTCGACCAGTCCCTCTTTCAGCCGGTGTCCGTCAAGCCGATCGAGAACATGTCGATGGAAGAACTCCTCGAGTCCGCAGGCGCGAATTTCGAGGGCGGCAAGAAGCGCGGGAAAAAGCACAAAAAATAGAATCGATGGATGCCCGAATTCAGCAGGAGAGAAGGGAGACCTTCCCGCCTGACTTTGTTGGGCTATTTGATGGCGGCTTGAAGTGCCTCGGCCAATGGGGTGGTGGGGCGATTGATCAATTTGCTCAGGTCTTTCGAGTCACTGTGCAATTCGCCTTTGGAAGCACCCACATCGGAGTCGGCGAGAATGGCGGCAAATCCTTCCGGCAGTCCAACTTGCATGAGGATTTTTTTGAAATCTTCGAACGAGTGATCCTGATAGGAAACGGACTTGTTGGCTTTTTTCGAAACGGCGTCGGCCAATTCCGACAAGGTAAACGAGGTATCGCCAGCCAGCTCGTAGACTTTGTTTTCATGGCCTTCGCTGGTCAACACCGTCGCGGCAGCCTGTGCAAAGTCTGAACGACTAGCGGACGAAAATTTTCCGTCTTTGGCCGCACCATGAATTGCTCCGTATTCGAGGGCAGGAGCCAAATTTTCAGTGTGATTTTCCAAGTACCAACCATTTCGGAGCAGAGTGAACGGGATCCCGCTTTGTCGGAGGGATTGTTCGGTCGCCAGATGTTCTTTGGCCAGGATCAGGGACGAAACATCGGCTTTCAGGATGCTGGTGTAGGCGATGTGGCGAACCTGTGCTTTCTTGGCGGCTTGAATGACAGTTTCGTGTTGAGTGTGACGCTTTCCCACTTCGCTGGAGGAGATGAGCAGGAGGCGAGAGATTCCCTCTAAGGCCTGGCTCCAAGAGTCTGCCTGATCGTAGTCTCCTTTTCTGACGGACACGCCCAGTTTTTTTAGGTCCTCGGCCTTCGCCGGATTTCTGACGATAGCGACAATCTGCGAGGCGGGGACTTTTTTGAGAAGATGTTGAATCACCCAGTGGCCAAGTTTTCCGGAAGCTCCTGTAACTGCGATCATAATGAAGGTTCTCCTTTTATTCAGTGAAGATATCATTTATACTTTCTATTAGGAAGTACGCACCTTTTGGTAAGTATGGACTGCTCAAGGAGCAAACATGGAAAAGTCGAAAAATGCCAATGTGTTATCCTCACGCTGTCCCAGTCGTGAAATCCTGAGTCATGTCACAGGAACCTGGGCGAATTTGATTCTGATCGCTTTGCTCGAAAAGACCCACCGATTCAGCGAACTCAGAAAACGAGTCGACGGCATCAGCGAAAAAATGCTGAGCCAGACATTGCGCCTCCTCGAAGGCGACGGATTTGTTTTAAAGAAGGACTACAAAGAGATTCCACCAAAAGTTGAGTACAGTCTGACGCCTTTGGGAAAGGGTGTGGCGGAGCATATCCATGGACTCACGAACTGGATCGAGAAGAACCTTCCCGCCGTGCTAGCGCGGAGGGGGAAGATGTAGTTGCATCGTAGGCTGCGAAACTATCGTTCCTTTAAAGGCAGATATCCGGAGTCAGTCTCTGAAATATGAAAGCCTAAGCTGGCCATATCTATGGATAAGAACTCCTTTATGAAGTGATGGTTCGAACGATTGGCAAAATGTTTCGGGCTCTTTTTCTTGGGGCGTCTTTGTCAAGAAGCATGCCCCACTTCCCAGCCAGGGAAAACAATAACGGCAGGATGCACTCGGAGTGCTTCAGCCAAGGTTTTGGCTCTTTCAACTCCAATATTGATTCGACCTGATTCCATTCCAGAAATGGTCGACTGGGGAAGGCCACTGATCTTTGCCAGTTCGTTCTGCGAAAGCTCCTGAAGCTCACGAATGACTTTCAGAGATTGCCCCGGAGTCATCGCGACTCGAGTTTTTGCTGGAGCAAAACTCCCGTTTTTCAGAATTTCTTTAACCCTTTTTCTGGTAGTCATGCGGTGTCACCTCCATCATCAAAATTTTAATTTCATTGGCGACGACATAATAAATAATTCGCCATTGGTCGTTCAACCGGCTGGCTCTGGCTCCTTGCCATTCGCCTTTGAGCGCATGGTCTCGAAATCCTTTGATTTCGAAAAGCCCCTTGGGGCCTTGAAGCTGGACGATGTCTTTCCATTTTTCGAATTTTTCCTGGATTTCTTTCGGTGCTTTTCCAAGGGCCTTAACTGCGTTTTTTTCCAGGAAAACGTTCCACATACTAAATATGTACTATATCTTATATGATATGTCCAGAAATATGACAAAACAGGCGTCATCGGGCGACAGCGCTTCCATCAATGAATTTCAGGAGGTGCGTGAGTATCCGCAGACGAAGGGCAAAAGAGGACACTCATTTTTTTGAGATTTCTGTGAGTTTTGTAAGGGCTTGAAAAAAGTTGGCGTTCCCAAGGGGATTCGAACCCCTGTATCCTCCGTGAAAGGGAGGTGTCCTAGGCCTCTAGACGATGGGAACACTCGAGCGGATCGTCGGAAAGAAAGTTGGTGGCTCGCGATGGATTCGAACCATCGACCCCTTCATTAAAAGTGAAGTGCTCTACCAGCTGAGCTAGCGAACCATTCTCTTGTCCGAGAGGTCGCCAATTTCCATGAAAAAGAACATTGAGTCAACGGTATTTTTCACAGATTTTTCGCGGCCTAACATTGCTTAATTATTGAACAAAGGCTTTACCCACAAAGTCTGCTCGCGGCCGGGGCCGATCGAGAGGACATCGATGGGGGTGGCGAGCTGATTCCCAATGAAATCCAGATAGTTCGTCGCCGTTCGTGGCAGATCCGCCAGGCGGGTGAGCTTGGTCAAATCCTGATTCCAGCCTTGGAACCATTCGATCACAGGCTCCACCCGTGAAAAATCAGCCTGGGTGACTGGCGGCTCCATCAGGGTCTCGCCGTCGAGCTTGTAGGACGTGCAAATGCCGATCTTTTCAAAGCCGGTCAGGACATCGAGTTTCATCAGCGCCAGGTTCGTGATGCCATTCAGGCGAATCGCATAGCGAAGCGCGGGCAGATCGATCCAGCCGCAGCGACGGGCTCGGCCTGTCGTCGAGCCGAATTCGCGGCCGTTTTGGCGCATCTTTTCGCCGGTTTCGTCGTTCAGTTCGGTCGGGAAGGGGCCACTGCCCACACGGGTCGCATAGGCCTTGAAAACGCCGATCACCTGTTGAATCTGTGTCGGTCCCACGCCCGCACCGATGCAGGCCGACCCTGACAGTGTCGAGGAGCTGGTCACAAAGGGATAGGTGCCATGGAAAATATCGAGCAGGGTGCCTTGGGCGCCTTCAAAAAGAACGCGCTTGTTCCCCTTCAGGGCTTTGCTGATCACATGGCTGGTGTCACGGCAGCGGTAAGGAGCCAGCTCTCTGGCCACTTGCTCGATCTGC
The DNA here is from genome assembly GCA_019637895.1 of Pseudobdellovibrionaceae bacterium. Classification (GTDB taxonomy): domain Bacteria; phylum Bdellovibrionota; class Bdellovibrionia; order Bdellovibrionales; family Bdellovibrionaceae; genus JAHBUV01. The sequence continues at coordinate 2,657 of JAHBUU010000141.1, read as the reverse complement.
GCGAGCAAACCTTCGATGCCGATCGGCTCTTGTCCATAGAGCGTTTCGAGCAGGTGGTTTTTTTCCTTGAGATGCAATTCCAATTTCGCCCGCAGAGTCTCGCGGTCAAACAGATCGCCGAACAGCAGAGCGCGACGGGACGCCCGGTCTTCGTAGGCGGGGCCGATACCTTTGCCGGTGGTTCCGATCTTTTTTTCGCCGGTCAGAGAGGCCTCGCGAGCCGCGTCCAAAGCCTTGTGCGAAGGCAGCAGCACGGTTGCCGCATCCGAGATCAAAAGCTGCTTGGGATTCTGCAGGAGATCGTTGTTTTTCAGGCCTTTGATTTCATCGAGGATGCCGAAGACATCGACCACCACACCTGAGGTCACGACACAGGTGGTGTCGGGATGGAGGATGCCAGAGGGAATCAGATGCAAAACGGTTTTCTTGCCGTTGACGACGAGAGTGTGTCCCGCATTGGCGCCGCCTTGGTAGCGAACGACCATGTCCGCCTTCGAGGCGAACACGTCCACGAGTTTTCCTTTGCCTTCGTCGCCCCATTGGGCGCCAACGACCACGATGCCTGGCATTGAGTCTCTCCCGTTACGAATGACTGGATCGGTCGAAGAGTCGCAAAGGATGGGACTGGAGGCAATATCAATCCGCTTTCAGCGGGGTTGCACCATACCAGGGAACGCGAGGGGGAAGGGTATCCGAGGTCGAACCGTCCAGAAAGAAGCTCACCATCTTTTGAGCGGCCAGCTGGCTGGCCTTGAAGAAAGCCTCTTCGGTATTGGCGCCCACGTGAGGGGTCGCGACCACCTGAGGCAGTTTGAGCAGTTCAGAGCCTGGCTCCAGAGGCTCCTGGGCAAAAACATCAAGGCCGGCTCCGCGGATCCAGCCTTTCTGCAAGGCCTCCAGTAGATCCGCTTCTTCGATCACGGATCCCCGTGAGGAGTTCACCAAAATCAAAGGCCGGGACAGCTGAGAGAGCTGCTGGCGAGTGAGCATCCGTTCGGTCTCGGCCGTTTTCGGCACGTGAAAGCTGACCACATCCGAATTTTTCAAGACGTCCTCGAAGCCCTGTCGCTGAACGTTCAGAGCCTCGAAAGCAGAGTCGGAAAGATAGGGATCATAAGCCAGCACATTCATTCCGAAGGCTTGCGCGAGCTTGGCAACTCGGGAGCCGATGCGTCCCAGGCCGACAATGCCGTAAGTGCGTCCACTGAGCTCGAGACCGATGATTTTATCCCTCTGCCACTCGCCGGATTCCATCAGGGGCCTTGCTTCGCGCAGACGGTTCGCGACGGCCAGAACGAGAGCCCAGGTCAACTGCGAGGCGCTTTCGATATTGGCAGACGGGGTGTGCATCACTGTGATACCCCACTTGGTGCAGGCATCAAGATCGATGTGGTCAAAGCCACTGGTGGCCGTGACGATGAGCTGCAGTTGGCGGGCCTTTTTCAAAAGCTTTTCGTCGATCCGGGTGCGGCTGCGAATCAGCATCGCATGACAAGACACCAGGTGCTCCAGCGGGAGAACCGAAGGGCTGTCCGAACGAACGATCTCGAGATGTTCTTGGCGATCCAGCCACATCGAGCTTTCAGAGGCGAAGCGATCGGTGATCAAGACTTTTTTCTTTTTCATGGATTCGCCTCGGCCCAGGCTCTCATGGCGGCAGTCAAGGTCGCGACACGGGCGTCGCTCCAATCTTGAGGCTTCATCGATTGCAGAACTCGTCCCAGTGCTTCAAACAGACGGAGCATTTCTTCGTCTTGAATGTACCCCATGTGTCCGATGCGGATGATTTTGCCTTTGGCTTGATCCTGACCGCCGATGACGGTGATGCGGTGGTCGGTCTCGAGACGTTGCCGGACCTCCTGCCCATCGATGCCCTCGGGCATGCACAGAGCGGTGACCGAGGGGCTGGCGTTCTTGGAATAAAGGGTGAGTCCCGCTTGATGGGCGTACTCGCGAGTCATTCGGGCAAAACGTTCGATCGAGGCATAATGCTTGTCGAGGCCCTTGAGTTTCAAATCGCTCAACACCCAGTCGAGGGCGCGGATCAGTGGGACGGCGGCGGAAAAGGCGGACTCGCCCTTTTCGTTCGCTTTTCGCTCGCGACGGATGTCGAAATAGTAGCGAGGACATTTGGCGGATTGGATGAAGGGCTCGGCTTTTTGCGAAAAACTGATGAAGGCCAGGCCCGCCGGCAGCATGAAGGCTTTTTGCGATCCCGCCACCAGGCCGTCGATTTTCCATTCATCCATCGGGAGGGGAAAGGCGCCGACCGCCGTGATTCCGTCGACTAAAAACAAAGTTTCGGATCGTTGACTGACGAGTTCGCCGATCTCGCGAATGGGATGCAGGACTGCGGTGCTGGTTTCACAGGCTTGGCAGAAAACGGCTCGGGCATCGGGATGAGCTTGCAGGGTTTTTTCGACTTCGGAAACCGCGACGGCTTCGCCCCAGGGCACGACAAGGGTCACGACATTCATTCCGAAGGTTGTTGCCATTTCGGCCCAGCGTTCACCGAATTTTCCGGAAACGATCACGATGACCTTGTCACCTGGAGAGAGCGTATTGACGAGAAGGCTTTCCATGCCGCCAGAGCCAACGGAAGTTTGAATGAAAACCCGCTGTTTGGTGGCAAAAACGGACCTGAGGCCCTCGAGAGT
>JAHBUU010000140.1 GCA_019637895.1 Pseudobdellovibrionaceae bacterium | reverse complement strand
CCCGGATGTCCTCAGAGACGGAATAGGCCCTCAGTCCCAGGCGCGAACTCTCGGAAAAACCGGGGATGTGCTGGCTTGGAGTCACTGCGATTTTTGACTTATTTTTTCTTGAAGAAGCCTGAGACCATTTGCTTCAGGTCCACGTTGAACAGGTCATTGTTCTTTTTGAGCAAGCTTTCCACTTGGGACAACTCGCGACGGGCCGCCAACAAGGACGGGTTCATCGCGATGGCTCGCTCCAAACTTTTCTTTGCGGCCGCGAGGTCGCCTTTGGTCTTTTGGAAAATTCCGAGCACCATTGGATAGTGGGCGTCGTAGCGTTCTTCTGCGGGCACTTGAACCAGCTCGAACTCGATCTCTTTCATCATGATGGGCTTTTTGGCTGGAACGATTTGTCCGAGCTTGGCCCAAGCGAGCATCAAATGAATATTTTCGATCTGCGGAAATTGTTTTTGCACGTCCAACAGGATCGCCATTGCCGGGCCATACTGATTCAGAGCCAGCTTCTGCTTGGCCTCTTCGATCCTTTGGCCCGCCTTCATCTTGTTCTCGGCCTGCTTGCTGGCCGCATCTTCCTGGAACTGCACTCGACCCTGAGGGTCCTGTGCGACCTTGGTTGCATCGGCGATCTTTTTTTGCAGGTTATTCCACAGCACACCCAAAGCTGAATTCGGATCGCTGGGCGCATTCCCCAGGAACTTCGCCAAAGCCTCTGGCTGCAGGTTCTCGTTCCCGATCATATCGATGATTTCGTAAGGGTTTTTCTCTTGGATGTCCGCCCAGATTTTTTTCAAGGCGACCTGCTGCTCGGCGACCGAAGCAAAAGCCACTTTCGCACCAAAGACGATCAGCCCCTTCGTCAAAAGGAAATGCAAAGCTTTGTAAACAGCCGACTCAGGATACTTTTTCGATTCCAACAACTGACTCAAAGTCACACCACCCTCACGAACCCGGGTGAGCAGGTCAGGCAGGGCACGCACCAGGCCCATCTCGAGAGCTGGGTGATCCCCTTTGAAGGTCGGCGATAAAAGAATCGGATTCCCGCTCCACATCAGATAGAGCGCCTTCAGCCAGGCGGTATCGATCTTGGCCGCGATCCAGTCGTGCAAGTAGTACTGAAGCAATTCAGAATCGATATGAGGATTGGTCTTTTCAAGATCAGCAATCGCGAAATTCACTTTCACGACATGATCAGTGACCGTTCGTGAAAGTCGAATGTTCATCTGCTCGGTCAGAATCACGTCAAAGGCATGAGGGCTCAACTGGTTCGAGTTGATCAGACGGCTTCCGATTTTTTGATTGGTTCTCTCGTCGAGCGCCTTCTGAACATGGTTCGGCATGGCATAACCGCTTTGAATCAACATCTCGCCAAGAAACGTCGTGCGATCTTCCGCATCGACACCGATGATGCAACCATCACTGATCGAGATCCCGGAAACAGATCCGTTTTTCTCGTAAATGTTCAGATAACCCGAAGATCGGGTTTCCACGAGCAGACTGTAGATGAACGGCAGATCGAACCCGTTCACTTCTTCCAGCGACTCGATCAACTTTCTCTTTTCACGGTTCGAAACTTTTTCTTTGGCGAAAATTTGATACAGCTGCTTACGAATCGGCGGCATTTCAGCAGGCCCCGCATTGGCCTTCACGACTTGCACAAGAGGCGCCACATCGAACGGCGCCTTTTTCTCGACAAAGGCCACCGCCTTCGTCTTGCTCATGGCATCTTTCACGAATTCTTTGTCCGTGAAAATTCCGCTCATCAGAACGAACTTCATCGATCCGATGTTCATGCTCTTTTTGCAGTTCAGGACGAAATCAACGCCGTTTACACTTCCGGGAAGCATGCAATCGACGAGAAGAAACTGAAAGGTCCCACGACCCAATTCAAATTGAGCCTCGTCCGGACGTACGCAATGCACGACCTCGTGGCCATCCTGCTGGAAGGCCTTCATGATCTGCTCGGACAAGCCGAGCTCGTCACCCAGAAGTAAAATCCGAAACTTAGACGCTGTCACAGAGGAATTATCGGCAGACAGCGCCCGAACAATAAGGGAGACTTCCCCGACCTAGGTCTATTTCTTGATGAACTTGAAGTACTTCGACTCGATGACGTCCATCTCCATCTCGTTGCCGTCTTCGTCTTTGACGGTTTCTGGAGGTTTCACTTCTGAATCGGTGAATTCCGTCCCATAGCGAAACAGCACGCTTTTCTCGGAACCAGCGTCGTCATTGTAATAAGGAACGAAGAAAGACAAGACCTTGCCCGTGCTCGGCAGGAAACCATCCACCATGTTGATCTGGTCAACGATCGGCTTGGGGCAATCGTGCCACCGCAGAACTTCGGCACTAGAGCCGCCCATCCACTTGATCCACTCACGGATTCCGCAGGAGTTAATGCTTTTCACTCCCGACAGATGAAGATCGATCTCTTTGACTCCACTCAGAGAGTGCTGGTTGAAATCGATGTCCTCGTCGATGGTTCCGACCAGGGTCAGATTCAGTTTATCGCCGTTTTTTTCTGTTTTGATCTCGAGTTTACCCATTACGAACCTGCCTCCGAATCCTGATTCTTCACAACAAAAAAGGTCACGTCATCCACCAGTTGACTTCCTTGCCGAAAGGCCTGGAAAGTTTCAACGAATCGAGCCACCGAGCTCTCCGCCGTCGGGAAATCCTGGTGAGCTTCAATCATCGCTTTCACGAATTGGCGCTCGCCCCACTCCTCATTCTCAGGAGATCGAATGTCAGGGATCCCGTCCGTATAAAAGAACACCATATCGCCGGGCTCGAGTTGAACCTTGGCTTCTTCGTAAACCGTCTCGCGGTCTTGTCCTAAACGAGGTCCTCCGACTTCGTTCAGAGGGAGTAGGCTCTTCTTTTTCAAAGGCCCCGCCGAAGGCTTCATCAGGAAAGGAGCTTCATGAGAGGCATTGGCATAGGTCAGAACTTTGGTCTTTTGATCGAAAGAGGCGATGAAGAAGGTCATCATCAATCGCCCTTTTGAAACCGCACAGATCGACTTATTCAAAAGCGCCAGCGCCGCCGCTGGTCCGACCTGCATGTTTTCGATGATGGCCGAAGCGGACTTTGCGGCGCTGGTGATCAAAGCCGCAGGGGCACCGTGCCCCGTCGCATCCCCGATCCATAAAAAGGTCTGATCCCCGACCTGACAATAATGCCACCAATCACCACCGCACTCGGAGGCAGGCTCGTAGAAACCGGAAATCTCCAGACCACCTAAATGGCTATGGCTTTCTGGGAAAAGAGTCTCTTGCACGGTCTTTGCGGTCTGCAACTCGGATTCCATCCGGGCCTTTTCCGCCGTCTGATCGAGAAGCCGCGAGACTTCCGCCGCCATCAAATTAAAGTTATCAGCCAGCGCTCCGACCTCATCCTGCGATTTAACGTCGACATGGACATTAAAGTCCCCTTCGGACACCTTTTTTGTCGCAACAAAAAGAGATGACAGCGCATTGGTCAATCGGCCCGAAGCAAGGAGGCTGACGATGACGACCGAGCAAAGAAGAATGACAAAAAAGATCAAGGATTTCCGCAGCAGAATTCCCACTGCGCTCAATGCCTTTTCGCGGGCAACGGTCGAAACGACGACCAAATCCCCAAAGCCCACCTTCGAGTAAGAGGCGAGCAAGACTTCGCCCTTGTCATCTGTGATGGTCTCGGCACCCTGAACGAATTTTTTTGATGGGTCCTTGAGGAAGGACAATGGAACGGCCACCTTGAGGTTCGCATCCTGGAACTCGCGCGGGGCAAAAATCACAGTTCCCGTCTGATCGATCAGATATAGGCGCTGAGAAATCGATGTTCTGAACATCTCAGCGGTTTCAGAAAGACGCGTAATTATCGCGAAGATCGCCATGCGACTGTCAGAGCCCACTCGCTCCGTGATCAGAACCCGGTCATCTTTACCCAACGACCGAATCGAGCGCCCGGATCTGATCGCCTCATTGATCTCTTGAGCGAGTGTGGCCTGCGAAGAACCCAAGGCCTCCAAATAAAGACCCGGAGTTTTTTCCAACGCCGCCCGAGTCTGAATCTCTCCGTTGCTTTCCCGGCGATAGACGACGATGGCATCGATCTGAGAGTCCTCTTGAAAGAGTTCTTCTCCCCGTGCCGAAAAGCTGCGTCGTCCCTGTTCGTTGGTATTCGACAGATAATCCTGGAACAAAGGTTTGGCACCAATCAAAACCGAATTGAGCTGTGTCTTGATTTGAGACGCCAGAGTCCCCGACATATTACTGGTCGCATCGAAGACATAGGCGATCTTATCGGACTCGAACACTCGCATTGCGAGAACGAGGTAAGCGGCCAGAGCCACGGCAGGGATCGCCGTGAGCAAGAAAAGAATCTTATATCGGAGGGAAAGTCCACGGCGGTTCATTTCAAACAGAGTAGAGGGAAGATATCAGACGGTCCAGTCCAGTTTAGTCTCGAATTTTTATCGCTTCTCGACGTTTGTCCGTCAAACTCTGCCAAAAAAATGCCGAAAGAGATCTCAGGTAAATATGAATCAATCAGAGAAGACAGAACGTATTATTCTTATTCTTGCCGCGCTCTTGATCGTGGTCTTCTCGTATTTCCTCTACGATGACTCTCTCCTGTTCCCTCGTCTTGATGATTCGGGCTTGGAAAAAATCGGAAAGGTCTCCGTTTCGAACCGCGATGTCCGTCTGAAGACGGCCAGTGCCTTCACTTGGTTTCCAGCCGACCGTTCTGACGATGTTCGCTTGATGGACTCCATCTTTACAGGCGAACGATCCAGCGCCCAGATCCAGTTAAACGACGGCACCGATCTGACTTTGAAAGAAAACTCTCTGATCACCCTGTCGTCCGCAGGCGGCGAAATCAATCTCGATTTCCGCTTCGGGGACCTGACGTCCAAGATCGGATCCAAAGGTCTGAAAATCACCTCCGGTGGCGAAACCTACACCATCGAAGGCTCGGGAACGGTCAGCCTGAAAAAGTCGAGCAACGGTGAAATCGAAGTCTCTGTCACCGGCGGTCGGGCTTCGATCAAAACCAGAACCGGACGTTACTCCATCGAAGAGGGAAAGACTCTGGGCTTCAACAAGAATGGCGCCGCAGACTCGATCCAAGTCGGCAAGATGGAAACCGTCACTCCGACCGGAGTTCAGTACTATAAGATCAAACGCACGGACCCACTCACCACTCAATGGAAGCCTTATCCCAAGGCCAAAGCCTACCAGTGGGACCTCTGCGAGACCCCCTCTTGCGACAAAGTCACCCGTTCGATCAAAAGTTCGAGCCTCGAAGCTTCGACCACAGAGCCTTTCCCTGAGGGGCGATACTACTGGCGAGTCAGTGCTCTTGATTCGAAAGGCCGCAAGATCGCCACGTCGGACACCCAAATCTTGGATTTGAGTGTCGCCACGGCTCCAAAGGTTTTGACAACCTTGGACGCGGCCGTCATCCGTAAAGAAGTCAAGATCCCGACCCTGACGACTCCGCCGGCCGCCTCGGCGAAAATTTCCTGGCAGCCACAGCCCGAGTTCGCTCACTACGAATATGAAATCTCGACATCGAAGCAGTTCGATCCGGTTCTTTATAAACAACAAAGTCAAACCGGCCTCGTCAATACGCCTCCATTGAAAAATGGCGTCTATTACTATCATGTCCGCGGTGTCTTCGCGAATGGACGCACCTCCGACTGGAGCGAGCCACAACAACTGACGGTTGCACTGACCGGCGTTCTTGGAAATCCTCCAAGCAAGATCGCCTTTGAAAAAAACGCTTATCAGTTGGATATGGAAACTCTGAACAAACGCTCCCCGTCCTCAGTCGCCCCAGACAAGGTGCGCTGGACGGCGGATTCGAAGGCGGTCTCCTATCAGCTGCAAATGTCCCGCGATGCTTCCTTTAAGAATGCCAAAACCGTCGAAATGAACGGGACCGCTCTCGATTGGAGCAAATACCCTCCAGGTGTTTGGCACGTTCGTGTTCAAGGTGTTTCTCAGGATCAGTTGAAAGGGCCTTTCAGCGAACCTGCCCGTCTGAATATCTTGTCGGGACGCCCCGTGCTTGAACCCTTCTCCGTCTTTGAAAAGCTGGCGAAAGATCCTTCAATCCCGGCCCCAGCCATCGAAGCAAAAGCTCAATGGTCAAGCATCCCGGTTGCAAAGTCCTATCGTCTGCAAATCTCGAAGGACTCTTCGTTCAAAGCGCCACGTCAATTGGTAAGCCGCAAGCCAGCGAGCGCCGTGAAGATCGATGAACCGGGCACCTACTTCATTCGCGTCCAAGGACTCGACGAAGCAGGCGAACCCGTGACCCGGTTCTCGGAAACTCAGACGTTGCGCTACAACTATCATGATCCAATGAGCCCTCCACGCCTCTCAGAGCCTTACGATCGGGCATCGATCTTCTTGCAGACGACGCAAAATCCGATGTTCTGGCTCGAGTGGACTCAAGTCAAAGAGGCGACCTCCTATCAGGTCGAGATCTCGGGCGATGTGAACTTCGGAAGTGTTCTGTTCAGAACGGAAGCCCGCGACTCACGCGTGCTCCTGCAGAACAAAGTCCCGACCGGAAAGTTCTTCTGGCGCGTGCGCTCGCTCATCAAAAATGAAAACCGTAGCTCCGCATGGTCTGAAGTTCGCTCTTTCGAGATCGACAGCCAGGGCCTCGGAGGCCTGAACCTATGAATTTCCCGACAGAGCTCTTCGACTCTCTTTTGGAGCCTTGCTTCGTTCTCAATCGTGATCAAAAGGTCGTCTATTGCAACGAGACCGCCGCGCTCATGGCTGGCGTCAGCGCCCGCAAGGCTCAACGAAAAACTTTGGCAGAGCTCTTTTCCTTCAGCGAACCCGTCGAGTGGTTGAACCAACTGCCCGAAATCAAGGCCGCCACCCCTTACAAAGAAATCCGTTTCACTAGCTCCGAAGGCAACGAGGGAAAAGTGCAGCTCACTTGCCAGCCTCTCCCCGTTTCCGAAGGTGATGCCCTGTGGATCGTCTTCATGCGAGATGTGACTCTCGAAGAACGCCTCCAGCATAAATACCGTGGCGAGCTCGAGCAAAAAGAGGGCTATATCCTCGAACTGCAAAACGCCCAGCAGGAACTCGAAAAATACAGTAAGAATCTGGAAAAAATGGTCGACGAAAGAACCTCCGAGATCCGCGAGCTCAACAAGCTCATGGGCGCTCTCCTCGATTCGTTGAGCCAGGGTTTCTTCGTTTTCGACAAAGCCGGCCTATGCCACGATTTCTCGTCGAAGTCCTGCGCGGACGTGCTCGAAGGCCTCCCGAACAAACGCCCCGTCTGGGAGGTTTTGAAACTCCCTCCGAACCGCGTGGAAGGCTTTCAAAAA